>MNFJ01000021.1 GCA_001918155.1 Deltaproteobacteria bacterium 13_1_40CM_4_68_19
GAGCAGGGCGAGATTGCCGATCACCTCGTCTGCGTGGCGCAGCCTGCGGGACATTTCCGCCAGGATGGCCATGGCCGTCGATGGGTGCGAGGTGAGATGCGTCTGGAATGCTTCGCGATCGAGCCCCAGCAGCTCCGAGCTTTCCACCGCGACCACGTTCGCCGAGCGCGGCTGGCGGTCGAGCAGCGCCATCTCGCCGAAGAAGTCCCCGGCTCCCAGCATGCTGAGGATGATCTCCCGGCCGGTCTCGCCGTAGAGGACGACCTTGACCTTGCCCCTGGCGATGACGAAGAGGGCGTCGCCGGCCTCCTCCTGGCTGACGATGACCGAGCCGGCGTCGGCCTGCTTGTGCCAGACTCGCTTCGCCAGATCGGCGATCGTGTCCTGCGGCAGGGCCTGGAAGATCGAGACCTGCCGTAGCAGGTGCGTGTTGTCCAAAGGCGGACGCTCCGGGTCGGTAAGACTGGAGTCTCGCGCATCGCCCTCAGCGAGACAAGGCCGCTTGACCCTGTCCCGCCTCGGGCCTATCACCGGCCGTGATGCGTGCGACGGTCAACGGCGAGCCCCTGGATCTGCCCGAAGGCCTCACCGTAGCGGCGCTCCTGCAGCGTCTCGGCGTGCAGGGCGACCGCGTGGCGGTGGAGCGCAACGGCGAAGTGGTGAAGAAGGCGCGCCACGGCGAGCAGACGCTCGCGCCAGGCGACGTGCTGGAGATCGTCACCTTCGTGGGTGGAGGCTGAGCAATGGACGAGCTCGTTCTGGGCGGGCATCGGTTCACCTCGCGGCTGGTGGTGGGGACCGGCAAGTACAAGGAGTTCCCCACCATGAAAGCGGCGCTGGAAGCGAGCGGCGCACAGATGGTGACGGTCGCGGTGCGCAGGCTCGATCTGCAGGCGAAGGGTGAGGCGTCGCTGTTGCACTGGATCCCGAAGGACATGGTCCTCCTGCCGAACACCGCCGGCTGCTACACCGCCGACGACGCCGTGCGCACCTGCCGGCTGGCGCGGGAGCTGCAGCTCGGCGGGGAGAACCCGCTGGTGAAGCTGGAAGTCCTCTCCGATCCGAAGACGCTGCTGCCGGACGTGGAAGAAACCCTCAAGGCGGCGAGGCAGCTCGTCGCCGAGGGATTCCGCGTGCTGCCCTACACCAACGACGACCCGGTCGCCGCGAAGAAGCTGGAGGACGCGGGCTGCGCCGCGGTGATGCCTCTCGGCGCACCCATCGGCAGCGGGCTGGGACTGCGCAATCCGTACTCGCTGCAGATGATCCTCGACCAGGCGAAGGTCCCGGTGATCGTCGACGCCGGCGTGGGCACCGCCTCCGACTGCGCGCTGTGCATGGAGCTGGGCGTGTCGGGGCTGTTGGTGAACACCGCCATCGCAGGCGCGAAGGATCCGGTAGGGATGGCGCGCGCGATCAAGCTGGCGACGGAAGGCGGGCGGCTGGCGTACCTCGCCGGGCGCATCCCGAAGAAACTGTACGGGAGCGCGTCGAGCCCGCTCGCCGGAGTGATCGGCGCGGCGTGATCCGGCTGTACCTGATCACGCCGCCCTCGGGCGATCCGGTCCGGGCCGTCGAGGCGGCGCTCGCCGTGCTTCCGCGCGACTCGACGGGGGTGCAGCTGCGCCAGCCCGATCTGTCCGCCCGGGAGCTGCTCGATCGCGCCCGGGCGCTGCGCGACGTCTGCACGGGGTTTGCCGCGCCGCTGCTGATCAACGATCGCGCCGACGTCGCGCTCGCTTCCGGCGCAGATGGCGTGCACCTTCCGGCCCGCGGGCTGTCGGTCGCCGATGCGCGCGCCCTCGGTCTGCGCGTGGTCGGGGTCAGCGCGCACTCCGCCGAGGACGTCGCGCGCGCCTCCCTGGAAGGCGCCGATTTCGCCGTGTTCGCGCCCGTCTACGACACGCCGGGAAAGACCGCGCAAGGGGAGGAGGCGCTGGCGCAGGCTTGTCGCGCGGCCCCGATCCCGGTGCTCGCGCTCGGAGGCGTGAACGAGAGCAACGCCTTCCGCTGTCTCGACGCCGGCGCCCGCGGCGTCGCCTGCATCCGCAGCGTGCTCGGCGCTCCCGATCCCGCCGCCGCCGCGCTGCGGTTGTGGAAGGCGATGCGACCGAGCGACTACTGAGGCGCGCCGACCTGCGCCAGGAATTCGCTGCTGCGCAGTGCGCGGCCGATGTGGTGCTGCAGGAACGCCCGCAGCGGCCGCTGCGCTTGCGCGCATGCGTCCTCGAACGCGCGCGCATCGGCCGGACGGCCGGAACCGTCGGCGGACGCCGGCGCGTCCGCCGCGGAGAGCCCGCCCGTCCGCAGCTGGCGGAGCGCCGCGCGCGCGCCGTGCGACAGCGCCAGCGGCGTCCCGAGCTGTGTACATCTCTGGCAGATCACGCCGCCGGCGTCCGGATCGAAGCCGGCGCGCCCCTGCGGCACTTCCGAGCCGCAGCGCGCGCAGGCCGCCAGCTCCGGAGCAAAGCCCGCCGCTTCCAGCGCGAGCAGCTCCAGCGCCCGCAGGCGCGCGCTCGTGGCCGCGCCAGCCTCCAGGCGGGTGAGGAATTCCTCCAGCAGCGTGAACAGTCCGTCCGCGGGCTGCCCGGCGCGCGTCAGATCGTGGATCAGCTCGGCCGCATACCCTGCGTGCGCGATGCGATGCAGGTCCTCGCGCAAGCGCGCATGCCCTTCCACCACCCGGGCCTCGCGCAGCGCCCAGAGCTCCTGCCCTTCCCGTTCCGCCACCAGCGCCTCGACGCGCTGGAACGGCTCCAGAGCTCCCCCGAACCGCTTGCGCGAGCTGCGCGCTCCGCGCGCGAAAGCGGAGATGCGCCCGCGCCCGCGGACCAGGAGATGGACCACCGCGTCCGCCTCGCCGTAGGCGATGGCCCGAAGCACCAGGGCGTCGACGCGGTGCGCGCGCAGGTCCACCGATCAGGCGACCTTCGAGCTCTTGGGCCCGCCCTGCGCAAGCTGCCGGAGCCCGGCGATCCCAGGGGTGCGCGCCAGCATCTTGAGGATTCCCATAGGCGGGAATCTAGCATCCCAGGGCGCGTCAGGGCGTGCCGAGCTCCTTGAGGAACCGCGCACACTCCGAGGCGACCGGCTTGTCCCGCTCCTGCTTGGGGATCGCGCATCGCTCGAATTCGGCGCGCGCCTCCTTGGCCCGCTGTTGCCGCGCCAGCACCTTGCCGAAGAGCAGGTGCGCGTCCCCGACGTCCGGGCATTCCTCGGCGTACCGGCCGAACGCCTTGCTCGCCTCGTCCAGCCTGCTCTGCTCCGAATAGATGGTCCCGAGCTGCCTCCATCCCAGACAGTACTTCGGCGCCACCGCCAAGGCCCCGCGGATCTCGCCGATGCCCTTCTCCGGCTGGCCCGACTTGTACAGCGCCCATCCGAGGTTCGCCTGCGCCACGGTGCGCGTCTTGTACAGCGGGTCGCGCGCGGCCTTGTCGAGCAGGGGAATGGCGTCGGTGAACTGGCTGCGGGAAATGTAGAGCGCGCCCAGGTTGGTCATCGCTTCCGAGTAGTCCGGCCGCATCTGCAGCGCGCGCTTGAACTCCTTCGCGCCGTCCTCGGGCCGGCCGAGCGAGTACCAGTAGATGAGGCCGAGCCCGTTGTGCGCCTCGGGCGTCTCGTCGAGGTCGAGCGACTGCATGTATTCCTTGATCGCCCCTTGCGCATCCCCCTGGTAGAGGAGGTTGTCGCCGAGCTGCTGGTGGATCTCGGCCGCCTGCGCACGCTGCTCGGCGGACATCCCCGAGCAGGAAGCGAGGAGCAGCAGCGCGAAGGCCGCGAACAACCGCGCCACCGCCTGCATCGGATCGTCGATCTGCGGCTTCTCGGCCGGCGCCTCCTCCACGTCGGCGGGCGGCCAGAACGCCGGGGTGCTCTCGAGAAGCTCGGATCGGTGGGCATCGTCGAGATTGGCCCAGCCGGTGCCGTCGAGGATGAACCCCATGCTCTCGGCGAAGTTCAGCGCCTCTTCCAGCGCCTGCTGCACCTCCCGCTGCTCCACCGGAGGGGCCGAGTAGATGACGTTCTCGCCGCTCTCGGCCAGCGTCAGCGCCACCATCACCTGGAAGATCGCCCCTTCGCGGACCGCCACCACCGCACCCTGGGCCGCCTGCGCGGTGCGGCCCACCGGCTGGACCACCGGCTGGTTCGTCGCCACGTAGAGCGCGACGATGAGCTGCGGCTCGGCGGGGACGTGCGTGCGCTTCGGGTCTTCCTGCAGCATCAGCGGCCCTGGATGGTGAACTCTTCGTTCACGTTTTCGGTCTCCGCCGCCGTGCGCTTCGACTCGATCAGGGGATTGTCGATGGTCACCGTGTTCCCTCCGGAGTCCCCCTCGCCCACGACCATCTTCAGGAAGCTCGCCGGCGATGCGCTCTTGCGGCCCCCGTCGGCGCGCTTGGTGGCCGCGAAGAGGACCTTGTTCACTCCCGGATGCAGGTAGCGGGTGATCTCCAGCACCACCTGGGGCTCGCCCGCCCGGATCTTGCGCACGAACTTCGCGTTGACGAACACGTCGACGTCGTATTGTGCGGCGGCACCGTCCTTCTCGTCGGTGACCAGCCAGTATCGTTTCGTCATCGCGGCCGCGACGGCGGAGGGCAGCAGCGGCGCGAGCGCGGGGGACGAGGTGGAAGCCGGAACGGCCGCCGGCGGATGCTCGACCTGATACCCGGGGCAGTCGAGATGCACGTCGCCGCGCTCGTCGATCCGGACCGTCCTGCATTTGTCGAACTTCTGCGAGCGCAGGCCGTCGATGTTCACCCCGTTCAGGAAGACCGAGGCGAGAAGCAGCGTCAGCATGCGCGGAGCGTCCCCCGTAACCGCGCGTGCGGTCAAGGATGTTTCAGCGTGGCGTAGGCGCTGTGGGCGTGGATGGACTCGAAGCTCTCGGCCTCCACCTCCCAGCGGGTGAAGTTCGGATCGCGCCGCAGCCGCGTTCCCACCTCCCGCACCAGGTCCTCCACGAAGCGGGGCCGCTGCCAGGCGCGCTCGGTCACGTACTTCTCGTCCGGGCGCTTGAGCAAGGCGTATAGATCGCAGCTCGCCGAGTCCTCGACCAGGGCGATCAGGTCTTCGATCCAGAAGAACCGGTCGAACCAGACGCGCACCGCCACCAGGCTCCTCTGGTTGTGCGCCCCATGCTCGCTGATCGCCTTGCTGCACGGGCAGAGCGTGGTGACCGGCACCTCCAGCGCCACCCAGAGGTCGTAGTCGTCGCGCGTGACGCTGGCGCCGAAGGTGCAGGAGTAGTGCAGAAGCCCGACAGCCCCCGTGACGGGGGCCTTCTTCTCGATGAAGTAGGGGAACCGGACCTCGACGCGCGCGGCGTCCGCGTCGTGGTCGCGGCGCAGCTCCGCGCAGAGCGTGCGGAACTTGCGGATGTCGATCTCGCGCCGGTGCCGGTTGAGCAACTCGACGAAGCGGCTCATGTGCGCGCCCTTGCGCTTGTGCGGGACGGACACGCTCATGTCGATCTCCGCCACGGTGTGCTGGAGCCCCCGGGCGCGATCGAGCACGCAGATCGGATATCGCAACCCTTTGACGCCGGCGCGATCCAGCGCGAGCCGGCGCGAGTCGTCCTCGCTGTGGACGTCGCGCAGCGCGGACAGGGTCCGCCGCAGCGCTGATTCGCTCTTCGGCAAGCGGCGCGACTTCACAGGTCGAGCTCCCCGCGCAGGACGGTGACGGCGTTTCCGCCGATGAATGCGCGAAACCGGCTGGTGATCTCCGGGGACACCATTTCATGGTGTCCCCCCATCGTTTCACGCACCTCTACCTCGATTCGGCCCGGCCGGCCCATCTCGTCGCCCTGCGTGAAAAGCAGCCGGCGCGGCATCGCTTCGGGCTGCACGGTCTGGATCAGCGCCCCGAGTTGCCCCGCCGCGCTCCCCGTCACCGGGTCCTCGAGGATTCCGTACCCGGGGAAGAAGCAGCGCACCGCAGCGTCGACTCCCGCCGCCGGGTGCAGGGCAAACACCGCGAACCCGGCGACGCCGAGCTGGCGTCCGAGTCGGTCCAGCGACGGGCCGTCTGGTCTGCAACGCGCGAGCGTCTCCCGGTCGCGGACGCAGACGTAGAGGTTTCCCTCCAGGATGGCGCTCTTCCAGGGGACCATCTCCGGGCTCAAGGCTTCCGGCACGATTCCGAGCGCGGTCGCGAGCTCTGCCGGGACCTGCGCCCGCTCGAAGCGGCTGGCGGGCGTCTCGATGACGACGCTCAGCTTTCCCTCCCGGCGCGAGAGCTCGACGTTCAGCCTGCCGCTCTTGCAGGTGAACGCCGTCCGCGTCACGCGGCCCTCCGGCACGCGGATGCGGCCCGCTTCTTCCACGAGCACATGGAAGGTTGCGAGGGTCGCGTGTCCGCAGAAGGCGACTTCGGCTTCCGGCGTGAACCAGCGCAGGTGCAGCGCGGCCGTGGGCTCGCGGGCGGGCAGCGGAAAGGCGGTCTCGCTGTGCTTGAGCTCGTTGGCGATCCGCTGCATGGTCTTCGCGTCGAGGTCGGCGCCGTCCAGCACCACCCCGGCGGGATTTCCCGCCAGCGGATGCGGGGCGAACGAGTCGACGACGTAGCAGGGGCGGCGCATCTACACTCCCCTCTTCTCGCCCCAGATCACCTTGTGCAGCTGCAGCTGCAGCCGTGCCGGCCTGCCGCTCTCGAGCACCCAGGCGGCGAGATCCTGTGGCGAAACCTGGCCGTAGGATGGGGAGAAGAGAACGGGAACCTTGCCCCAGAGCTGGAGCTCGTCGAGCTTCTGCAGCGCCCACCGGAAGTCGTCGCGCGAGCAGACCACCACCTTCACCTCGTCGCCGGCCGCAAGCTCGCCGAAGGCGCTGAACTCGACATGCGGCTCGTCCGATCCCGGAGTCTTCAGATCCACGATCTTGCGCACGCCCCGCGGCACCGTCCCGAGGGGGCGCTGGCCGTGCGTCTCGAGGGACACCTGGTAGCCACGGTCGAGCAGCTCTTGCGCGAGCTGCGGCAGCTCCTTCTGCAGCGTGGGCTCCCCCCCGGTCAGGCAGACGAACCTGGCCGGGTACTTCGCCACCTCAGCGAGGATCTCCTCGCGGGACATCTGCCGGCCGCCGTAGAACGCGTACTCGGTGTCGCAGTACTGGCAGCGCAGATCGCACCCCGTGAACCGCACGAATACCGTGGGCACGCCGGCGAGGGTCGACTCGCCCTGGATGCTGTGGAAGATCTCCGTCACCCGCACGCGCGGGTGTTTATCCGCGGTCAGCGCGGCTTGCAATCACCAGGACTCTATTCGGGCCAGCGTGCGCCCAGCCACTTGTCCCGCGCCGCCAGCTGCTCGGGCGTCGCCCTCGGGTCCGGAATGAACGTCACCGTGTCGCGCGGCGCCGCGGCGAGCTGCACGGAGACCTCGACGAGCTCGTCCATGCGAAAGAGCGCAAGCCGCACGGTCTGCCCTGGCTGCGCGCGGGCGAGCCTCTGCTTCAGGTCGGCGCGGAAGCCGTCCACGGCGATGATCTCGTCGCCGGCGGCGAGACCGGCCGCCTGCGCCGGCGACCCGTCCGCGACGGAGGCGATCTCCAGGGCACCGGTCTTCTCCCGCAGCGTCGCGCCGATCCACGACCGGTTGCGGGCGTCCGGCGGTGGCGCGTCGTCCGGATCCTGCTCGGCGCCTCCCTTGTCGTCGGCGCCGCCGGCAGGCGCGAGGACCGGCTTGAGCCCTACCCCCGCCAGCGCCTCGTCGAGCTCGAGCTCCTCCGTCGAATGGATCGCGCGCTGGAACCACTCGTGCAGCGAGCGATCTCCGATCAGATCGATCGCCGCCTTCTCCACCCCGTCCTCGGGGAGGCCCGGCGGGCGGCCGTGCTTCTCGAACAGCGTGCGCACCAGGTCGTCGAGCGACTTCGCCCCTCCGCTGCGGCGCCGCAGCTCGAGATCGAGCAGGAACCCGACGATGCTGCCCTTCAGGTAGTAGGAGACCGTGGTGTTGGCGGTGCTCTCGTCGGGACGGTAGTGCTTGATCCAGGCGTCGAACGACGCCTGCGACAGCGAGGTTCGCAGCCGCCCCGGTGTCCGCAGGAGCTGGGTGGTCCGCTCCGCCCAGATCTCGAGGAAGCGCTGCGGCGTCACGAGGCCCGCGCGCAGCAGGGTGACCACTTCGTACGTCGAGGTCAGCCCCTCCATCGCCCAGAGCAGTCGCGTGTGGTTCTCGCGCGTCCAGTCGTAGGGCGTGAAGGCGGATGGCCGGACGCGCTTCACGTTCCAGAGATGGAAGAACTCGTGCGCCACCAGCAGGAGGAAGTCCTCGTAGGGGGTCTTCTGGACGAAGGAGAAGCGCGGCACGATCAGGGCGCAGCTGCGCCGGTGCTCGAGACCGCCGCGGCTCTTGTCGTTGAGGTGGAGGATGAAGAGATAGCGGTCCGGGTATGGAAGTCCCCCGAAGATGCCCGCCTCGGCATCGATGATCTTGATTAGGTCCGCGACCACGCGAAGTCCGTCGAAGTCGCCCCGCCCCCACACCACCAGCTCGTGCCGCACGCCCCGCGCGGTGAACGTGTGCACCGCGTGCGACGCCTCGGTGCCGCACTCGAAGGGGCTGTCGGCCAGCTCGTCATAGTCCTGCGCGACGTAGGCGCCGTCCTCGAAGGGGAGAGCGACCCAGGCGCGCCAGCTCCAGGGCAGCTGCAGGCGCACGGAGCAGGTCTCGCCCTCGCGGCCGACCACGAACGCGGCCGTCGCGCTCGGGTTCAGGAACGCGTGGGTGCTGTCGACGTGATTGGTGCGGACGGTGAGCTCGAAGCAGTGGAGCCGGTACCAGACGCGGATCGCCCGCGCTCCGGAGGAGCGGACGCGCCAGGTCTGCTTGTCGACCTTCTCGACCTGCAGCTCGCGGCCATCGCCCTCCGCGCGCAGCCCGTCGACGTGACGCTGGTGCTCGCGAACGAGATAGCTTCCTGGCGTCCAGACCGGAAGTCGGACGTCGAGCGACTCCGCCCCGCGGGATTCGACCTGGAGCTCGACTTCCGCACGACGCGCCTCAGGCTGTTGAATCCGGAATGTGTACGCGTTCATGGAGCGCGCAGTCTATTACCGGGAGATGAGGCGCGCGATCTGCACTTTGTCGGGAGCGTCCGGGGCGAGCTCGAGGTAACGCGAGTACGCTGCCTTCGCTTCGGCGTTCCTGCCCAGCAAGACGAAGACCATTCCCATGCCCCGGTGCGCGGTAGGGAGCGTGGGATCCAGCTTCAGCGCCGAGGAGAACGCGGCTTCGGCAGCCTTGGTATCGAACGCCCGGAGCGCCTTGTCGCCCTTCGCGGATTCGGCTTCGGCTGCCGCCCTCGAGGTGGACGCGATCTTCGTTGGGCGGGCCTCTGGACGCGGGCGCGCGGCCACGGGATCGGGGTCCGCTCTCGGCTCGAGCTGCCTTCGGCTCTTTCTTGCCACTGCGGGCTGAGGGTCCGGCGGCGGGATCCGGGCCGCGGACGGGGGCTGGAGAGCTGCGGCCTTGCCTGGTGCCGGCTGTGCAGCTGCGGCTTGAGGGGCGGTTGCGGCTTGGGGCGCTTTGGCTGGGAGAGGAGGGAGCGGGAGCTCGGGGGCAGGGACGGGCGGCTCGGCGTGCACGGGTGCCGCGACGGACAGCGCGGCGACCGGCGGGAGTGGCGGAATCGCGGGCCCAGGCTTCGTCGGGCGCAAGGCGAGGACCAGCAAGGCGGCCGCGACGGCGCTGGCGCCGCTCGACAGGACCAGCACAGCCGTGGGGGGGCGACGCTGGAGAGAGAGCAGCGCGAGGGCTTCGGGGCAGGCGGGGTCCAACTTCAGGGCTGCCTGGAGGTGCGCGCGCGCTTCTGCCTGCTTGCCGCGGCGCCAGAGCAGCGCGCCGAGCCGGGCCCTCGGCTCGGGCCACGCGGTGTCCAGCTCCGCCGCGCGGCGGAGCGCAGCTTCCGCGCGCGAGGAACGCGACCCGTCTGGATCGGGCGTCGAAGACAAGGCCTCACCCAGCCGGAACTGGAGCACGGCGTTGCCCTGGACCAGGGGATCCTGGAGCGCGCGCTCGGCCTCGGCGAAGTGCCGCTGGTCCAGCAGCTGCTTTACTTCTCGGTCGATCGCCGCGGACGGCGAGAGCCGCGGCGGCAGCGACGAGCGCACCTGCTCCTCGACCAGCGCAAGCCGCGTACCGAGGTTCGCCACGCCCTGCAGCCTCGAAACGAGGAGCACGGCCAGCTTCTGGCGCGCTTTTCTTTCCGCCTGCAGCTCCGCGCGCAGCGCATCGTCGGCGACGACCGGGCGGCTCTCCGGACTCGCTTCGGGGGCGACAGCGGTCTCCGGCGACTGGGGCTCGAGGGGATCCCACACCGGCGTGAACACCGGCTGCGGCTCCGTGGCTGTCGGCGCCGTCTCGGGAGCTCCCTCCGGCGCGGCGGCCCGCTCCAACTCGATCTTCGCCAGCTTCTGCGCCGGCGGAAGCGGGGTGCTGGCGGCGACGGCCGCCAGGATCAGCCGCTCTTCCTCGCGGCTCGGGCGGTGCTGGATGCGCTCGATGGCGCGCGCCATGTCCGCGAGCGTCCTGTACCGCTGTTGACGGTCGGCCATCGCCTTCCGGATCACCGGCGCGAGGGGCCCTTTCACGAGCGCCCCGGCGTCGGCTTCCACCGGCGGCGGACGGAGCGTGATCAGCTCGTAGGCGAGCGCCCCCGCGGCATAGACGAGGACCCGGGAATCTTCGGGCAAGACGGCGCCGTTGCGCAGCTCGGGCGCAGCGTAGGAATCGCCTGCCGGAGGGTCGCCGGTGAGCAGTTCGAGCGCGCCACCGTCGTCCACGAGCAATTGGTAGGGGCGGATCGCCTGCGCCTTCTTCTCCGACAAGCGGATGGCGGCGAGCAGCAGTGCGCCCGAGAGCGCCGCCGGGAGCTCCGTGGCCTTCTTCTGCGCCTGCGCGAGGAACGACGCGACGGATGCCGTCACCGGGGCTCCTCGATCCGTGTCAAGAGTAGCTCCAGGTGCCCGGGCCTCGTGGATTCTGCGACCGCGAAAAGGACCCTCTCCCGCGGCACCAGCGCCGGTCCCGTCAGATACCGTTGCAGCACGGCCGCCGCCTGCGCACCTCTGGCCGCCTCCCGTGAAGGCGCAACCATCGCGAGACGGAACGCCGGGTCGAGCCCGACCAGGGCCGCGAGCCGCTCCATCCGTCCGATCTCAGGGACCCCGAGGCGTTTCGAGGCCAGCCAGTCGCTGATCGGTCGCTCGAAGCTGTCCTGTGGCACGCGCGAGACGCGAAGCGATCCGAAGTCCGGGACCGACACGCTCACGTCCCGCGCCACGTCGGCGGGTCCCGCCGGCAGCTCGACGCGGCCGGCCAGCGGCGGCGCATCCACCCGCACATCCACGACGCCTCCCGGCAGTCCTTCGAGCACGAACAGACCGCGCGCGTCGGTCGACGCCGACGCGGGCCCGGCGCTGATGCGGACCTCCGGAAGCGGTGCCCCATCCACCAGCAACCGGCCGCGCAGGACGCGCCGCGCCGTCGCGAGGAAATCGGCGCGGATGACGTCTCCGCGCAGCGCCGGCCCGACTTCGCGCGTCAGCGCCGGAGCGGTCCAGCCCTGCGGAAGCTTGACCGTGAGCGTCCCCGCGCCTTGGAACGCGCGAAACCTGAACCATCCGTCTGGTCGCGTCCGCACCACCTGGACGTGATCGCCCTGCGCGAGCGTGACCTGGGCGAACGCCGCTCCCGCGCCGCCAGCTTCGCTCACCCTGCCTTCCACGATGGGAGGCGGCATGGCGGCCGCCAACACGGCGCAGAAGAGAAACGTCACGCGGTCAGTTTGCCCGAGCGAGCATCACATCGCGAGGATCCTGCGCGCCGGTCATTTTCGCGAACCGCTGGTATTCGCGCATCACCTTGCGGGGATAGGCGCGCACCGCCCGGGGAATGCCGGCGCGCTTGTAGCGGCGCATGCGCCCGGGTCCGGCGTTGTACGCCATCAGCGCCTCGTCCCGGCGCGGGAACCGCCGCTCGAGCCAATGGAAATAGCGGATGGCGAGGCGCACGTCGACGACCGGATCCTCGCTGACGGCGCCGCCGTCGCCGAGATCGGGGTTCCGGCCCGCTATCCAGGCGAACGTGGAAGGCTTGAGCTGCATGAGACCGTATGCGCCGCGCTCGCTCGACACGTGCGGACGAAAGCCGCTTTCGACCGAGACGAGCGCGAGGATGAAGAGAGGATCGTACCCCGCGCGCTCCGATTCCGTCAGCACCGCCTCGGCAAGCTTCGCCTGAAGCGCCGGATCGAGCCGCTTGGCGACGCGCTGCAACAGGGCCTCCAACTCGGGCTGCCCGATGCGGGACCGTACGGAAAGGCTGAACGTTCTCGCCAGGATCGGTGCGGCGCGCGGCGCGAGGAAAACGACGGCCGCGCCGCCGAGGAGCAGCACCCCGGCACACACCGCCACCATTGCAGCCACCCTGGCGCGCCGTCCGGTCATGCCCCTCCTGCCGGATGAGCCCGGCAATACCGGCAAGACCTGGAAGGCTAACAACCGGCCGCTTTGCCCGGCAAGGCGCGCCTCAGCGGAAATGTGCGCAAAAGTACCGTTACACGGTACCGCTGAAGCGATCGCCAACGCGACGGTTTGACGCGGCGCGCGCGAGCGGCTTCGGCGGCTCGCCACGCCCGAGGAGCGCAGCCCTCGCGAAGGGCGAAATTAGTTGGGCGGCGTCGGAGCCGACGCGCCGTCGCCCTTCGCTGGCGCTTCGGGCTTCGTCGCGCCATTCGCCGCTTTCGCGGCGATGTCCTGCAGCTTCTTTCCGAGCTTCTCCAGCTCGGCGCCGAGGGCGGCGAGCTGGTCGCGCGAGCCCTTCGCCGCGTTCTGGAGCAGCACCTTCAGCTCGGCCTGGGCGCGATCACCCAACTTCTCGAGCACCTTGCGCGCCTCTTGCTCGAATTCGCGCGCCCGGGTCGTCGCCCGGGTCTGGGCCTGCTGGAATGCCTCCTGGATCCTCGTCTGGAACTCGCTCATGGCACCTTCCCTTCGCTATGCGTTGCGGCAGGATGTAACGCAATGCGTCGGATTGTCAAGATCCCTGTGCGCGTGTAGAGTTGAAGCAGGGGATCGGTTGAGGCTTTCCATCGTCCAGCCGCTGCTTCTGATCGCGGCATTGTCTCTTTCCGGGCCGTGGAAGCGCGTCGCGCCTGGGGTAGAGACCGCTCCGGCTGCGGAGCTTGGCGGGGACCCTGCCTGGGCGGCGCGCGTGGTGGTGGCCGATCCCGCCAGGGCGCGACTGCTCGTCCGCTACGACGCATCGCGGCCGACGCTCGCCGAATGGCGAAGGCGCTATCCGACCGCCATCGCCATCGTGAACGGTTCCTTCTACTCGCGCGACGGGGCGGAAGTGCGGCCCACCTGCGAGCTCGTCTCCGAAGGCCAGCGGGTGCGCGGCGCGGGGTGCCAACGTCAGGATGCGCTGTTCTTCGGGTCCGTCGCGCGGCCTCGCAACGACGTGACGTCCACGGGGATCGTCAGCCGCGAAGCGGTTCCCGGTGGACCGCGCTTTCTTGCCCCCGGCGATTTCCACGCGGAGCAGTGGGCCGAGGCGATCAAGAGCTTCCCGGCGCTCGTCCGCAACGGGGCCGCAGCCTGCGCCGGGCCGAACTACTGCGCGGAGTCCTCGCGCACGGCCGCGATCGCGCAGCTCAAGGACGGGAGAATCCTGCTCTTCGCTTCGCAGTGGCCCGCCGTGCGTCGCAACGTGGGCAAATGGCTCGCGGAGCAACTCGGCGCCGTCGACGCGCTGAACCTCGACGGGGGTCCGGAAGCAACGCTCGCGATCAAGGATGAACCTGCCGAGGACTCCATCGGCGGCCTGGGCGTGGGGCTACCGATCGTATTGATTGTCACCGGCAGGTAACAAACGCCGCATTCGTTGCAATCTTGCCTGAGACAAGGTACTTGGGCAGGCAAACGACCGGGTGGGCGTGTGTCCACCCGAGGCGCAGCCGAGTCGGGTTGTGAACGAGAGGTGAAGCCTGTCTCTGCTGGTGACGATCGGGATCGTTGTCCTCCTCCTGTGCGCCTACTCTGCGCGCGTGCTGGTCAAGGGACGCTACGTTCCCGAGCGCGTGAAGAAGGAGCCCGGCAGCGTCTTCCTCAGCCGGTTTTTCATCGAGTTTGGGTACTGGTGCTTCGAGCCGCTGGAAAAGCTCTGCCTCCGCCTGCGCGTCACCCCCAACCAGCTCACCGCAGGTTCGCTCGCCTGCAGCGTCGGCGCCGCGGCGTCGTTTGCGACCGGCCGCTTCACCCTCGGTGGCTGGCTGGTGATCGCCTGTGCCATCCTGGACGCTCTCGACGGAATGGTGGCGCGCACCCGTGGCACCGCCTCCGATGCGGGCGAGCTGCTCGATGCCGCCGTCGACCGATACGCGGAGATCGCGACCTTCGCGGGAATCGCGGCCTACTACCGCAGCTATCCGCTCGGCTTCTGGCTCGCGCTCACCTCGCTCGCGGGCGCCCTGCTCGTCTCCTATGCGCGAGCGAAGGGCGAGATCTCCGGCATCGACGCCCGGATGGGGTCGATGAACCGCGGAGAGCGCGCCGTGTACATCGGCGCCGCCGGCGTGCTGTCGCCGTACCTGGCGCGTTTCTCGGAGCCCGGCGTGCCGCACCCCGCCTTCTACCTGATGCTCGCAACGCTGCTGCTCGTCGCGGTGATGGCGAACGTCACCGCCATCCGCCGGTTCATCTACATCCACACCGAGCTGCGCAAGCGCGAGGGGGCCGCCGAAACGACGGGCGCCCGCGAGGAGGAGTTGTCCGGGTGGTTTCAGCGCGCGTGGATTGCCTCGGCGGTCGCGACGGCGGTCGACTACGGTTCGTTCACGATCCTGGTGGAGGTAGTCGGGATCTACACCGGAAGCTCGCGCGCGCTCGGCGCCCTGCTCGGGGCGATCACCAATTTCACCCTCAACAAGATCTACACGTTCCGGACGCGGGACAATTCGGTGCTGGTGGAGGTGCCACGGTACGCGGCGATCTCCCTCACCTCGCTCCTGCTGAACACCGTCGGCGTCATCCTCCTGACCGAGGGATTGCGCTGGAACCCGCTCGCGGCCGCGGCGGTGGTCGGACTCGGGGTCTCGCTCGGCTGGAACCTGCCGCTGCACCGGATCTTCGTCTTCCGCGAGCACACGGTGCACCGGCCGGTGCTGGCGCTGATCGGCGCCGTGGCCTCGGGTCTCGCGGCGATGGCGGTCCTGTTCGTCTCCTACGGCAATCCGTTCGCGGAGGAGCAGGTGCACGGCTTCTCCAGCGCGCTGCCGGACGCGGCGAACCTGACGCAGAAGAGCTTTTTGCCCAAGCTGCGGTCCGAGGCCTTCTATTCGGAGAGCTACTCGTTCCTCCTCACCTCGGACGACGGGTCGTTCGCACGCGTCCAGTTCCTCGTCAGCAACGCTGGACTCGAGGGGCACGGCAAGGGCGCGGTGCGAGCGGTGGTGGTGGCACCGGACGGCAAGACCGTCGAGGACGGCGAGGCCTTCGAGAGCGGCGAGTGGGGGGTGCAACCCGAGGGGGCCATCGAGATGGGCGCCTCGCGCCTGACCATGGGGCCCGACGCGAGCCAGCACGTCCACTTCGCCGGCCGCAAGCTGGTGGTGGACGCCACGGTGCTGCCGGAGACTCGGGCCGTCCGGCCCGGCGGCGGCCGCGTGGTGTTCGACAGCGGGGGCCACGCGGTCTTCGACAACACCATCTTCGCGCTCCGCAGCAGATTCGAGGGCACGCTCTGGAGCGTGGCGACGGGAAGCCGGCGCACCCGCGGCTACTGCTATGCGGACACCTCGTACTCCACCGTACCCGCCTACAAGAGCGCGTCGCTCTGGTACCGGATGCAGGCATTCGACGGAGACGGAGGCACCAGCGCCGCGCTCGCGGTTCTCTTCCCGCCGGCGGGGTCGCGACTTCCCCCCCAGGGGTGGCTGTACACATCCCGCGCCGGGAAGACGGAAGTCCGATCGACCGACGTGAAGATCGCCTTCGAGGACTTTCGCCACGAGCCCGGCGGCCATTTCGAGTACGACGTTCCGCAGCGCGTCGCCGCGGTGGCGCGCGGCGTGGACGGCGAGACGGTAACCCTGCGGGCCGATGCCAGGAAGCTGCTGTACCGCCAGGACCTTCTCGACGAGATGAGCCCGCTCTCGCGCCTCCTGGTGAGCACCTGGGCTGCGCCAATGGCCTACACCTACGAGAACCGGTACGAGCTGCGCATCGAGAAGCCAGGCGAGGCGCCGGCCTTGCGCAGCGGACAGGCGCTCTCCGAATTCTCCTACGCCAACAAGCCCACGAACCTGCCCGCCTTCTGACCCTAAAAATCCCCCGCCACATGTGCTAGACGTGCCCGCCCATCGGCGGAGCCGGTCTGGAATCGAACAGGCCACTGCGGCTTCTGAAGGCGAGGAAATGACGCTGAAGGCCCCTCATATCCAGACGGAAATTCCCGGGCCCCGCTCGCGCGAATTGGTGAAGCACGAGCAGCGTCATCTCGCGCCAGGGTTGCAGGGGTTTGCGCTCAGCTCCGGCATCGCGGTGGAGCGCGCGCAGGGATCGGTGATCGAGGACGTGGACGGCAACCGCTACGTCGACCTCATCGGCGGGATCGGCGTCAACAGCCTCGGCCATTGCCATCCCGCCTACACCAAAGCGCTGCACGAGCAGCTCGACAAGGTGACCGTCGGATCGTTCACCAGCGCGCCGCGCGCCGAGCTGATCAACGAGGTCGCGCGGGTCACTCCCCAGGGCGTGGACAAGGTCCAGCTCTACTCGAGCGGGGCGGAAGCGGTGGAGAGCGCCTTTCGCCTGGCGATGAATCACACCGGCCACCATGAAGTCGTCGGCTTCTGGGGCGGCTTTCACGGCAAGACGGCGCGGACCTTGTCCGCGAACGGCGCCGGCAACGCGAAGTCGTACGGCCCGGTCCCTCCGGGACACGTCCTGCCCTTCGCCAACTGCTACCGCTGCCCGCTCAAGCTGAAGTACCCGAGCTGCGGGATCGCCTGCGCGGATCTGGCGCGCGATCAGCTCCGGCATCAGAGTACGGGCAGCGTGGCGGCGGTGATCATCGAGCCGATGCAAGGCACCGCGGGCAACGTGATTCCGCCGCCCGAGTTCATGGTGCGCGCGCAGGAGATCGCCAGGGAGCACGGCGCGGTGTTCATCTCCGACGAAATGATCACCGGGTTCGGGCGTACCGGCCAGTGGTTTGCCTGCGAGCGCAGCGGCGTGACGCCTGACATCATCACCATCGGCAAGGCGTTCGGGGCGGGGTTCCCGATCAGCGGCGTGGTGGCAAAAGGAGCGATCGCCCAGGCGAAGCCATGGGCCAATCCGAGCGGATCGTCGTCGTCGTACGGCGGCAACCCGCTGGCCGCGGCGGCGGCGCTGGCGAGCATCCGCACGCTGCACGAGGAGAACGTGCTGCAGAACGTCCGCGAAACAGGCAAGGCCATGCTGGAGGAGCTGCGGAGCTGGCCCGATCGCCTCCGCTGGGTGGGCGACGTGCGCGGCGAAGGCCTGTTCCTCGGCGTGGAGCTCGTGGCCGACCGACAGACCAAGGAGCCGCTGGCGAAGAAGATCTGCGACGAGATCTTCCAGGACGGGCTGCGCCGCGGCCTGCTCGCGATGAGCTATACGCACGCCATCCGGCTGCAGCCGGCGCTCACCATCGACCGCGATACCGCCCTGAGCGGGCTATCGCTGCTGCGCGAGGCCATCGAGGCGGTGGCGCGACGGCACGGCGCGGCGTAGGACAGCGCCATGGAGCAGCTCTCCCGGACCGCGCGGTTCTGGCACTGGTGGGCGGCGCTCTCGCTCCGGCGGCCGGTCTTGATCGTCCTGCTCGGAACGCTGGCGTTCGTCGCTTCGGTCCCCTTCGCGGCGCGGCTCTACGGGGATCTCCGCACCGATCTGCGCGAGCTGCTCCCGCAGGGAGCGCCCGCCGCGGTGGCGCTCGCCGAGCTGGAGAAGCGCATCGGCGGGCTGTCGCATCTCGCCATCGTGGTGCGCACCGACGATTTGAAAGCCGGCGAACGGTTCGTCGACGCGCTCGCGGCGACTCTGAAGGAATTGCCGCCCTCGCTCGTCGCCCAGGTCCACTGGCGGGTCGATGCGGAGAAGGAATTCCTCGACCGGCATGGCGCCCTCTACGCCGACGTGAAGGACCTGATCGCCGCGCGCGACGCGCTGCGCTCGCAGATCGCGAAGGCGAATCCGCTCCTGGTCGATCTCGCCGAGGAAACCGAGAAACCGCCGGCCGTCAACCTCGACGAGGTCGTCGGCCGCATCAAGGCGGCATACGCGCGCCTGGACCGCTATCCGGACGGCTACCTCGCGGGCGAAGGCGGCCATACCCTGGTGATGCTGCTGTCGCCTCCCGGCGCGGCGGTCAGCCTGGAAGACGATCAGTGGATCTTCAGCGCGGTCGACAACAAGGTGAAGGCGCTGAATCCGAAGAGCTTCCATCCCAGCATCGAGATCGGGTACGGCGGAGAGATCAAGGGCCTGATCGAGGCGCAGGAAGCGCTGGTGCGCGACCTGGCTTTGTCGAGCACGCTGACGCTGACGGCGGTCGGGCTGGCGTTGATCCTCTACTATCGGACCATCCGCGCGGTACCGCTGCTGACGATGCCGCTCTTCACCGGCGTCGCTCTCACCTTCGCGCTCTCCCGCGGCGTGATCCATTACCTGAACCCGAACACGGCATTCCTCGGCAGCATCATCGTCGGCAACGGGATCAATGCGGGAATCATCTTCCTCGCCAGATACATCGAGGAGCGCAGGCACGGCTCAGACATCGCCAGGGCGCTTCCGCTCTCGCTGCGCGCAACCTGGATCGCCACCTTCGCGGCCAGCGCGGCCGCCGCCGCGAGCTACGGCTCGCTGGGCGCCGCGAGCTTCCGCGGGTTCAACCAGTTCGCCTTCATGGGCTTCTTCGGAATGGTGCTCTGCTGGCTCACCACGTACGCGCTGATGCCGGCCCTGATCGGACTTCAAGAAAGGTTCTGGCCGTTCGGCGATCTCTCCATGCCGAAGCGCGGGCGCGTCGTCGGCTGGCTGGCAGGGCCGTTCGCGCAGATGGTCGTGCGGCGGCCGATGGTTCCCGTCCTGGTGACGGTGGCGCTCGGGGGAGCGAGCGTCTACGCCGCCTACCTGTTCGCGCAGGAACCGATCCAGTACGACTTCACCAAGCTGGGGAGCCGCTCGAGCGAACGCCACGGACAAGGCTACTGGGACAAGCACGTCGATGCGGTGCTGCAGTCCTACCAGACCCCGACCGTGGTGCTGACCGGATCGCCGGAAGAAGCGGAAGCGGTGGCGGCAGCGATCGAGAAGGAGAAGGAGCAGGAGGGGCCGAACGGCACCATCGAGTCGGTGGTCACGCTGCAGCAGTTCGTCCCCAAGGACCAGCGGCTCAAGCTCGAGGTCCTGCGCCAGATCTTCGCCCTGATCGACAAGCGGCCCGCGGCGCGGCTGCCGCCGGAGATCCGGCGCCTGCGCGAGCGGACGAAGCTCGAGCCGGTCTCCCTCTCGGACGTGCCGGAGCGGCTCACGCGCGCGTTCGTGGAGAAGGATGGCCACCGCGGACGGGTGGTGCTGGTGTTCCCCACGCTCGCCACCGACAGCTCGAACGGGCGCGCGCAGATCCAGCACGCGCGCGCGGTGCGCGACGCGGCGCTGAAGGTCGATCCGCGCGCGCTGGTGGCGGGCCAGATCGTGCTCACCACGGACATCGTGCAGGCGATCACCGACGACGGGAGATTGACGGCGCTGATGAGCTTCCTCGCGGTGGCGCTGCTGACGGTGGTGGTGATGCGCAGCCTGCGCGACGGCGCCTGGGTGATCGCTTCGCTCTCCCTCGGGGTCCTCTGGGGCGCCGGAGCGATGACGGCGCTCTCGCTCAAGCTGAACTTCGTCAACTTCGCCGTGCTGCCGATCACGTTCGGAATCGGCGTCGACTACGCGGTGAATCTCTACCAGCGCTACCGCCAGACTTGCAGCGTCGAGGAGGCGCTGTCCTCCTCCGGCGGCGCCGTGGCACTGTGCTCGGTGACCACCATGATCGGCTACGCCACGCTGGTCACCGCTGACAACCAGGCCATCCAGAGCTTCGGATTGACGGCGGTGATCGGCGAGATCACCTGCCTGAGCGCCGCGTTGTTCGCGCTGCCGGCGGTGCTCTCGCTGCGCGACCGCCGCCGCACGACCGCGGTGCCGGCGGACGCCGCGCAGCAGGGGGCCGCGTAGGTGCCCGCCTTCTTGCGCCCGCGCCCCGGGCAGCTTCGCACCGCGCATCCGTTCTTCAAGCATTGGATCCCGGGCCTTGCCGCCGCGTATCTGGCGGTGATGTACGCGCTCGGCGGTCCGGGACCGGAGCACTTCCTGCTCGCCGGGATCGCGCTGGTGCTCTCGGTCTGGAACGACGACAGCCGCCGTCTGGCGCTCATCGGGCTTCCCTATCTCCTCTACGCGCTCGTCTACGACTCGATGCGCTGGTACGCGGACTACATCCGCTCGCCGATCATCCACGTCCACGAGCCGTACGATTTCGACCTGCACTGGTTCGGGATTCACGGACTGACCCCGAACGAGTGGCTGCAGCGGCACACCAGCGCACCGCTCGATCTCGTCTGCGGTCTCGCTTACACGCCGATGTTCTTCATCGGCGAGTCGGTCCTGCTCAGCATCTACTTCATCGCCAAGGGGAAGATCCGGCGCGCCGAGCGGTTCACCTGGATCTTCGTGATTTCGAACTTCATTGGATTTGCCTTCTACTACCTCTACCCGGCCGCGCCGCCCTGGTATGTCTCCGATCACGGTTTCGCCGTCGACCTCTCCGTGCATGCCTCGCCCGCGGGAGCGATCCGGTTCGATCACCTGATCGGCATTCCCCTGATGCAGGGGTTCTACGGAAAGAGCGCCGACGTCTTCGGCGCGATCCCGAGCCTGCACGTGGTCTATCCGTTCCTGGCCCTGATCTACGGTTGGTACTTGCGCCGCTTCCGCCTGATCGCGGCCGCCTACTTCCTGCTGGTGTGCTTCGCGGCGGTCTACCTGAACCATCACTATCTGCTGGATATTTTCCTCGGCCTCGCAATCGCGCTCGCCGTGATGGCAGTGGTGCGCGCCGCGTTCGGAGCCGTCGAGCCGCGTCGCGCCCCAGCGCAAGAAGAGGAACCCGACCTGGCGGCCGCTCGGACCTGAACGGCATCCGTGGTAGGAAGGGGCCCTCTCCCGCCGGCAGGAGTGGCGCGAATGATCCGGATCATCCACCTCTCCGGGAGTCAGCAGGGAAAGACCGCGACGTCGGCGAAATCCACGGTGCGGGTGGGCCGCGCCGCCGACTGCGACGTCCGCTTCGACAAGGAGCGCGACCCGAAGGTTTCCAACCACCACGCCGAGTTCCTCTTCGAGGACGGGTGCTGGTTCGTCGTCGACACGGCGAGCACGAACGGGACGCTGATCGAGGGGCGGCGCGTCGCGAAGTGCCGGCTGCGCCAGGGTGAGCAGGTGCAGATCGGCGCGGGCGGTCCGCTGGTCCGCGTGGAATTCGACGCAAAGGACGGATCGGGCGGCGCGATGAAGACGGAGGCAGCGACCGTCACCGCCATCGAGCGCGCCGAGGCGGCGCGCCGGGGCACGCCGGCGCGAATCGACGCAACCTCCGAGATGAACAAGATCGCCACCGACCTGAAGGAGAACGCCGATACCACCACCGCGAAGCTCGCGGAGATCGCGGCGAAGAAAGTGGCGCAAGAGCGCGCGAAGGCCGGCGGCATGCCCTCCGGCAAGACGATGCTGATCATGGCCAGCACCATGAAGCAGGTGCAGCACTCCACCAAGGCGAAGACGGCGAAGCGTTGGGTGAAAGTGGTGGCCCTGGTGGCTGGCGTGGCGGCGGTGACCGTGGCGGTGATGGGCATCGTGATCGCGCAGCAGAAGCGGCAGATCGAACAACTGGTGAAGCAGAAGGAGCACCTCGACAAGGAGATCGAGGCCGTCGAGGCGCTGATGAACGAGGAATCCGACCCGGAGCGCCTCGCGTCGCTCGAGGAGAAGCTCAACACGCTCACCGGCAATGCGAAGAGCACGCTGGCGGCGCTCGACAAGTCGGACAAGAGGAAGGCAGCAGCGCTGGCGGAGTCCGGCGATGCGCTCGACCGGCAGATCCGGGAGATCCTCGCCAAGTTCGACGCCAGCACGTACGCGGTGCCGCTGATCTTCAAGGAGCGGCTGAAGTTCCACATCGACGCGCTGGTGAACGCGCCGAATCTGAAGTTCGTCTACCGACGCAAGCAGCGCTACTGGCCCATGATCACGCGCGAGTTCAGCGCGCTCGGCCTGCCCGAGGAGATGGCCTACGTCGCCTGGGCGGAAACGCAGTTCGACCCCAAGGCGAAGAGCCCGGTCGGAGCGGCGGGCATGTGGCAGATGACGACGACGACCGCGCAGAGCTACGGATTGCGCGTGGACGCCAACATGGACGAGCGCTACGACCCGGAGCGCGAGACGAAGGCGGCGGCGCGGCACCTGGCGAACCTCCTGGCCGAGTACGGCACCGACTCCTTCATGCTGGCGATGGCGTCGTACAACCGGGGCGAGGCGGGAGTGCGGCGCGTCCTGCACCAGATCGCGCGAGAACCCGGCGGCTTCCGCAAGGAGAAGCGCGACTTCTGGCACCTGTACCGGTTGAAGAAGCTGCCGGAGGAGACGCGCGAATACGTCCCGAAGGTGCTCGCAGCGGCGATCGTCAGCCGCGACGCAAAGAAGCTCGGCCTCGACGAACCGGATTGACGTGGGTCACGCGTCCTTGCCGACCGCCTGCGCCAGGCTCAATCCATCCCTGCGCAGGAGCGCCGCGAGCCCGCGTGAGATCCGCCTCGGAACCGCGGGCCCCTCATAGACGAGAGCAGTGTAGATCTGGACCAGCGAGGCCCCGGCACGGATGCGGGCGTAGGCATCTTCGGCGTTGAAGATCCCGCCGACGCCGACGACGGGAATGGAAACGGCGCGATACAAGAGCCTGCAGACGTGCAGCGCCCGCTCGCGCAGCGGCGCTCCGGAGAGTCCGCCCTGCTCGGCTGCCAGCGGGTGATCGAGCACCGCCCCGCGCCCGACGGTGGTGTTGGTGGCGATGATCCCGTCCGCTCCGGCCGCCTGCGCCGCTTTTGCCATCTCCGCCACGCGCTCATCCGGCTCGTCCGGCGAGAGCTTGACGAGCACCGGGACCCGCCGCGGCAGCGAGTCTCGCGCCTTCACCACTTCGCCGACGAGGCTACCGAGATCCGACTGCAGCGCGCGCAGGCCCGGCGTGTTGGGGCTCGAGACGTTGATCGACGCCATCTGCGCATGCGGAGCCAGCGTGCGGAAGGCGGTGACGTAATCCTCGGCAGCGCGCTCGTTCGGGGTCTCCTTGTTGCGGCCGACGTTGACGCAGATCGGCCCGGGCAGGGGCGGCAGGCGCCGCAGCCGGCCCGCCACTGCGCCGGCGCCCGCGTTGTTGAAGCCCATCCGGTTGATGATCGCCCTCTGCGAGACCAGCCGGAACAGGCGTGGACGCTCGTTCCCGCGCTGTGGCTGCGGCGTGACGGTGCCGATCTCGACCCACCCGAATCCGAGCCGGAACCAGGCCGGCGCGAGCACCTCGCCCTTGTCCATTCCGGCGGCGAGGCCCAGCGGCGTGGGAAAATCGATCCCCCAGAGCGTCTGGCGCAGCAGCGGATCCGCATCCGGAACGCTCCGGGGGGCCCGGGTAGCCCGCAGCAGGGCGCCTGCCAGGCCGTGGGCGATTTCAGGCTGCAGCAGAAAGAGCAGCGGGCGGACGAGGAGGTACACCGGCGGCAAACTAGAACATATTTCATGACCGGTGCTGGCACGGTGCGCAGTCGCCAAGGCGCCTTCGGCGGCCGCGACTGGAATGTGCCCTTGCGCCATCGCCGTCCGCCGTCGACAATCGCTCCTTCGTGCAACCGGCGACTCCACTCCCGGGTACGCAGGACCTCCTCTTCGAGGCGGCGAGCCGCCTGCGCCGCTGCGAGGCGACGCTGTGCGGGCGCTTCGAAGAGAAAGGGTACGCCGAGGTGATTCCGCCGGCGATCGAGGCCGCCGACGTCTTCGGTCCCGAGGCATTCCGCGCCTTGGACCGCAGCGGCCGGCTGATCGCGCTGCGTGCGGATTTCACCGCGCAGGTGGCGAGGATCGCCGCGACGCGCCTGGCCGGCATCTCGCCCCTGCGCCTGTACTATCGCGGGAGCATCGTGCGCCGCGTCGCGCCCGACAGCGGTCCGGTGCACGAGCGGCTGCAGGCGGGCTGCGAGCTCGTGGGCGCCGCGGGCCCGGAAGCGGACGCCGAGATCCTCGCGCTCGCCGCCGCATCCCTGCATGCGCTCGGCATCCGAGGCCGCATCTCGCTGGGAAGCACGGGATATTTCTCCGCCCTCGCGACGGCCGCGGGCGCATCCGAACGGCTCGCCGCGGCCCTGAACGACGCGGTCGACCGCAAGGACCTGCCCACGCTGCGCACACTCTGCGAGCGGGAGGTCGCTGCCGGAAAAGCGCGCGATGCCATCCTGCTGCTGGCGCAACCGCCGCGCCCGCAGACGGAGGCGCGCGAGCTGCTCGCGCGGGCGGAGACGCTCGCGCCGTCGGAAGATGCCCTGCGGGCGCTGCGGCGCGTCTCGGCCGCTCTCGCCGCCGCCCGCGACCTGGGAGCGGAGCTGGAGGTCGATCTCGGGGAGGTCCGCGGCCTCGGGTACTACACCGGCATCGTCTTCAACCTTTACGCGGCGGGCTCTCCGCGACCGGTCGGAGGCGGCGGGCGGTACGACACGCTGCTCGGCCGGTTCGGGGATCCCCGCCCCGCGGTCGGATTCTCGCTCGACCTCGACGCGCTGGTGCCGCTCGCATGCTGACGATCGCGCTGCCGAAAGGGCGGCTGCAGAAGCCGGCGCTGGAACGCTTCGCCCGGGCGGGAGTGGTCCCGGACGAGGAGCCGGGCATTTCCCGCAGGCTGATCATCCCCGCAGGATCTGCCGCCCGATTCGTCCTCCTCAAGGACGGCGACGTGCCTCTCTACGTCGAGCGCGGAGCGGCGGATCTCGGGGTCTGCGGGATCGACCAGGTCCTCGAGTCCGCCGCCGATCTGCTGACTCCCATCGATTTCGGCTTCGGCCGCTGCCGCCTCTGTCTCGCGGCGCCGGGAGGAAAAAGCGTCACGGCGGAGCTGGGCAGATCGCTGCGGGTGGCGACCAAGTACCCGCGGCTCTCCTCGCAGTGGTTCGTCCGACGTGGAGTGCCGGTCGACCTCGTCCATCTCTCCGGATCCGTGGAGCTTGCCGCGGTCAGCGGCCTCACCGACGCGATCGTGGACCTGGTGGAGAGCGGGCGGACCCTGGAGGAGAACGGCCTGGTGGTGATCGACGAGATCCTCCAGGTCACCGCGCGCCTGGTGGTGAACCGCGCCTCGTACCGGCTGAAGGTGGAGGAACTGCTGCCGCTGTTGGAGAAGCTCGGATGATCCGCATCCTCGTCCTCTCGAATCCCGCCGACCGCGCCCAGGCGCTGTCCCTGCGCGCGACCGCCGGCACGGGGCCTGAGGTGTCCGTGGCCGTGGCGGCCATCATCGCGGACGTGCGCGCGCGCGGCGACGCCGCGGTCCGGGAGCTGACGGAGCGGTTCGACGGAGCGCGCCTGGAATCGATGTTCCTCGACGAGGCGCGATGGGACGCGCTCGCAGCGCGATGCCCGACCCCGGTGCGCGAGGCGCTGGCGCTTGCGCACGAGCGGGTGCGCAGGTTCCACGAACCGCAGATCCCGGTCTCGTACTCGATGGAGCTCGAAGGCGGCGGCACCCTGCGCTCGCTGACCATCCCGCTGCGGCGCGCGGCTTGCTACGTGCCGGGCGGCCGCGCCGCATACCCCTCCACCGTCATCATGACCGCCGCGGTGGCGCGACTCGCCGGAGTGCCGGAGGTCATCCTGGCCACTCCGCCGCGCCGCGACGGAACGATCCTGCCGGAGGTGGCCGCCGCCGCCAGGCTGGCGGGAGCGACCCGGATCCTGCTCGCCGGGGGCGCGCAGGCCGTAGCAGCGCTGGCGCTGGGGACCGGGAGCGTTCCGCGCGTGGATGTCATCGTCGGACCGGGCAACGCGTACGTGACCGAGGCGAAGAAGCAGCTTTCGGGCGAAGTGCGCATCGACTCGCTCGCGGGGCCGACGGAGGTCGTCATCGTCGCCGACTCCAGCGCGGACCCGCGGCAGGTCGCTGCCGATCTGGTCGCGCAGGGAGAGCACGATCCGCTCGCTCTCGGCGTCCTGGTCACGCCCGATGCATCGCTTGCCCGGCGCACCGTGGAGGCCTTGGAGCGCGAGCTCTCCGAGCATCCAAACCCGATCGCCGCGGAGTCGCTCGGCGCTCGCGGCGCCGCGATCATCGCGCGCGATCTCGACGAGGCGCTGGCCTACGCGGACGGGCTCGCGCCGGAGCATCTCGAGCTGCTGCTGCGCGATGCCCCCTCCGCGCTCCCCAAGGTGCCGCGCGCGGCCGCGGTGTTCCTCGGACACGACGCGCCCGTTTCCGTGGGGGACTACCTCGCGGGCCCGAACCACACGCTGCCGACCAGCGGGACGGCGCGGTTCGCCTCGCCCTTGAGCGCCTCGGATTTCGTCCGGCGGCAGAACGTGATCGAGTACGGACCGGGGCAGCTCGCGGCCGACGCGGGCGCCATCGAGTCGCTCGCGCGCGCCGAAGGCCTGCATGGGCACGCCCGCGCCGTCGAGGTCCGCCGCAAATGAGCCGGGCGCCGGAGGACTTCGTGCGCAGCACGGTGAGGCCGCTCGCGGCCTACGGGCCGCCCCGCGATCCCGCGCCGGTCCCGCTGCACCTGAACGAGAGTCCTTCGGACGTGCCGCCGGAGCTGAAGCGGGAGCTGTCCGCCCAGCTGCAAGCGATGGACTGGTCGAAGTACCCCATCACCGACGGGCACAGGCTCGCTGCAGACATCGCGCGGGCGAGCGGGCTCGATCCTGCGGGCGTACTGGTCGGGAACGGGTCGAACGAGCTGCTCCAGCTGCTGCTCTTCGCCTGCGTCGAGCCGGGCGATAGCGTGGTCATCGCGGCGCCCTCGTTCGCGCTCTACGCGCTGCAGGCGAGGGCGCTCGGCGCGCGGGTCGTGCCCGTGCCGCTGCGCGACGGCTCCGGCGAGTTCCGATTCAACGTCGAGGCGCTGGTGCGCGCAGCGGAGGGCGCCAAGCTGGTCCTGCTCGGATCTCCGAACAATCCCACCGGGACGACCCTGTCGTTCGAGGACGCCTCCGCGCTCGCCCACAAAGTTTCGTGCCTGCTCGGGATCGACGAGGCGTATCGCGACTTCTGCGCCCAGGATTTCGCGCCGCTCCTCTCGCGCCATCCCCGGCTGGTGCTCTTTCGCACCTTCTCCAAGGCGCTCGCCGCGGCGAGCCTGCGGGCGGGCTGCATGCTCGCGGCTCCCGCGCTCTGCGCCGAGCTGCGCAAGGTGCAGCTTCCCTACAACCTGAGCGCGCCCACCTGCCTGATCGCGCGGGCGCTCATCGCCCGTCCCGAGCTGGTGGCGGAGCGCGCGGGGCTGGTGATGGCGGAGCGCGATCGGATGGGTCGCGCGCTGCGCGAGCTCGGCATGAACGTGCATCCGTCGGGGGCGAACTTCATCCTGTTCGAGCAGTCCCAGCGGCCCGCGAACGAGCTGCACGCCGCGCTGTTCCGGCGCGGGGTGTTGATCCGCAATGTGTCCTCGGCGCCGGGGCTGGAGCGCGCGCTGCGGGTGAGCATCGGCGCGCCGGCCGCCAACGACGCGTTCCTGGCGGCGATGCGCGCGGAGCTTCAGCCGTGAGCTTGTCGCTGCGGGGCGTTCGCGGGCTCGTCCTGGACATCGACGGCGTGCTCCTCGACCCGCGCTCGAGCTATCACGCGGTGGCGGAAGAAGCCGCCCGGCGCGCGATCGCTCCGCTGGTCGGCGAGGCGCAGGCGCGGGCGGCCCCGTTCGACCGCCAGCGGGAGGTTCCCGCCTTCAAGGCGACCGGTGGATTCAACGACGATTGGGAGATGTCGCGCGCCATCGCGCTGCTCCTGTACTTGCGCGCGCGCCGCGAGGCGCCGGATCTCGCCCGCTTCCTCGCCGAAGCCCGGGGACGCGGCGTCACGGCCCTGTACGCGAAATACCCGGTTCCCATCGCGCCGGACGGCATCGCCCGGATCTGCGGCGCGCTCTATGGCGGCTCGATGTGCCGCGACCTGTTCGGATTCGAGGCCAAGGACGCGGTTCCCGACGCGCCGGAGCGCGGAATGTGGGAAAACGAGGAGGTGCTCCCCGATTCCCGCTTGCTCGCCGCGGTCGCCGCACGCTTTCCGCTCGCGCTCTACACCGGGCGCAACGCGGGCGAGTCGCGCCTGGCGCAGCGGCTCTGCCGGCTGAAGATCCCGGAAGAGCTGTGCTGGGTCGCCGACGGCCACCGGCCGCGCAAGCCGGATCCGGCGGGCCTGCTCTGGCTGACGCACGCGCTGCTGCGCCGGGCGCCGCGTCCCTCGCAGGTGCTGTTCCTGGGCGATACCGCGGACGACCAGGCCGCCTCCCGCGCTGCCCAGGATGCCGGCGCTCCGATCATCTATGCTCACATCGAGGCGCCGGGCGATACCACCCGCGTGCTCTCGCGCCTGCTCGCCGAGACGGGAGATGCCCTGGCATGAGCCGCAACGCAAAGGTCTCGCGCAAGACGAAGGAGACGGAGCTGGACGTCGCCGTCGAGCTGGACGGCCGCGGAGACGCGCAAGTCTCGACCGGGATCCCCTTTTTCGATCACATGCTGGAGACGCTGGCGAAGCACTCCGCGCTCGACCTGCGGGTCGACTGCAAGGGCGACCTGCAGATCGACCAGCACCACACCGTCGAGGACACCGGGATCGCGCTCGGGAGCGCCATCGACCAGGCGCTCGGCGACCGCAAGGGAATCGCGCGCGCGGGCTGCTTCTATTTCCCGCTCGACGAGGCCCTGGCGCGCACCGTCGTCGATCTCTCCGGACGATCGTACCTGCACTGGAACGTGTCGCTCGATCAGGGGCCGCGCAGCGCGATGGATCTTTCCGTGCTGGAGGGGTTCTTCAAAGCCATCGCGGACAACGTGCGCGCCAACCTCCACATCGATCTGTTGACGGGACGCGACTTCCATCACGGAACGGAGGCGGTGTTCAAGTCGTTCGCGCGCGCGCTGCGGCAGGCGGTCGCGCTCGACGGACGCCTTTCCGGAGTGGTGCCGAGCACCAAGGGAGTGCTGTGAACGTCGCGGTGGTCGATCTCGGTCTCGGCAATCTGGGCTCCGTGCTCCAGGCGCTCCGGCGCGCCGGCGGAGAGCCGGCGCTGGTGACCGACCCGTCCTCGCTCGCCAAAGCGCCGCGGGTGATCCTTCCAGGGGTGGCGGCCTTCGGCCTGGGGATGGAGCGCGCTGCACCATTCCGGGAAGCGCTGCACCAGGCCGTCACCCGGCGTGTCCCGGTGCTCGGCATCTGCCTCGGCATGCAGCTTCTTTTCGAGGAAGGGGACGAGGACGGCCGGCGTCCCGGTCTCGGCCTGCTGCCGGGGCGCGTGACGCGGTTGCCGCAGGGCGTCCAGGTCCCCCACATCGGCTGGCAGAAGCTGCGGCCGACGGCGCCGAGCGCGCTCGAGCCATCGGGCTGGGCGTACTTCGCCCACTCCTATCGTTGCGAGGCGCCCGACGAGGTCACCTGCGCGGTCGCGGAGCACGGGCCGGTGCGCATTGCCGCGGTCGTCAGCCAGGGAACGCTCTTCGGGGTGCAGTACCACCCGGAGAAGAGCGCGCAGGATGGCGAGGGGCTGCTCCGCCGGTTCCTGGCCCTGCACGGAGCGGGAGCGTGAATCCCCTGCTCTATCCCGCGATCGACCTCCTCGAGGGGCGGGCGGTGCGACTGCGCAAGGGCGACCGTCAGAGCGCGCGGATGTACTCCGAGGATCCCGCCGCGCAGGCGCGCGCCTTCGTGCAGCAGGGCGCACGGGCGCTGCACGTGGTCGATCTCGACGCCGCGTTCGGCGGCCGCCGCCAGCTCGATCTGATCGGGCGGATCGTCGAGGCCGCCGCGCCCGCCTTGGTCCAGGTGGGCGGCGGCATCCGCGACATTCGCGCGGCAGAGAAGACGCTGGACGCTGGCGCCGCGCGCGTCATCCTCGGTACGGCAGCGGTAGAACGCCCCGCCCTGGCGGGGATGGCGGTCGCGCGCTTCGGCCAGGAGCGCGTCGCTTGCGGGATCGACGTCAAGGACGGCCGTGCGGCGACGCGCGGCTGGACGGAGGCGGAGGGGCCGTCCGCGGCCGAGCTGACCCAGGCGCTCGCAGGACAAGGCGTCCGCTGGCTGATCGTCACCGCGGTCGCGCGCGATGGGACCCTGGAAGGGTTCGACCTCGAACTCCTCAGGGAGGTGGCGAGCGCGGCGCCCGATGCGCGCCTGATCGCGTCCGGGGGAGCGGGCGATCTCTCCCATCTGCGCGCTCTCCACTCGGCGAGGCTGTCCGCGCTCGCCGGCGCGATCGCCGGCACGGCGTTGTACGAGCAGAGGTTCACCGTCCGCGAAGGTCAGGCTGCGCTGGAGGGGCCATGCTGACCCGCCGGATCATCCCTTGCCTCGACGTGAAGGACGGACGGGTGGTCAAGGGCGTTCGCTTCCAGGAGCTGCGCGATGCCGGCGATCCCGTGGAGCAGGCCCGCGCCTACGGCGCCGCCGGGGCGGACGAGGTGTGCTTTCTCGACATCAGCGCATCCCTCGAGGCGCGCGGCACGCTGGTGCGCCTCGTGGAGCAGGTCGCGCGGGAACTGAACATCCCGTTTGCGGTCGGAGGTGGCGTGCGCGCCGTGGCGGAGGCCGAGGCGTTGCTGCGCGCGGGCGCCGACAAGGTCTCGATGAACACCGCTGCCATCTCGGATCCCGCGCTGATCACCGCCGTGGCCAGGCTGGCGGGGTCGCAGAGCGCCATGGTCGCGATCGACGCCAAAACGCGCGGCCCGGGCTGGGAGGTGCGGTCGCACGGCGGCACGCGGTCGAGCGGGCGTGACCTGATCGAGTGGGCGCGCGAGGCGGTCGACCGCGGCGCGGGCGAGATCCTGCTCACGTCGATGGATCACGACGGCACCCGACAGGGCTTCGCGCTGGAGATGCTCCGGGCGGTGACGGCGGCGGTCCCGGTGCCGGTGATCGCCAGCGGCGGCGCCGGAGAACCAGCCCATTTCGCGGAGGCGTTCGATGCCGGGGCGTCGGCGGCCCTGGCCGCGTCCGTCTTTCACTTCGGCACGTTCACCATCGCCGCCGTCAAGGAGGCCTGCGCCGCGCGCGGGTTCCCGATGCGCAGATGAGCCCGGACGACGTGAAATGGGACGCGCAGGGGCTCGCCCCGGCCATCGTCCAGGATGCGGCCTCCGGCGAGGTGCTCATGCTCGCCTGGATGAACCGCGAGAGTCTTCGGCGGACGCTCGAGACGCGCCTCGCGACGTTCTGGAGCCGCAGCCGGGGCGAGCTCTGGGTCAAGGGATCGACGAGTGGGAACACACAGACGGTGCGCGCCGTCTCTCTCGACTGCGATCAGGACGCGATCCTCGTGCGCGTCGATCCCGCGGGTCCGGCCTGCCACACCGGGGCGCGCTCCTGTTTCCTCGCCGGCGACGCCCTGCTCGAGGCCCCCCCTGCTCCCGGCGACACCCTGACCGCGCTCGAGCGCGTGCTGCGCTCGCGCAAGCAGTCCGCGCCTGAAGGCTCCTACACCGCGAAACTGTTCGCCGACGAGGCGCTCCGGCACAAGAAGGTGGGCGAGGAAGCTTCCGAGCTGGTGGTGGCGTCGCTGCGCGGAAGCCGCGACGAGATCGCCCACGAAGCCGCCGACCTCCTGTACCACGCGCTGGTGCTGCTGCAGGCGCACGGCATGGGTCTGCAGGAAGTTACGGCCGTCCTCCGCTCCCGCGAAGGGAAACGAAGGTGACTCTCTCCATCTGAAGGGTTGGAACGACGTTACCGGGGGTGTTTGAGTTCCTTGACCATGACGATCGCGTCCTCTCCCTCGTCGACGTAGTAGTTGGGACGCACCCCCACCGCGCGGTAATCGAAGTCCCGGTACAGCTCGAGCGCCGCCTGGTTGGAACGGCGCACCTCCAGGGTGAGCAAGGCCGCGCCCGCCTGGTGCGCGCGCCTCTCCGTCTCTCCCATCAGCGTGCACGCCACCCCCTTGCGCCGATGCTCCGGCCCCACCGCTACGTTCAGGATATGGACCTCGTCGTGCACCAACCAGTAGATGAGAAATCCGACGATCCGCTCGCTGCCCCTGCCGCTCGCGCTGGTCAGCGGCTCGACCGCGACGAGGATGGTGCTCCAGTCGTGCTCCAACTCGCGCCGGAACAGCTCCGGTGACCAGGGATGCCGGAAGGCGGCGCGCTCGATCACCATCACCTCGTCGAGATCAGCGCCCGTCATGCGCCGGATCTCGAGTCGCGGACGGGCCCGAACCGCCATCCTACTGCCCCGCCGCGACGGTCCCCTCGGCGTCGAGGGGATCGAGCACGCGCACCGTCGCGCGCCGGCGCAGATCGGCCAGCAGCTCGCGCAGCAGGCGCTGGTATTTCTCCTGCGCGAGCTGTTCCCGCAGCTGCTCCCGCTGCGCCTCGGTCAGGTTCTTTCCTCGCGCCGCCTCCCCCAGCTCGCTGTCGCGAAGCTGCGCCGCCAGCTTCAGCCGGTTGTCCAGGTAGCGCGCGACGCGCAGCTCGCGGGCGAGAATGGTCCCGATCTCGTCGTCCGTCAGCTCGACGGAGCGGACGAACGCGTCGTACTCGGTGCGCGAGGGAAAGAGCGCGCGCAGCTTCGCCAGCAGCGACTCGACCTCGCCCGGCTCGAGATCGAACAGCTTCAGCCGCTGCATCTCCGAGAGCACGATGCGCTCCTCGATGGTCTTGCGCAGGGAAGCCGCCAGGATGCGCCGGTCGAGCGGAACGTTCGCGGCGGACGCACCCTGCGCCTCGACCAGCCGCACGCGCGTCTCCGCGGCCACCTCGGAGAGCGTGATCGAGTGCGCATCGACCACGGCCACCACCTCGTCGAGCAGCTGGCGGTCCGCCGCGCGCGCGCTGAAGGCGGCGGCAGCGGTGAGCAGGGCGACGGGAAGCGCTCTCACACCGGGATGGTAACAGATGGCGCCCGGCAACGGGCAATTCGCCGCTCGATTTGACCACCTCGCGCCAGGTGGTTACGGTCGCCCCTGTGATGAAAGATCCGTACTCCGCCCTCGGCGTGTCGAAGACGGCGTCGGCGGAAGAGATCAAGAAGGCCTACCGGAAGCTGGCGAAGAAGCTGCATCCGGACATGAATCCGGGCGACAAGAAGGCGGAGGAGCGGTTCAAGGAGGTCTCCGCCGCCTTCGAGATCCTCGGCGACCCGAAGAAGCGCTCGCTCTACGACGAGTTCGGCGAGATCTCGACTCGCCCGGGATTCGACGAGCAGAAGGCGCGCGAGTTCCAGCGGCAGGCGCGGGCGGGTGGTTTCGGCGGCGGCGGATTCGATCCCTCGGACCTCGGCTCGATGTTCGAGGACCTGCTCGGCAGGCGCCGGGGCGCGCGGACGCGCCGCTCGCCGCCGGAGCGCATTCCGGGTGAAGACATCGAGGCAGCCATCGAGGTGGACCTGCGCGACGCGGTGCTCGGCGCCGAGCGGGAGATCTCCGTCAACCGGCCTGTGCGGTGCCCCGAATGCAAGGGCAGCGGCGCGCGCCCCGGCAGCCGGCCGCAGACCTGCCCTCAATGCGGAGGGTCGGGCGAGATCCTCATGGGCGGCGTCTTCAGCACGCCTTGTCCGCGCTGCCAGGGAGAGGGCACCATCCGCGAACCCTGCCCCCGATGCGGCGGCGAGGGCACCGTCCCCGAGATCACGCGCCTGAAGGTGAAGATTCCCCCGGGCGTGGAGACCGGCTCGCGCGTGCGGCTCCCTGGACAGGGCGGACCCGGCCAGCGCGGAGGGGAACCCGGCGATCTGTACCTGCGCATCACGGTCCGGGAGCACCCGTCCGTGCGCGTGCAGGGGCGCGATCTCCTGCTGGACCTTCCCATCACCGCGGCCGAGGCGCTCGCCGGGGCGGAGGTCACCGCGCCGACCTTCGAGGGGCCGGTGAAGCTGAAGATCCCGCCCGGCTCGCAGAGCGGCCGCAAGCTGCGCCTGCGCGGGCGGGGGCTTCCGGCGCTGAAAGGCGGCGCCACGGGCGCGCCGAGGGGCGACCTGTACGCCGTTCTGCAGATCGTGCTGCCGCAGGACTCGCCTCAGGCGCGCGAGGCGGCCACGCTGCTGCAGCAGCTGTACAAAAACGACGTGCGCAAGGACGTCGTGCTGTAGAAGGGCGCCCATGGGATTGCTCGACATGCTCGGGATGGGCGGGCCGGAAGGCAAGGTCCGGCGCCTGCAGAAGAAGGCCAGCGCCAAGTTCGGGCCCGCCGAAAACCGTCAGGGCGCCATCGAGGAGCTCGGCGCCCTGAAGACCGAAGCCGCTGTCGAGGCACTGCTGATGCGGTACACGTTCCGCGTCGATCCCGGGATCACCGACGACGAAGAGAAAGCGCGCGTGCTCGCCCTGATCACGCAGGCCGGCGACGTCGCCCTGGGCCCGGTGAAGCGCTTCATCTCCAGCCGCGACGAGATCTCCTGGCCGCTGCGGGCCCTGGAGGGCCTCCTGCCCGCGGCAGACGTCGTGAAGTTCCTGGTCGAAGTGGCACGGAAGGTCGGCGGCGAGTACAGCCGGGTCCCGGAGAAGAAGGCCCTGCTCCTGCATGCGCTCTCGGCGCACAAGTCGTCCGAGATCGCTCCCGCGGTGCTGCCGTTTCTCGACGACATGGACGACGAGGTGCAGATCGCCGCGGCGGAGGTGATCGTGCGCCAGCAGGACCCGGTCGGACGCGAGCCGTTGATCCAGCATTTTCTCAAGGCGCACGAGGGCAGCAACGCCCGCGTGCGCGAGGCACTGGCCGGACTGCTCGCGGATTCCGGCTGGGATGTCAAAGGCTACACGCCGAAAGTCGAGGCTGCGCTGCCGCAAGGCTACAAGCTCGATTCGCGCGGGAAGCTGGCGCGCAAGTAGGCAGACTCCCAGGGGCTCGCTCGCCTGGAAGGGCTCCAGGGATTCCCAACCGCGCGGCGGGTGAGCACCTTCTCGCCCGCATGCTCTTCCTGCTGCTCGCCTCCATGCTCGGCGCCCGGCTCGCTGAGCACGCGCACTTTGCCGCGGGGCTGCACTCGGTGCGGCAGCTCTCGCGGACGGCGATAGACGATTGCTCGGGTTTCGTGCGCACCATCTACGCGCGCGAGGGGTGGATTAGAGTAGCTTGCCGCTTGCGCGGGAAGATCCCTGTAAGCGAGGATGCCGGCATCGATGGCCCTCGACTCCGCAGAGCTCGCGCAGATCGCCGCAGAAGCGCAGGACATCGCCAAGAACGCCGGCCAGCCTCCCGGAACGCAACACCTCTTGCTCGCCACATTCACGGTGCCCGGCCCCGCGGACGTGCTGCTGCGCGAGCGCGGCTGCGACGAAGACCGCGTGCTCGCCGAGCTCGCCGCTGACGGCAAGTCCCCCGGAGAGCCGGCGGACTCCTTCGGCGACGCGTTGGAGCGAGCGCGCCAGCTCGCGCTCGACTGTGGAAACGCGCGCGTCGGGGGCCTCCATCTTCTCATCGCGCTCACCCGCCTTTCCCGCAGCTCGGCTGCGCACCTGCTGGAGAAGACCGCCGCGCCCGTCGCTTCCCTCCGCACCACGGCGCTCGGCTATCTCACCGGGGCCATCCCGCGGCGCCGGGAAGCCGCCATGCCCGCGCCGCGTGCGGCCGACATCGGGCGACCCGTCGCCGCGCAGCGGTCGGCGGCGCCGGTGCGGGTCGCCACGCTTCCTCCGGCCGAGGAACCCGAGCGCAGATCCGAACCCGGACCCGTGCCCGAACCGGATGGGGCGCCGGCGCGCTCCCTCCTCGATCCGCGGGAGTTTCCCTGGCTCGCCGCGCACGCGCGCAATCTCACGGCGCTCGCCGAGGAAGGAAAGCTCGATCCCGCCCTGGGCCGTGAGAGAGAGACGGAGGAGCTCCTCGACATCCTCGGCAAGCGGCGGGCGAACAATCCGGTCCTCGTCGGCGAAGCCGGAGTGGGCAAGACCGCCATCGTCGAGGGGCTTGCGCTGCGGATCCTGGGCAGCGAGCGCCTCCTGCTCCAGCTCGACGTGAGCGGTCTCGTCGCTGGAACCCAGCTCCGCGGCTCGTTCAGCGAGCGCCTGATCGGGATCAAGGACGAGGTCAGGCGCGCCGAGGGGCGCTTCATCGTCTTCATCGACGAGCTGCACATGCTGATCGGCGCGGGCGCGGCCGGCGAGGGGCCGCAGGACGCCGCGAACGAGCTGAAGGCGGCCCTCGCGCGCGGCGAGTTTCCTTGCGTCGGCGCGACCACGCACGATGAGTTCCGCAAGCACATCCAGGGCGACCCGGCGTTGGAACGCCGCTTCGTGCCGGTGCTCGTGCGCGAGCCGTCGCCCGCGGATGCGGCGCGGATCCTGCGAGGAGCGGCCCCGCAGTACGAGGCGCACCATCAAGTCTGCTTCCTTCCCGATGCATTGGAGGCCGCGGCGCAGCTCACGGCGCGGTACGTCCGCGACCGGTACCTGCCGGACAAGGCCTTCGCGGCGATGGATCTGGCCGGCTCGCGGGCGCGGCGCGAAGGGCGCAGCGAGGTTTCGCGCGAGGATGTCGCGCGGGCGGTGGCGAGGATGGCGGGGTTGCCCGAGGACCGCCTGCTGCAGCCCGACGGCGAGCGCTTCCTCAGCCTCGAACGGCGCCTCGCCGCCCGGATCGTGGGACACGAGCGCAACATCTCCGCCATCGCCCGGGCCGTGCGCCGCAACTACGCCGGGTTTTCCGCGCAGCGACCGCTCGCCTCGTTCTTCTTCTGCGGTCCCTCTGGCGTGGGAAAGACCGAGACGGCGCGCGCGCTCGCCGACGAGCTGTTCGACGGCGCGCTGGTGCGCATCGATCTCTCCGAGTACGCCGAGCCGCACACGGCGGCGCGCCTGGTCGGCGCGCCTCCCGGATACGTCGGCTACGGCGAGGGTGGCCAGCTCACCGAGGCGGTCCGACGCAGGCCGGCGTCGGTCGTCCTTCTCGACGAGGCGGAAAAGGCGCACCTGGCGGTGCTCCAGCTCTTGCTCCAGGTGCTCGACGAGGGGCAACTCACCGATGGCCGCGGCCGCCGGATCGACTTCTCCGGCGCCGTCGTGATCCTCACCAGCAACCTCGGCGCCGGGGCATTCGCCGCCGAAGGGCAGCGCCCGATGGGATTTGCGCACCCCGTGGATTCCTCCTCCGAGAAGACGGAGCCGCAGGCGCTGCGCGCGCTGGAGCAGGCGCGAGGGGGGTTCCCGCCCGAGCTCTGGGGACGGCTCGACGAGAAGCTGGTGTTCGCGCCGCTCGCGCGAGGCGAGGTGGGGCGCATCGCGCAGCTGCTGCTCGAAGGCAGCTCGCGCCGCCTCTGGGACGAGCGGCGGATCGCCTTCCGCATCGGGCCCGGATTGGTCGAGCACCTGATCTCCGCGGGCGGGTACCAGATCGCGCTCGGCGCGCGGCCGATGCGCCAGGTGATCCAGCGGCTGGTGGAGTCACCGCTCGCGGACGAGATCCTCGCCGGGCGGGTGAAGAGCGGCGAGACCCTGCTGGCATGCGCCAGCGGATCCGGCGTGGAGTTCCGGCGGGAATGATCCAGACTGCCGCAGTCCTCGGCGGCGGCGCCGTGGCGCGGGCGCTCCTCGAGGCCCTGCCCGGAGCAGGCGTGCGCGTCCTCGCGTCCTGGCACCGTCGCAGCGGTCTGCAGCCGCCTCCGCTGCGCGACGTGGACATCGTGCTGCTGGCCGTCTCGGATCTCGCCATCGCCGAGGTCTGCGGGCGGATCGACGTCGGACCGGGGCAGCTCGTCGTCCACCTCGCCGGCGCGCTGGGTCTCTCGCCGCTCGTTTCCGCTCGCCGCCGCGGTGCGCGGACCGGATCGTTCCATCCTCTGCGTCCGTTCACCCGCGACGGAACCAGGGGGTTCGGTGGTTTCGCCGCCGGCATCTCCGCATCCGATGAGAGCGCGAGGGAAGACCTGGCGCAGCTCGCGGTCCGCCTGGGAATGACGCCGCTCTTGACTACCGACAAGTCGCGTCCGCTCTATCACGCCGCGGCGGTGCTCGCGGCCGGCGGGCAAGTTGCCCTCTTCGCCGAAGCGGTGCGCACGTTCCGCGAGGCCACGGGCCTCTCCGAGCCGCAAGCGCGCGCCGCCCTGCTGCCGCTTGCACTCGGGGCGCTGGAGAAGCTGTGGCACGAGCCGCCGGAACGGGCGATCACCGGCCCCGCTGCTCGGGGGGACCTGGAGACGGTCGCCTCCCACCGCAAAGCGCTCTCCGCCGACGTGCTCAGGCTCTACGATCAGCTCACCCGCGTCATCGCGCGGCTCAGAACACACCCGGCGGGAGCGCCCCCGGCACCGGGCCGAGCGAGCCGATCATCGCATCCACGTCGTCGACGACCTCCGGCGGCGCGCCCATCGGCCAGCTCGCGACCGCCAGGGCCACGTAGTCCCCGGCCCGCACCACGGCGACCCGGCCGCGCACCTCGTCGGCGACGGTGAACGAGAAGCCGTACGCCTCGCCTCCGCGCGCGAGCACGCGCTGCACGTCTTCCACGTGGACACGCGCTTCGCCGGCCAGGTTCTCCATCAGCATGCGGGCGAGCAGGCGGATGTCATGGATCCCGTCGGCCGTCTGCACCACGAGCTGGGCACCGGTTTCCTGCGACATCGCCAGCAGGGGAACCGGCTCGCCGTCCGGTCCGCGAACGCCGCTGCGCAACATCCATCGCTCCGCCGCGGGGCGCTCGAGCGCGAAATGGCCCGTGCGGTCCTGCCACATCTTCGGCGGGGAAAGCCCGTGCCCGGGCTTCGGCGCGCGGCCCATCGGCGACGTCACGCGCGCCGGCAGGAGCGAGACGGCGAGCGAGAGCATGACCGCTCCGGCGAATGCGGGAGACATGGAGACACGGTCGCCACGCACGCGCGAAAAAGCTAGAGAGCCGAACCGCTTACCACCCGTCGCGAGGGCGCTGAGCCCTACGCCGAGGCGAGCGCCCGAGGAGCGAGCAGCGGATGCGTAGTCGACCTACGCAGAGCAGCGCAGTGACGAGGCCGTTCGCCGCAGGCCAGGGATCGGCGACCGCAGCAGGGTGCGTAAGCGGTTCGGCTCTCTAGCGGCTGCCGCACGGAGTGCGGCGATGCGGCAACGTTTTGGTCGCATCCACGAGCTGCTCAGGACTGCGGAAGCTTCGCCAGCGCGGCGCGTGCCGTGCGCGCGACGACCGCCTCGGTATCCCGCACGAGCGCGAGGAGCGCATCGCGGCCCTGCGGCAGCGCGAGGCGGCCAAGGCCCCAGCCGGCGTGGTTGCGGATGGTCCAGTCCGGGTCCTGTGCGAGCTTCACCAGCAAAGGCAGCTCGGAGGAGGGCGCGACCCGGGCGAGCCCGTCGGCCGCGACGCGGCGCACTTCCGCCTCGGAATCCTTCAGGCGCGCCTTCAGGAACGGGAGCAGCCCCGGCGCGCCGATGCGGATGAGCGCGGCGAGGATCTCCAGGCGCTCGTGCCCGGTCGCCCGGGGGAAGAGGCGCTCCAACTCGGCGGCGGCGGTCTCCGCGTGCAGCCGCCCCAGCGCGCGGATGGCGTGGTAGCGCAGCTCGTCCGAGACGACGAGGAGTCCCACCAGCGCGGGCACCGCGCGGGTGGAGCCGTTGCGCACCAGCAATTCCACCGCCTCGATGCGCACCGATTCGTCGGAATCCTGCAGCTTGCGGACGAGGTGCTCTTCGACGTCCATCTGATCGTGATTGACGAGTACACGGAGCGCGGCGCGGCGGACCGGAGCCTGCGGAGCGTCGAGCAACTCGACGATCTTGTCCGGAAAGAGCGGGCTGCGCGCGGCTGCCAGGATCTCGAGCGCGGGGAGCACCTTCGCCTCGAGCTCCAGATACGGCGCCAGCGCGACCAGGCTCTGCCCCGGCATGCTCCCGAGCGCTTCCGCCGCGGCGACGCTCTCGGGCGGCGTACCGCGGCCGAACAGCTCGATCAGCGCCGGGATGGCGGACATGTCGCGGCACCTGCCCAGGGCCTGGCAGGCCGCGGCGCGCACACCCGCATCGCGGTCCGCCATCATCGGCACCAGGACCGCGACGGTGGGCGGATCGGCGGGCGCGCACATCAGCGCCCCACGCCGGACCCGTGGATCGCCGTTGCGCAGCAGATCCCGCAGTGCCGCGCGTACGGTGCGCTCATGCCTGCGGCAGAGAGCGGCAGTCCACCTCGCTTCCTCGGGGTCTGCCGACAGCGCCCGCTGCACGACCGCCGGGTAGAGCTTCTCCAGGTGGGCGGCAAGCGTGACGGACGCGGCCGCTCGCGCCAGGGCAGCCTCCTCCGAGCCGAGCAGACCGCCCAGGTAGTCGATCACGTCCTGATCGCGGCGCTCTTCGTCGAGCTTGCGGCGAAAGCGCGTGAAGACGGATGGCGGCGCGTGCTGCGCCTCGAGGATGGCGGCGCAAGCCTTGAGCACGCCGTCGCGCAGGGGCAGCCGCTCGTGGTCCGCGAGCAGCGTGAGCAGCCGCGGCAGGGCTTCCGGCGAAGCGATGCGACCGAGCGCATCGACGGCTGGCTCCGACAACATGTCGTTCGGGACCGCGTCGAGCAGCGGCTGGACGGCGCGCTGATCGCCGATCTCCCCCAGCGCCGCCACGGCCGCGAACTGCAGCCAGAGGTCCGCGTCGAGGAGCCGGATGAGGCCGGGGACCGCCTCCCGCGCCTTGAGCGCGCCGAGCGCCTCGATCGCCGCCTGGGCGATGTTGGAATCGCCATGCTCGAGCAAGGGGAGGAGCGCCTGCGCCGAGCCGGGATCCTTGATCCGCGAGAGGATCTGGACGGCGAACATCGCCACTTCGGCGTTCTCTCCCCGGGAGAGCGCCACCAGGTGCGGCACCGCGTAGGGCCCCTGCCGCTCGAGCGCCGCGAGCGCCGCGTTGCGCAGAACGGCGTTCTCGTCGTTTCCCACGAAGCGGCCGAGCATCTCCGGAGGCAGATGCCGCGCAGCCAGCGCGATCGCTTTCTCGCGCAGCACCGGCTCCGGCTCCTGCAACGCCCCGATGATCTCCGCGTCGCTCGCGCCGGACTGGAAGACTTTCTCGATCTCTGCAGTGCTCAAGCGCACCTCGGTCACGACTGCGTCGTCTGGCGGCGCAACAGCTCGTTCTCGAAAGCGAGGCCGGCCTGCGCCGCCGCCAGCTCGAGGATGTCCAGCTCCTCGATCGCGCGGTTCGAATGTCCGTTGTCCGCGTACACCAGCGCGATCACGCGCTGCCCGCCCATCACCGGGAAGATCGCGCACTCTCCCGACCGCGGCTTCCCCACCAGCTGGCGGAACTGGTCCGGAAATCTCGCCTCCTCGAAGGGGATGGCCCGCACCTGGCCGTCCGCCAGGCTCTCGGTGAGCGCGTTCTTGCTCGCCAGATCGATCTTCAACCCGCGGGTGAGCTGTGCGAGCGGCTGCCCCCCGGGGCTGTTGCCGAAAGCGCCCAGCGCGGTCAACCCTTCGCGGCGCACGAGCAGGAGCACCGCGCGCTCCACCGACTCGCTGATGATGTTCATCAGGCTCAGCGAGATGGTGGTGGAGATGAGACCGCTGCGCAGATCGCCGACGATGCGGCGCAGCTTTGCGAAGTTGGCGTTGATGCGGTCGGCGCGCAACCCGCCCGTCATCAGATCCTGCCGGTTCCGCGCGACCGAGCGGAAGCAGGCGACCACGAGGCCCAGCTCGCAGGGGACGACGGCCAGCGCTCCCGCCTCGTAGACCTTCTCCTGTTGCGCGCCGGGATCGACCATGGCGAGGATGGAGGCCCGCGGCCGGGCCCGCCGCAGCGCCGAGACCGAATCCAGCGCCAGGCCCCCCTGGCGCATGTCGAGCAGCACCAGGGGCGGAGGCTCGCCGGGCGGTGGCGTGCCGGCGTCGCGCAGGCTCACGCGGGCCACCGTGATCTCCGGGAGCGCCTGGGCGAGCCGGTCCGCGATCTCCCGATCGCCGGAGACGACCTGGAGCCGCGTGCGAGCTTCATCCGGCAAGAGCGGGACGCCGTTCGACGGCGTCGGCGCGGATCGGCCTTGAGTGGCCGGCGTCGCGGGCACCGGCGGCCGCGCGGCCACTGGGGCAGCGCTCGCCGGCCCGCCGTTGCGCTGCCCGACGCCGCGATTGCGCTCGTCGAAGATCCGCAGCGCGTCGAGGAGCACCATCTGGGTGTCGAGGTTCAGGTGGCGGATGACGTCGCCGGGAATGACCGCGATGTCGTCGATCGACTTGAGATCGTCGAGCGCGAAATGGAACGTTCCCTGGTTCCAGGTCACCAGGTCGTAGACGGTCCTCTCGATCTGCTGCTCGATGGTGCGATAGATGGTTTCGCTGTCGGCGGCGTTCATCGCCACCAGGATCTGCCCGAGCGATCGCCGGGGATGCTCCGACTCCTGGCGCCGGAGCGCCTCCTCCAGCGTCGCCTGCTGCAGGACACCCGCCTCGATCAAGAGCTCGCCCAGGCGCTTCCCCCCCGGTGCCCAGGCGTTGACGATGCGGCCCTGGTGGAACCCGATGCCCGCCTTCGCCTCGCCACAATTCAGCGTGAGCGTGCCCGTGCGGCCGCCCAGATGGATGAACTGCAGCGCGTCGGCGACGGAGACGTCCTCGATGTTGCCCGAGAGGCTCATGCGCCTACTGCCTGCGCACCAGCGCGACGAGGCTTTCCAGCGTCTTCAGCTTGCGATCGGTATTCGAATAGACGCGCGCAGCGAACAGCGCCGAGGCGGCATGCGCCGCGATCAGATCGAGCAGGTCGCGGTCCTCGGTCCTGAGCATCGCCTTGTGGTCAAACAGCTTGAGGATGACCAGCGCGCCCACCGTCGCGCCTTGCACCGTCAGCGGCACGCAGGCGAGGGCCTTCGAGCCGTCGATGGGCCCGATGCGCAGCACTCCGTCGGAAAGCGTCGCATCCACCGCTGGATCTCCGCCGCCGTAGATCCCGTTCGGATAGAGCCCGGTCTGGTCGTCCTCCATGCCCTGGGCGAACGCGATCTCACATTCGCCCGAGCTGTCCCTGGCGTCGTTTTTCCAGAAGAGGAGCACGAACTGCTCGGCGCCGAGCAGGTTGATGGCGATCTCGGCGATGGTCGCCTGCACCTCGCTCGGATCGAGCGTGGCATGGAGCTGGTAGGTCGCCACGTAGAGGTTCATCAGCCGCCCGACCTGCTGCTCGTACTCCGCCAGCTTGGTGGACAGCTCGTCGCGATCCGACTCCACGTCGGCGAGGCGCGCGGACAGATCGCCGGCTGCTGGCGGCCGCGCCTCGATCTCCCTGGCCAGCTCCGCCGCGCGATCGATCGTGGCGCGCAGCTCGTCGAGCGCGGACCCGACACGAGGCGGGAGCTGCTCGGGAGCGGCCATGCGGGGATTCAAGCAGCGGGGCTCGCCGTCAGCCGGTTGATGACTCCGAGAAGCTCCTCGTTGCGGAAGGGCTTCTTCACGTAGGCGGCGGCGCCCGCTTGCATCCCGCGTTCCGTGTCGTCTTCGGTGCCTTCGGTGGTGATGATCACCACTGGAATGCGCGCGAACTCGGGGTGCGCTTTCACGGCGGTGAGGAACTCGAGTCCGTTCATCCTCGGCATGTTGATGTCGAGCAGGATGAGCTCCACGTCCTTGTGCTCCGCGAGGCGATCGAGCGCCTCCCGGCCGTCGAACGCGTGCACGAGTGGGAAGCCGCGCAGCATCATCTCGAACATCCGATGCAGCAGCTTCGAATCGTCGACGACGAGGACTTTTCTTGTTTTCATCGCTCTGTCGATCCTGACTGGTGGCAGATGGCCAGTCAAGGAATCGGGACGCACTTACCTGCACCTACTGAGACGGTAAACTCTCGAGCGCCTGGGTGAGTTCCGACAGCGTGTGGCCATTGCCCTGCAGTCGCGCGACCTGCTGGCCGCGCTGGAGCGTTTCGCGCGCCTCCTCGGCCCGCTGCAGGGACGCAAGCAGCATCCCGAGCTGGAGATAGGCGGCGAGATAGTCGGGCTTGCGGGCGAGCAGATCGAGAAGCTCCGCCGCCGCGGCGGCCGCGTCGCCTTTCGACTTCAGCTCCAGCGCCAGCGCGTATCGGGGGAAAGGATCGTCCGGCTTGACCGCGATGAACTTGCGCAGCTGCTCGATGCGGTCCATGGCCCGGTTATAGCTCGACGAAGTCGAGATCGTCGCACACCCGCACACCCGCGGGCGGCGCGATGCCGCGGCGGGCGTCCGCCCCGAGATGACCGAGCAGGACCCGCGGGACGGCGGGCAGGTTTTCGCGCAGCGTCTGCCAGCCGATGTGCTCGGCTGTGCTTTCCCCGAGGTTGGTGCACTCCGCGCAAAGCAGCGTGGCCCCATCACACAATCCCTCGGCGATCTCCGCCGCGTCTCCGGTGAACGCGAGGTCGCCGATCCGGAGCGAGAGAGCGATCTGCGGAGGGCTCATGTGCCGCGCCCGGAAGGCGAGCACGCTGCGGCCGGCGAGCTCGACCCGATCTCCGGGCTCGAGCTCGCGCACCTCGACGGCGAACGGCAGCGGGCGCTCGGCGGCAGCGGCGTAGCACGCCACCCACAGCGCCCGCAGACGGTCCTTCGTGCCCGGCGGGCCGCTGACCACCAGCGGACTGCGGCGCCGCGAGCGGTATACGGCGTCGACGAGAAGGAACGGCCATCCGCCGATGTGATCGCCGTGCAGGTGCGTGAAGTGGACGGCGCCGATCCCGTCGGGATCGCGCCCGAGCCGCTTCAGGGCGCCGAGCGCGGTGGCGCCAAAATCGACCGTGAACGTCCCGCGCTCGTCATCGATCAGCCAACAGGTGTGTCCACGGCCGCCGGAGCAGAACGCATCCCCGCTACCCAGGGCCGTGACCCTCATTTCGGCGTCGTCTCCAGGAAAGGCGCGAGCCTTTCGCCCACATCTCCCTGGCGGAGGTGGATCTCGCGCCGCAGCGCCTCGAGCGAGGCCATTCCGCCGCGCAGCGAGAGCTCCGTCTCCAGGAGCTCGCCGCCTCGGCGCCAGCGCAGGCGCAACATCGGCAGCTCCTTCTCCGCGATCGGGGCGAACGCACGGTGGAGCGCCGCTTCCGCGACCTCGGTGTGGGCGATGGAGAGGACGGCGCTCAATCCTTCGCGCCGGATGAACAGCGCCGACTCCGTGCACCAGACGTCGCAGACGCACCGCTGCTTCCATGCGGGCGCCAGCACCGCCGCGCCGTCCGCGAAGCGCGTGCCGTGGTAGAGGGACTGGGGCTGATCGATGATCCGCTCCGCCTCGAAGGAGACCTCCGGCGCGGGCGCGCCGAGGAAGCGGCGGTGGCGGGCCCGCAGGCGGGCGGCAAACGACAGCGCGCCTGCGGCGACGACGGCCGCGAGCGCGCACCCGATCCAGACGGCGATCAAGATCTACTCGGCAGGCGCGCCCTCGCCGCCCGCCACCTCGTCGAGCTCCTTGAGCTTGTCCTCGACCGCGCCCTTCGCCCGATCGAAGTTCCTCGTGCAGGAAACGAGCACCTCCTGCGCCGTCCTCGCCTGGACCCCGCGGTCGACTTCGGCGTAGAGCGCCTTGTTTCCCTGCACGAATGCCTGGTCGAGCTGCGTCGCGTAATTGTTGGTCGCCTGCGAAAGTTTCTTCCAATCCGCGATGAAGGCGTTGGTCACCTGCGTCCTCTGGTCGACGAGGTCCTGCGCCTCGGCCACCTTGCTCTTGATGTCGGGATCGGCGATCTGCTCCGCCGAGCCGGTCAGGGCCGCGGCCGAGGCGGTGGATTGCGCGGCGAATTGGCTGATGGCGACGGCGACGCGATCGTAGGTCTTCGCCAGCTCGCGGTACCCGGCGACGAAGCGCCGCGCCTCGTCGCCCTTCGGCGGATTCGCGGTGGAGGGCTTGCCCAGGTTGTTCAGCGTCCTCGCTACGTCGCCCACCTTGTCCACCGCGGCTGCGCACGGCTTGCTCTTCTGGCTCTCGCGCGCGGCGGCGATGAACGCCGCCAGAGTGGCCCGGTCGCGCCGGTTCTGCGCGCGCTTCTTCAGATAGAGGCCACCTGCGATACCCGCGCCGGCCAGCACCAGCACCCCGGCGATGATCGCCGCCAGCACCTTCGGGCTGAGGCCGGCGTCGGGCCGCTTGCGCCCGCCGACGACGTCGACCCGAATCGAGGTCTGACCGAGGCGCAGCACGTCGCCGTCGAACAGTTCGACTTCGTCGACGCGTTCGCCGTTCAACCAGATGCCGTTCGCGGAGCCCAGGTCCTTCACCCGGATCTCGCCATTGATCTTGCTGATCTCGGCGTGCCGTCCGGACATCGAGCTGTCCTTCACCGAGATGTCGCACTGATCCGACCGGCCGATCGTCACCGTGATCGCGCGCATCGGGTAGGCCTTCTCGACCCCGCTTGGACCCTTCACGATGAAGTTCGCGGATACCCCGTCGAGGAGCGCGGGATTGATCATCTCGGTTTTCGGAGTTGCTTCTTCGCCCATGGTGCCCTCTCGAACGGCGCACGGCGCGCGAGCCTGGAAGAGGGGCGAGAGCGTACGGGGGAGCGCCGGTTCGGTCAAGGATCGAGCGGGGT
>MNFJ01000139.1 GCA_001918155.1 Deltaproteobacteria bacterium 13_1_40CM_4_68_19
CCAGCTGAGCTAGCGGCTCACGCGGGGTTGTATCCCATCACTGCCGCTCCTGCACCGGGCAATGCGGCCCGTCGCCGCCAGCTTGAACGATTGTTGCGCAGGGCGGCAGGGGGCGGTACCAAAGTCCGGTGTCCGTCCTCTGCAACGTGGAAGGAAGGTTGGTCCCTCCGGACCAGGCGGTCGTGCCGGTGCTCGACCGCGGATTCCTCTACGGAGACAGCGTCTACGAGGTGGTGCGAACGTACTCCGGGCGCCCGTTCGAGTTGGACCGGCACCTGGCGCGGATGGACAAGACGGCGCTCCGGATCGATCTGACGCTGCCGCCGCGCGCGGTCATCGTTCGCGAGCTGCAGCGCACGCTCGAGGCCGCCGGCAATCCCGAATCGTACGTGCGGATCGTGATCACCCGCGGCGCGGGCGAGTTCGGCCTCTCCCCGTTCCTCGCCCGCGGCCAGAACCGGCTGGTCTTGATCGTGCGGCCGCTCGTGGCGCCGCCGGAAGAGCAGTACGAGCGGGGCCTGCAGATGGCGATCGCGAGGACGCGGCGCAACCCTCCCCAGGCGCTCGATCCGGCGCTCAAGACCGGCAACTACCTGAACAACATCCTCGCCCTGCGCGAGGCGCACGAGGCGGGCGCCGACGACGCCATCCTGTTGGATCTCGCGGGGCGGGTGACGGAAGGGACCACCTCCAACGTCTTCTTCGTCCAGCGCGGCGTGCTCGTGACCCCGCCTCTTTCGCTCGGGCTGCTGGAGGGCGTCACCCGCGCCCTGTTCATCGAGATCGCCCGCACGCAGGGGCTGATCCTGCGCGAGGAGCCGCACGGTCCGGAGGCGCTGGCGGCGGCGGACGAGGTGTTCATGACCAGCACGCTACGCGAAGCGATGCCGGTGACGAGCCTCGTCTTCCTGGAATCCCACGGCGAACAGGTGCGCAAGGTCGCCGACGGACGGCCCGGACCGGTCGCGAAGCGGCTGCGCGCCGCCTTCCGCGAGTACGTGGAGCGGACGCACTTGCGCAGATGACGACGCCGCGCCGAAGGTTCCTCTCCTTTCTCGGCGGCGCCGTGCTCGCGCGCGCCCTGCGGGCGGAGGACGATCTTTTCTCCGGCACACCCGCTCCGGACGATCCGCTCGAGCTGCTCCACTCGCGCCGGCTGACGTTCTCCGGCGGCGAGCCGCTGATCACCGTGCGCGTCCTCGAGGGACGGCAGCAGATCGTGTTCTCCTCGAACGGCCCGCTCGAGGCGCTGGCTCGATCCGCATCGGGCGGGATGGAGACCGTCGTCGCCGGGGGCGGTCCGGGGCGCTGGACGCTGCAGCTTCTGGAGGGCTCGCCGGGCGCCGGAGCATCGTGGGTCGAGCTGGAGCAGCTCCGGTACGACGACAAGCAAGGAGTGCAGAGGGCGCGAGAAGAGTGGGCAGCGAAGGGCATCGCCGTCCGCGTCGCCACGGTCGGCGAGGCCTACGGCATCGCCGGTCATGCGGTCGATACGCGCCGCTACGCCATCCTTGCCGAAGGCGACGCGACCGAGCCCGGCGCGAGGCGCCAGGCGCAGGAGCTCCAGGGCCGATTCGGGACCCGGGTGCAGATCCGCCGCGAGATCGCCGTGCGCCCGCAGGCGCGCATCGAGCTGCGGGATCCGCGAGGCAACTCAGCGGGCATCGGCGAGAGCGCCATCGAGCTGCGCGCAGATTCCGGGATCGCGGTCGAGCAGGTCGAGTACGGGATGGGCTACAGCTTCCACGGGTACGAGACCCGGACGTATCCGGGACGGCTCTTTGCGACGGTGGACGCGTCCGGGTCGCTGGCGCTGGTGGCGGCGGTGGGAATGGAGCGGCTCGTCAAGGGCGTCGTGCCCAGCGAGATCTTCGCCAGGGCGCACCTGGAGGCCCTCAAGGCGCAGGCGGTCACGGCGCGCGGGGAGGTCCTGGCAAAGATCGGCGCGCGCCACCTGGGCGATCCCTATCTGCTCTGTGCGGAGCAGCATTGCCAGGTCTACAAGGGTGTCGCGGCGGAAGAGGCGAGCACCGGCGCCGCGGTGGACGCGACGCGGGGCGAGGCGCTGTTCGCCGAACGCAACGGGCAGAGCCGCCTGGTGGACTCGGTGTACTCCGCGGTGTGTGGCGGGTACACGGAAGACAACGACGCCGTCTGGGGCGGCCCCGCGGACCCCTCGCTGCGAGGGCGGCCCGATTTCGATCCCGGCGCGCCGGGAATGGACGCGTTTCGCGACGGAATCGGAGAGGCGCTGGTCTCCCGTTTCGTCCATCTCAATCCCGTTCCCAGCTACTGCGCGTCGTCGGGGTACGCGAACCCGGAAAAGGTGCGCTGGCAACGCGCCTTCGCGCAGCGGGAGGTGGACCAGCTCTGCGCGCCGTTGGGCGTCGGGACCGTGCAGGTCCTCGCGGTCGAGGGACGCGGAGTTTCGGGCCGCGCGCGTGCCCTCCGGGTCGCCGGCAGCCGGGCGACCGCCCGCGTGTACGGCGAGCTGCCGATCCGCAGGCTGTTCCGCAACCTGAATAGCGGCATGTTCGTGATCGAACGGTCCGGCGCTGGCTGGACGTTCATCGGAGGTGGTTGGGGACACGGCAGCGGGATGTGCCAGACGGGAGCGATCGGGCGGGCCGAGCGTGGCGCGAGCTATCGCGACATCCTCGGCTGGTACTATTCCGGCGCGGCGCCGATCCGGATCTATTAGCCGCGCCAAGGGGCGGGGTGTGCCCTACTTTTTTCGGGCACGCTCTGGATTGACTGCCCGCGCGCCGATGTTCGAAACAGGTGCTCCCCGAACCGCACCAGTGCACTCCGGAGCACTCCAGGACGTTCGGCGACTCGCCTGTCAGGCAGCGCCGGCGCTACAATACGCGCGCAATGCCTTTGCCCCAGCAGCCGGTTCGGCGCGGACGCCGCCTGACCATCGCGGTGGCGCTGTCCATCGCCGCGCACTTCCTGCTGCTGCTCGGGATCGCCAAGGACGCGATGTTCCACGTGCCGAAGCATCCCGTGAACCAGGTGGTGTCACTCGTCGCTTCCAACCGTTCGCAATTGCAGGGGATTCGGCCCGCCGGCCCGCAGTCCGCCGTGAGCGGCGCCCAGCCGCAGCTCCCGAACCTGCCCATCGCGCCCCCCCCGCTTCCTGCGGAGAAGCAGGAGAAGCTGGAGAGCGGTCAGGTCGTCTCGCTCGGCCCGACCAACGAACAGGCGCCCGACAAGCCGACCAAGTACCTGTCCGAGAAGGACAGCCGCGTCGAGAAGGAGACGCGCGCGCGGGAAACGAGCGCCTTCTACAAGAACGCGCTTTCCCGGCTGCAGAAGGAAGGCCGCAACGACAAGGCCGAGCAGGGCGCGCCGGCGACGAGCGTCCAGCCCGGGGACAACGGCAGGCTCGGGGGCGGCCGCGAGCAAAAGCGGCAGAAGCAGGCGGCCGAGCTCCCGAGCAAACAGAGACGCGATCCGCTGCACCTGGAAGAAGCTCCTGACGGCACGCTGAGGAACCGCGAAGGCACCGACGCGTTCAAGGGGACGGGAAACAAGATCGCGCTCGCCGACCCCGGCAACGAAGGCAAAGCCTCCAACGTCGGGCCGGGCGTCTCGGGCGCGGCGCCGGGCACGCCGGGCGAGCTGCGCCCGCTCAAGCTGACGCTGGACCAGGCGATCGGTGCGACAGGCCCCCTCTCTGGCGGCCCGATGCCCGACGACCTGCGCGGCATCGAGGAGGGCGAAGGGACTTTCCTGAACGCGCGCAGCTTCAAGTTCGCCGGCTTCCTCAACCGCGTGAAAGAGACCGTCGGGCGGGTGTGGACGCAGAAGGTGATCGACGCTTCCGGCAAGCGCGATCCAACGGGGCAGCTCTACTCGTACAAGGATCGCCGCACGGTGATCGAGTTCACCCTCGATCGGCAGGGCGAGATCACCGACGTCCACGTGGCCGCCTCGTCCGGGGTGCAGTATCTCGACGAGGTGGCGGTAGACGCATTCCGCGTCGTACAGCGCTTCCCCAATCCTCCGCCCGGGTTGATGCGCGACGACGGAACGGTAAAGCTGCCGTTTGCGTTCACGCTGCTGGCAGCGACCGGCGGAATCCGCCTGCAGGTCGGGCCGGCGTACGTGCCCGGTTCTCCGGCGGCGCGGGGGTTCTAGCCGCTCCCGCGCGAAAGGCGCTGGTGTGCGGCTATTGTTCTCAGGCTGTACAGGTTGTTCTAGGCGTGCGCATGGCGCGCCTCGCGCGCCCGCAGGTTCAGCACGAGCGCGAAGCCGAGGATCGCCGACGCCGAGAGGGCCCAGAGCGTGAGGTGACCGCGGTCGATCAGCGCCCCCGCGATCGCTGGACCCACGATCTGCGCGACCGACAGCAGCGACTGGTTCAACCCGAGCACCAGGCCCTGCTCGCCGCGCGAGACCTGCTGCGTGATCAGGCTGGTAAGCGCGGGCCGGAGCACGCCATTGCCGAACGAAGCGAAGGACGCTGCGACGAGCAGCGCGGCGATGCCGAAGCTGACGCCGAGCAATCCGTATCCCAGCGCGCCGGCCATGAAACCGAGCGTCACCAACCGCACCTCGCCGACGCGGCGCACGAGCGCGCCCTGGCGCATCGACCCCTGCACGACGATGCCGAGGAAGCCCGAGTACATGAAGACGTACCCGACTTCCTTCGGACCGAACGCCGCGCCGTGCCAGGTAAACCGCCGCTCCGCGAACAGAGCGAAACCGCTGGTGAAGATCGCGAATGCGAACGAGAACAGGAAGAATTCCAGCAGGAGCCCGCCGAGGGCCGGCCGCCGGAAGTACTGCAGATACGTGCCCCAATCGAGAATCCGGAGCCGCTTTCCCCCCGGCGCGATGGGAGCCTCGAGCTCCTGCTGCGCGGTCGCGGGCTGCATCCCTTCCGGGTGCGCAGGGACCGCCGGCAGGAGGAACGTGGTCCCGAGGATGCTGAGCAGCGAGAGCGCGGCCGCGCACAGGATCGGGACGTGGTAACCGAAGTGGCTGGTCAGGTAGCCCGACGCTCCGGGGCCGATGAGAAAGCCGATCCCGAACGCGATCCCGATCACCGCGAATGCCCGCGCGCGTTCCTTCGGCGCGGTCACGTCGGCGATGTACGCCTGCGCGATGGAGAGGTTGCCGGCGGTGAGCCCGTCGATGATGCGCGCCAGGAAGACGAAGAAGAGATTGGGGGCGTAGGCGAGCACGAGAAAACCCACGAACGTGCCCACCTGGCTGGCGGTCAGGACCGGCTTGCGCCCGAGATGATCGGAGAGCTGCCCGAGCACCGGGCCGGCGACGAGCTGGCAGACCGCGTACGTGCTCACGAGCAGGCCGACCACCGCGGGACTCGCGCCGAAGTGCTCCGCGTAGAAGGGGAGCAGCGGCAGCATGATGGTGAGACCGAGGATGTCCACCACCACGACGAGGAAGATGGCGAGGAGCGGCGACCTCATCCCAGCGCCGCGAGCCTCGCGCACGCCAGGTCGAGCACTTCGTCGTCCTTGGCGAAGCAGAATCGCAGCAGTTTCTCGCCTTCCGCGCCCCGGTAGAATGCGCTGCCTGGCACCGAGGCCACCCCGGTGGTCTCGAGCACGTGCATCGCCGCCTGCAGAGACGTCTTGAAGCCGAGCCTGGCGCAGTCGGCGAGAACGTAATACGCGCCCTCCGGAACGATCGGCTCGAGCCCCGCGCGCCGCAGCGCCGCGCAGATGCGGTCGCGCTTGCGCTGGTAGCCCGACTGCAGTTCGTCGAAGTAGCTGCGGGGCGCGTCGAATCCCCTGGCGGCGCCGAGTTGCAAGGGAGTGGGCGCGCAGACGAAGTACAGATCGTTCACCAGGGTGATCGCGCGCGTCATCTCCGCCGGCGCGAACGTGTATCCGAGCCGCCAGCCGGTGATGCTGAAGGTCTTCGACAGCCCCATGATCGTGACCGTGCGCTCGCGCAGGCCGGCGACCGCCGCCGGAGAGAGGTGGGGCCGCCCGTCGTAGCGGATGTATTCGTAGATCTCGTCCGTGATCACCAGCAGATCATGGCGCCGCGCCACGCGCGCCAGCGCCTCGAGCTCGTCGGAGCGGAACATCTTGCCGCTCGGATTCGACGGCGTGCAGACTACGACGGCGCGCGTTCGCGAAGTGATCGCCGCTTCCAGCGCATCCTCGCGCAGCGTGAACTCCGGCGGCCTGAGGGTGGCGAACTCGGGAGTGAGTCCGGCCACCACGGCGGCGTTCAGGTGGTAGCCGTAGTAAGGCTCGAACAGGAGGATCCCGTCGCCGGCATCGAGCAGCGCATGGATGGCGGCCGTGTATGCGCCGCTGGCCCCGACGGTGACGCAGATCTCCGTGGCCGGGTCGGCCTGCAGGCCGTTGTCGCGTGCGAGCTTGCGCGCGATGGCGTCGCGCAGCTCGCGCGCGCCTTCGGCGAACGAGTAGGTGCTGCGGTTCTCCCGGATGGCGGCGATCGCGCCGTCGCGGACCAGCGGTGGGGTGGGCAAGTCGCAGATGCCCTGGCCGAGGTTGATCCCGCCGACGCGCTCGCACTCGCGCGTCATGCGGCGGATCTCCGATTGGGCCAGCCCCTGCAGCCGATTCGCGACGCGCATGAAGGGCTAGAGACTACTACGGCCGGAATGGGTCCTGCAGCGGAGGGCCTCCCGCCAGATCGCGCAGCGTCTCCAGGAGGACGTCGAGACCTCGCTGCAGGTCCGCGACTTCGATCTTCTCGTCCGAGTCGTGCCCGGGATACGGCTTGCCCGGGAACCACATCCCGAAAGCGATCGCGTTCGGAATCCGCTTGGCGTAGGTCCCTCCGCCCGAGATGGCGGGGGGAGGGCGCTCGCCGGTCGCTCGCCCGTACGCGTCCATCAGGCGGCGAACGATCTTCGCGTTCCTGTCGAACACCAGCGGCTCGTCGCCGAAGTAGACCTCGCCGGGCAACAGACGCGGCGAGAACTTGCGGACCTCGGCGTACAGCCGCTCGCGCGATTGCGGGCCGGTCAGCGGTGGCGGCCGGCGCAGGTTGATCACCAGCGCGAGCTTGCCGCCGAGCCGCGGCTCTTTCTTGAGAGTCGCGACGTTGACCGTCCACCCGTCCCAGCCCGGGTCCGCGACTCCCTCGAGCCCGAGGGCCGCTCCCTTCAGGTCGGCGCCCGCGTGCGCGGCGAACGCGAGCAGGTCGGCCATCGCGCAGTCCGGCAGCTCCCCCGCCACCAGCCGCGCGAGCGACACCAGCGCATTGCGGCCGCCCTCGACGTTCACCCCGGCGTGGGCCGCGCGGCCTTGCACGACCATGTCCAGCAGCGGGCCGCGCCGCGCGAGTTCCAGCCGCGTCCCCGGCGCAGGCGGCCTGGCATTGAGCCGTTGCTCCAGATCCTCCCATGCGGGCGTTCCCTCGCGCCAGCGGAGCGTCAGACGTGCGCGGTCGGGCACGATGCTGGGCGCGAGCCCCGCGTCGATCTCCTCGATGGTCCATGCCTTCCCGGTGCCTTGATCGAGGTCCGCCGGAAGCACCAGGAGCCCATCCCACGCCTTCTCGCCCACCACCACGGGGAAGGCGGAGTCGAGCACCAGGCTGTACGCCGGCGGCCGATGCGACGCGAGATAGGTCTTCATGTCGGTCGACCCGCTCTCCTCGTCGCTGCCGACCAGCAGGCGCACCGTGTGCGTCCGCGGCAGATCGCGGACGGCGTGCATCGCGAGCAGCGCCTGCACGAGCGGCCCCTTGTCGTCTGCTGCGCCGCGCCCGTACACGACGCCAGAGCGTTCCACGCCGGCGAAGGGGGGAACCGTCCAACCCTTCTCGTCGACCGGCTGCACGTCGCCGTGAACGACGAGCCCGAGGACCGGCCCGCCGGGTGGACCCGGCAGCTCGATCTCGGTCACGGGCCCCGCGTCGCGCGCCGTCAGCCCGAGAGACTGCGCGGTCCGCAGCAGCCACTGCTGCTGGTCGAGGCGCGCCTGCTCGTTGCCGGCTACGGTGGGGAAGCGGATGGCTTCGAGCAGCAGCGGCTCGAGACGGGACCGGTCGGGGCGCGTGGCGGGTGCGCTCGCGCAGGCAGTGGCCGCGAGGAGGAGTGCGGTACGCATGGGCGGGCGACAGTACCAAGCTCAGCCCAGGCGGGCGAGGGCCGATTGCACGACCCGGAGCTGCCGCGCGAGTCGCTGCGCCGGCTCCGGCGCGGGGAGGTCGTCGAGAGGCGGAACGGGCGGCGGCGGCGCTCCCGACTGCGCGGCGTCCGCCAGGGCGTCGAGTATTCCTTCGAGCCGCGCTGCGTACTCCGACGACGGCGGCGCCGCCCCGAGCGCGGTGATCGATGCGCTCAGACGGCGCCCGTACGCTACGAGCGCCATCAGCGGTTCGATGCGCGCGGGAGGCATGGCCTCGGCGATCAGCCGCTGCAGCGCGGCCTCGGCGTTCGCGGTAGCGAGACCGACGCGCCGGCGCGCGGCGACGGCCTCGGCGGGCCCCTTTCCATGCAGGACCGCGTCCAGATAAGCGCGGTCCGCCCGCAGGACCGCCGCGATCAGCGCCGGCATGCGCTCCAGATCGCGCGTCGGCCAGAGCGCGATGGCGCCAACCAACGCCAGGGTTCCTCCGAGAAGGGTGTCGAGGATGCGGATGCGCGTCAGGTGCCCTCCGCCCGCGTTGGTCTCCGCGAGCAGGACGAAGACGGGCGTCACGAGCGCGGCGAACAACGCGTAGTTGATGCGGCGCACCGAGACAGCGATCCAGGCGAGCCCGAAGAGCATCGCGCCCAGCGCCAGCGGTTCGCGGACATGGCGAGCGATGAGCGCGGCGATCAGGCCGCCGATCACGGTGCCGCCGGCGCGCTGCAGCGCGCGACGTACGGTTGCGATCGCGTGCGGCTGAAGCACGAGGACGACGGTCACCGTCACCCAGTAGCTGCGCTCGAGCCGGAGCGCGGTCGCCAGGAATTGGGCAAGGGTGGCGACGAGGGCGACGCGCAGGGCGTGGCGCAGCTCGGTCGACGCCTTTGCGAACGCATCGCGCAACGAGGGTGCCTCTTCCGGAAAAGAGAGAGCTCCTGGCGGGCTGGGGCCCGCTCCACCGCTGCGCAGAGCCTGGACGGACTCCACCGCCTGCCGGATCTCGCCCTCGACGCGCGAGAAGAGCAGGGCGGAATCGCCCGATGCCTCCAGGCGCGGCGCGGCGAGGGCGTAGGAGCCCTCTTCGACCAGGGCCTCGGCGATGGCCTCGAGCGCGCGGCTGATCTCCACGAGCGCTTCGCCCGCGCGAGGAGGCAACGGCTCGTGCCTTTCGGCGCGGGCGCGCAACGCCTCGAGCAGCGCGGCGAGATCGCCGAGCAGCAGCTCCAGGATTTCGTACAAGACGAGGAGATGCAACCCGCGTCCCGTCTCGCCGTGGCGTCCTGCCCGGGCGACCGCCAGCGCTTCCCGTGCGTCCTCCAGCGCGTCGCGCGCGCGGCGCCGCAGCGGCACCAGCGATTCCCACGCCGCGGCGTCCGCAGGAGACGACGCGACCTTCGCCGCGGCCGCCGCAAGGTCCCCGACCGCCATCCAGGAGGCGGCGACCGCCGCGCGTACGGGGTGGTAGGGACGGAACGGCCAGACCGCGACCGCGAGCAAGATGGCGAAGAAAGAACCGGCGACGAACATCCCCGCACGGACCAGGCTGTCCGCCAGGTGCGCCGGCGAGCCTTCGGTGATGCAGAACATCGTCAGCGCGAGCACGCCGATGGTCGCGGCGGTGTCTCCGTGGACGCGGATCAGGCTGCAGATCATCGCGAAGGCGAAGAGCGCGGGAATCGCCGCCCACGGGGTGAGCCCGGCCAATCCGCCGGCGAGCGTGGCGGCGGCGCCCATCAGCGCGAACGTCCCCATGGCCGAAGCGCGCGTCGGGTAGGGCCCGCCCGGATCCGACAGCATCGTGAGCCAGCCGCCGAGCCCCGCCCAGATCAGCTCGGGCCGGCGCGCGACCCACCCCACGATCAGCGGCACCGTCATCGCGGTCGCCGCGCGCAGGCCCGCGAGCCATTGCGGGCGCGCGGCTTCGATCGCCAGCGACCCGCGCACGTGGCCCGCGATCTGATCCCGCAGCGACTGGAGGGCTACCCTTTCCGCAGCACCATCTCCCACACGCCGGGGTCGGTCTCACGCGAGGAGACCACTTCGTTTCCGGTCTCCTCTGCGTTGCGCCGGATGTCCGGAACGGCCGGCCGGTGATCGACGAGGACCAGCAAATCCGCGCCGGGCTTCAGGCGGGACAACGCGTACTTCGTGCGCGCCCAGGTGAGCGGGCAGAGCAGCCCGCGCAGGTCCAGCGTCTCCATCAATGCTCGTTCGCCAGCAGCTCCTCGTACTGCTTCGCCGAGAGCAGCTCGGCCGCCTCGCCCGGTGCGTTCAGTTCGATCTCGATCATCCATCCCTTCTCGTGCGGGTCCTCGTTGATTCCTTCCGGTGCTTCCACCAAGGCGCTGTTGACCTTGGTCACCTTGCCGCTCAACGGGGCGAACAGCTCGCTCACCGCCTTGGTGCTCTCCACCACCCCGAACGGTTGGCCCTTGGTCACCGCGGCGCCCACATCCGGCAACTCGAGGTAGACCACGTCGCCCAGCTGATCCTTGGCGAACTCGGTGATGCCGACGGTCGCGGTGTTGCCCGCGATTCGCGTCCACTCGTGCTCCTTGGTGTAGCGGAGGGTGTCAGGATAGCTCGCCATGGAGGCCTCTCTGGAATCGCCAGACTGCGTCCTTGCCGTCCAGCGACAGTGTGGTGCTGCCGATCCGTTCGGTCGATCGACCCGCGTCGCGTCGCAGGCGCAGATGCGCGGCGAGGACGCCGGTGGGAGTCCCCGGCGGCGCGGAGGTGACACGCAGATCGGCTTCCTCGACCCGCAGGGGGCGTGATCTCCACCGCTGCCAGTCGGCAGGCGCGAGCGCGATCTCCAGCGCCACCACGTCCTCGAACAGCCCTTCGGCGCGATCCTTCAGCATTCCGCAGCTCGCCGCATATCGCGTCAGCGCGTCGGATCGGGCGATGGCCGGATGGGCCGGCGGCAGCTCAGGGTGGAACCCGCGGAAGAACGCGGGCACGTACTCCATCACCCACTCGGCGAGACCTTCCAGCGGCTGTCCCGACCGCAGCGACCTGAACCACGGGACGTCGCCGCGCGCGATCTCCTCGAGCTTCGGGCTCGGCAGCGCGCCGCGGAGGCTCTCCAGGCCGCCGCGCTCCTCGACGCCGTACGCGACCCCGGAGGGAGCGCCGAACGACGCCGAATCCGGTTGGAGCAGTTCCAGGTAAGTGCGCTCGCCGTAGAGGTACAGGCCGGTGTACGTCGCATCCTTGCGCACCGTCGTCCGCTTCTCCAGCGCGCCGAACCGCCGCAACGGCCCGCTGCCTTCCGCCGCCGTGAACGTCTCGCGATCCGGCGTGACGTAGAAGTGATTGAGGAGCACGCGGGTCACGACTTGATCTTCTCCACGAAGGGGGTCTTCACGACTCGCGCCGGGACGGGCTTGCCCCGGATCTCGACGTCGAAGGTGGATCCCTCCTTCGCGAGCGCGGCGGGAACGTAGGCGAGGCCGATCGATTCCTTGAGCACCGGGCTCATGGTCCCACTGGTCACCTCGCCGACGCGCTGTCCGTCCTTCAGCACCGTGTAACCGTGGCGCGCGATCCCCTTTCCGGTCAGCTTGAATCCGGCCAGCCGGCGTTTGAGGCCTTCCTGCTTCTGCCGGGTGAGCGCGTCCGAGCCGACGAATCCTCCCGGCTTGTCGAGCTTGACGATCCACCCGAGGCCCGCCTCGAGAGGCGTGTGCTGCTCGTCCATGTCGTTGCCGTACAGCCGGTACGCGACTTCGAGCCGGAGCGAATCCCGAGCGCCGAGACCGCAGGGAACCACCCGCTTGTCGAGCAGCGCGTCCCACAGCTTTCGCGCTCCCTGGGGAGGGACGAATACCTCGAACCCGTCCTCGCCCGTGTAGCCGGTGCGGGCGACGATGCAGCCCCGGACGCCTGCGACCGTCGCTTCCCGGAAATGGTAGTAGGGCACATCCAGCACGCGCGGCGCGCAGAGAGAGTCGACGAGCCCGGGGGCGTTCGGTCCCTGGATGGCGATCTGCGCCCAGTCATCGGACCGCTGCCCGACGGCGACGCCGTCGCCCGCGTGCGCTCGCATCCACTCGAAATCCTTCTCGCGCCCGCTGGCGTTGACGCAGATGAACAGCCGCTCGGGAGAGAACCGGTAGACGATGATGTCGTCGATCACGCCGCCCTTCTCGTTGCAGAGCGCGCTGTACTGGGCCTGTCCGTCGCTGCACTTCGAGAGATCGTTCGTGACCAGCCGCTGGGCGGTCTGCAGCGCGCGCGGACCGTCGACCACGATCTCGCCCATGTGCGAGACGTCGAACATGCCGACGTTCTCGCGCACCGCCGCGTGCTCCTCGAGCACGCCCGCGTACTGCACCGGCATGTCGAACCCGGCGAACTCGACCATGCGCGCGGAAGCGGCGAGATGTGCGTCGTAGAGCGGCGTGCGCAGGGCCACCAGTGTCTCCAACCGGGGGCCGGGAACCTAGCTTTGGCGCACTGCCCGCGCAAGGGCGACGCGCTCTAGCAGTACATTGCGCAGGGCCTGAGGAGTCTTCCCACCCGGGAGGGTCCCGGACCACACGTGCGCCTTTGTGCCCGCTCGCCGTTCGATACACTGGAAAGCTCATGGAGCCCGCCGCCATCGTCTTTCCCATCCGTTTCGCGACCGGCAACATCGCGGTCCAGACGACGACATCCGCGCTCAGCGAGCAGGGCGTGCTCGTGCGCTGTCTCGAGCCGCCGCCCGCCGGGACTGCGGTCTCCATCAAACTCTACCTGCCTGGCGCCCGCGAGGCGATGCATCTCGACGGCAGGGTACGCGAGCACGCGAACCCCGGGGACGAGCCGGGGTTCTGGGCGGACTTCGTCGGAGTCGCCGACGCGCAGCGGGCGCAGATCGGCGAGGTGATCGCCCGCCGCCGGCGAGCCGCCGATGCAAAGCCGATCGGGGCGATGGCGCTGAGTCCGCGCGACGAGGGGCGGCGCGCGTTCCCTCGCTACAACGTGCAGTTCGCGGTCCGGTTCGCGACCGTGCAGGACTTCGTCCTCGAGTATGCCGCCAACATCAGCGCGGGCGGCGTGTTCGTGCGCACGGAGAATCCGCCGCCGCTGAAGACCGTTGTCCAGGTCGAGATGGAGCTGCCGGGTGGAGGCATTGCGGTCCCTGCCCGCGCGCTCGTCGTGCATCGGGTCACGAAGCAGGAAGCGCAGCAGCGCGGAACCGTTCCCGGCGTCGGAGTCCAGTTCATGGACGCGGACGACGAGTTCCGCCGCCGCATCGACGCGGCGATCACGCACATCCTGGAAACGGAACGGGCGGCGTAGCCGCTCCCGCGCCGAAGGCTGCCGAAGGCGCGGGTATGCGGCTATTGTTTTGAGGCTGTACCGACTATGAGACGCGCTTTAGTCGCGCCTTAGACGACCCGCGCCCCCGGCACGGCGACGTCCACGACCTCCGACCGCCCGGCGACGCCCAGCGAAGCGGCCTCGTCCATCATCGCCCGCGCGACCTCGCGGGCCGCGCCCGCGCTGCACAGCGCGCACACCGTCGTCCCTGCCCCCGAGAGCGCAGCGCCGAACGCTCCACCCTTGCGGGCCGCGGCAAGCAGCGGCGGCAGCCAGGGAAGGAGCCCGGCGCGGGCCGGCTGGTGCAGTCGATCGTCCATCGCTTCCCCGAGCAGCTCGAGCCTTCCTCCGCTCAGCGCCGCGACGAGCAAAGCCGCGCGTCCGAGGTTGTGCACCGCATCCGCCAGGGTGACCTGCGCGGGCAGCACGGCGCGCGCGGCGGACGTGGCCAGCTCCTGATCGGGAATGTAGAGCGCTGCGCGCAGGGGCGCGCCGATGGGGATCGGGCAGGAGAGGACGTTGCCATCCGCATCGCGGACGGAGACCTGCGCTCCGCCCCGGAGCGCGGGAACCACGTTGTCGGGATGGCCCTCCATCTCGACCGCCGTGCGCAAGACCGCCTCCTGTCCGATGGCGCCGTCGAGCAGCGCATCCGCCAGCAGGCCTCCGGCGAGCGCCGCCGCTGCGGAGGAGCCGAGGCCGCGCTTGAGGGGGATCGAGCTGTGGATGGAAAGCTCCGCCGCAAGCGACTGCCGGCTGCGTCCGGCCGCCGCCGCCGCGCGGTGCGCCGCGTCGATCACGCGGTTGGTCGAGTCCGGGGGGAGCCGGTCGGCGCCTTCCCCCGACAAGCGCGCGATCCGCAGTCCGTCTCCGCCGGGCGACACGCGCACCATCAGATCCGGGCCGGACAATGCGATCCCCACGGCGTCGAAACCCGCGCCGAGGTTGGACGTGGAGCACGGCACGAGGACCGTGAACGGCTTCATTGCAGCGCAGCCTCCAGCGTGCCGATATCGTCGGCGATCGCCGGCCCGATCTCCGCGGCCGCATCGATCGCGGACTGCGGATCCTTCAGCCCGTGCCCGGTGAGCACGGCCACGATGGTCTGTCCGGCGAAGCTCCGCTTCTCTTGCGCGAGACGGAGCAATCCGGCTACCGGCGCCGCGCTCGCAGGCTCGCAGAAGACGCCGGCCTCGCTGGAAAGGCGCCGGTAGGCGGCGAGGATCTCGGCGTCGGTCACCGCGGCGAAGAGCCCGCCCGAGTCGCGTTGCGCCTCCACTGCCGTCTTCCACGAGGCAGGGTTGCCGATGCGAATGGCGGTCGCGATGGTCTCGGGCTCGGCGATCGGTGCGCCCGAGACGAGGGGCGCCGCGCCGGTCGCCTGGAACCCGAGCATGACCGGACGGCGCGGCCCGAGCTCGCAGAAGCCGCGCCAGTAGGCGCTGATGTTGCCGGCATTGCCCACGGGAAGGGCGACGGTGTGTGGGACCTCGCCCAGCGCTTCGGCGATCTCGAACGCGGCGGTCTTCTGCCCCTCGATCCGGTGCGGGTTGACGCTGTTCAAGAGCGCGATGCCGGTGCGCTGTGCGATCTCACGGACCCGCGACAGCGCCGCATCGAAGTTTCCGCGCAGCACCACGATGCGGGCGCCGTGCGCCACCGCCTGGGCCAGCTTGCCGAGAGCGACCTTTCCTTCCGGGACGACGACGTTGCAGCGCACGCCTGCCGCGGCGCAGTACGCCGCCGCGCTCGCCGAGGTGTTGCCGGTAGAGGCGCAGACCGCGCTGTGTGCACCCGCCTCGACCGCCTTCGCCACCGCCACCACCATCCCGCGGTCCTTGAACGAGCCGGTCGGGTTCTGCCCTTCGAACTTCAGCCAGAGCTCGGCGCACCCGATGTCGCGCGCGAGGGTGGGAGCCGCGATCAGCGGCGTGTCGCCCTCACCGAGGGTCAGGTGCGGGGTCCGCGGAGTGAGCGGCAGGTGGGCGGCCCAGCGCGCCAGGACTCCTCGCTTCACTGCGGGGCCTCCACGCGGATCCGCGCCAGCACCGCCCGCGTGGACGAAAGCCTCGCGAGCTGTTCCTCGGCGGTGGCCAGCGCCGCCTCCGGCGCCTCGTAGGTGAGGAGCACGACTTCCGCGGCCCCGTGCTTTCCAGGCTCGCGCTGGATCACGCTGGCAAGACCGATCCGGTGCTCGGCGAGCACCCGCGTGATCTGTGCGAACACGCCGGGCTCGTCATCGACCGACAGCCGGAAGTAGCAGCGGGTCCTCACCTCGCTCATGGGAAGCAGGCGCGGCTCGGGCCCGTTCTCGCGGGGCGGCGGCACCGGATCGCCGAGGGCAAGGCGGCGGGCGACGTGGACCACGTCCGCCAGAACTGCGCTCGCCGTCGCGTCGCCGCCCGCTCCGAGCCCGCTGAACATCACCGGGCCGCAAAGATCGCCGACGACGTGGACAGCGTTGTACGCGCCGTCCACGCGCGCCAGGGGGTGCTCCAGCGGAACGAAGGCGGGATGCACGCGCGCTTCCACCCCGGCCTCGGTCCTGCGCGCCACCGCCAGCAGTTTCAGCACGTAGCCGAGCTCCCGGCCGTAGGCGAGATCGCGGGGATCCAGGCCGCGGATGCCCTGGCGATGAAGCTGCGCCGGCGTGCAGGAGGCGCCGAAGGCGAGCCGGAGCAGGATGCAGAGCTTGTCGCCCGCGTCCACCGCCTCGACGTCGTCGCGGGGATCGGCCTCCGCGTACCCGGCCTGTTGCGCTTTCGCGAGCGCATCCTCGAGGCGTTCGCCCGATGCCATCCGCGTGAGCACGTAGTTGCAGGTGCCGTTGATGATCGCGCGCAGCTCGAGGACCCGGTTCGCGGCCAGGTCATCGGTGAGCGGCGCGATGAGCGGGATGCCGCCGCCGACTGCGGCCTCGTAGCGCAGCTCGACGCCCTTGCGGGCCGCCAGCTCCGCGAGCTGCGGTCCATGCCATGCGAGCACGCGCTTGTTGGCGGTCACGACCGGCCGGGCCCGCTCGAGCGCGCTGGCGATGAGCGTGCGCGCCGGCTCCTCCCCTCCGACGAGCTCGATCACCAGGTCGACGTCGTCGGCGCTCGCCACCGCCGCCGGGTCCGCCGTGAGGCGCTCGACCGCGAGCGAGCGGGGCCTGGCCAGATCCCGGACGGCAGCCCGCTGCAGCACGAGGCTGGTCCCCGCTGCCCGGGAGAGCACGTCGTGGCGCTCGATGAGCGCGCGCGCCACGGCCTGCCCTACCGTGCCGATGCCGAGCAACCCGATCCGTACTTGCTGCTTCATGAGGCGAGTCTACGACACCCTGCGTCGAGCGTCTTGCGGATCGACCGCTGGTTTACCTACAAGGAGGGTCCGGGATGGAAGAAACCAGCCTCAGCCACAAGCTCGGCATCAAGGAAGGCCGGCGCGTGCTGGTGCTCGATCCTCCGGTCGGGTTCGTGCGGCGGCTCGACCCGCTTCCCGACGGAGTCGGGGTGACGACCAAGATCGTCAGCCTGGCGGACATCATCGTCGTCTTCTCCTCCTCGCGGGCGGTGCTGGGCGAGCTGTTCCCGAAAGCGAAGCACGTCCTGGCGCCGCACGGGGCGCTCTGGGTCGCCTGGCCGCGCAAGAGCTCCGGTTTCTTCACCGACCTGGACGAACAGCTCGTTCGCGCCGTGGGCCTCGCCGCCGGTCTCACCGACAACAAGATCATCGCCATGGACGAGATCTGGTCGGCGCTGCGATTCGTCGAGAAGCAGCGCGAGCGGCTGCCCCTGCCGCGGAGCGCGGAGCTCGGCGCCCCGCCGGAAGCGTGAGGCTCGACTTTACGCAGGGCGAGAACGCGCTGGCTCGGGCGCTCGCGGCGCGGCAGTCGCCTCCGATCGATCTCACCGTCTCGAACCCGACGGCGGCAGGCCTCCCGGTGCCTTCCATTCGGCTCCCACAGGCCCCCTCCTACGAGCCGCATCCTCGCGGGCTGCCCGCGGCGCTAGAGGCGGTGGCGGCATACCAGGGCATCCAGCCGGGGCGCGTCGTTCTCACCGCCTCCACCAGCGAGGCGTACTCCTGGCTGTTCAAGCTGCTCTGCGATGCCGGCGACGAGGTGCTGGTGCCCGAGCCGAGCTATCCGCTGTTCGGATACCTGACCGCTCTGGAATGCGTGACCGCGGTGCCCTATGCACTGCGTTGGGACGGAGAATGGCACCTCGACGCCTCGAACCTGCGCTTTTCCGGGCGCACGCGGGCGCTGCTGGTGGTCAGCCCCGGCAACCCGACCGGCGCCTACCTCAAGGAGGACGAGCGGGCAGCGCTGGCCTCCGCCTGCCGGGCGCAAGGGTGCGCACTGATCAGCGACGAGGTGTTCGCGGACTTTCCCGCCTTCGAGGATCGCCGCCGCGCCCGGAGCGCGGCGTCGTACGACGACCTGCCGGCGTTCTCCCTCTCGGGTCTCTCGAAGGTGGCCGGACAGCCGCAGCTCAAGCTCGCCTGGATCGCCGCCGGCGGACCGGGCGCCGACGAGGCGGTGCGGCGCCTCGAGCTCATCGCCGATACCTATCTCTCGGTGTCCACGCCCGTGCAGCTCGCGGCGCCGGGACTGCTCGCGGCGCGCGGTCCGTTCCAGCAGGCCGTGCAGGCGCGCCTCGCCGCAAACCGCGCCGCCCTCGCCGCCGCGCGCGGCCCAGGGGCGGCGTGGGACGTCCTGCGCTCCGAAGGCGGGTGGAGCCAGATCCTCTCGGTGCCGCGCTCGCGCGGCGAGGAAGAGTGGGCGCTTGCGCTGCTCGAGGCCGGCGTGTTGGTGCATCCCGGGTATTTCTTCGACTTCCCCGACGGGGCGCACCTGGTCGTCTCGCTGCTGCCCGAGCCCGCGCAGTTCGCTCGGGCGGCCGCGATCCTGGCTCGCGTGCTCGCTGCTTGATGCAACGTTGTTGCATTTGTGCTAGAGCGGCCGCGTGCCCTTCTCGACGCGAGCGGAGGCGGCATTGCGCCGGCGAGGGGGTCGCATCACCCGCGCCCGCAGGGCGCTGCTGGAGCTGATCGAGCGGTCAGCGCGCCCCTTGGGGCCGCGCGAGCTGCAGTCGCTCCTCGCCAGCGAAGGCGTGCAGATGGACCGGGTCTCCGTGTACCGGAACCTGAGCGCTCTGCTCGAGTTGGGACTGCTCCACAGGGTGGTCGGTTCGTCGGCCGTCCGCCCTTGCGCGGAACGCGAGGAACGCTGCCATCACGCCATCGTCTGCAGCCAATGCGGCAGCGCGCGCGAGTTCCACTCCGGCGCCCTGGAGCGCGCGCTGGGGGAAGTCCGCCGCGCCACCCGCTACCGCGTCCAGGGCCACGTGCTCGAGCTGCGCGGCCTGTGCGAGAGGTGCCAGCGATGATGCACGCCGCGGCGCTCGCCGGCTTCTCCGCGGTGCTGGGCGGGGCAATCGCCCTGGTCGCGCGGCAACGTCCTGGTGTCCTCGAGCGGACGCGCACCTTCGCCTTCGCGGCCGCCGCGGGCGTGGTGGCCTTCCACCTGCTTCCGGAGGCGCTCCCCTCGCAAGGAGTGGCGGCGCTGCTGTGGATGGCTGCTGGATTCGCGCTGCCCTGGCTGCTGGAATGGCTCGCGCGCACGGTCGGTCCCGGCCTCTTGCAGGGCCGCGGCCTGTCCGGACTGCGCGTGTCGGCCGAGGTCGGCTTCGCCGCTCTCGTCTTCCACTCGGTCGCGGAAGGTCTGGCGCTGGTCGCGGCGCTGGCGCAGCCGCGGGCAAGCCTGGATCTGGAGATCGCGATCGTCGCTCACCACGCCCCGCTCACCGCCGCGGTGGTCCTGCCCTTCCTCGATCTCAGCGGTGCGCGAGCCGCGGGCACGCGCGCCGCGCTCGTCGCCGCGGCGGGCGTCATCGGCGCCCTTCTCAGCCTGGTGCTGCCCGGATTCGAGGACGCGGCTTTCCTCAAGACCGCCAGCGCGGTGACCGCCGGTGCGCTGCTGCATGTGGTCGCCGACGAGATCCGCGCGCAGCGGTTCGGATCCCGCCTGGAGCGCGCGCTGGATCTCGGCGCCTGCGCCGCCGGCCTGCTCGTGGCCGGCCTCGGCGCCCTGGTGCATCAGCGCCAGGACACCGCGCCGCTCTTCGAGCTGCTGCGCGCCTTTTGCGGCCTCTCGCTCGCTGCCTCCCCCGCGATCCTCGCCGGCTGCGCCGTGGGAGCGCTGCTCGCGTCGCGGACCCGGTTCTTCCGCTGGGACGCATTCGTGCTGGCGCTGGTGCTGTTCGGCCCGGTGGGCGCGACGGCCTGGGCGGTGCTCACCATCGCGCTTTCCCTCCCCTTGGCGCGGTCGCTCCGCGCCGATACGCCGGCCCGGCCGATCGGTCTGGAGATGGTGGCGGCCATCCGCGAACGCGCCCCGGCGCTGCTCACCCTGGTGATCGCCGCTGCAGTGCTGGAAGCGAGCGCTGGCGCATTCCCGGCGTCGTTCGTTCCGGCGGCGGCGCTCCTGCTGGTCGTTGCGCTCAGCGCGCGCCTCGACGAAGCGGGGGCCGTGGTGGTCGCCGCCGTGCTGGTCCGCAAGGGGCTCGATCCCGGGATCGCGATCGCTCTGCTGGCTTGCGGGCCGCTCACCCGCGCCGGCATGGTGCGGGCCCTCGGCGGGCGGGGCCGCGCTGCGGCAGCGGGGGTGATCGCGCTCGAATGCGTCGGCGCGATCGCGGCTGGCAGACTGCTATCGGCGTCCGGCGCGCTGGCCGCGATGCCTGCCGTCGCGAACCGGGCGCTGCGAGGCGTGGGGGAGGCGGTTTTCGCACAGGTCGCATCGTCGCCGCTGTCGACGGCTGCCGCGGTGGTGCTGGTGGCGCTCGCGGTCGCCACGCTCTGGTCGGAAGGCGTCCGCGGGTGGTTCGCGCCGCTGCGCCACGGTCCTCGCGCGATCTAGAACACCGCTCGTGCTGGCCCGTTACAATCAGTCCATGGTGCGCCTGTCGCTCGCCCTCGCGCTTGCCTTCGCAGTGCAGGCCGCCGAGCAGTCGCTCAGCCTGAGAGTGGAGGGCTGGCACAGCAAGGGCGACGTCTACAAGACGGAGTCGGCGGTGCAGAAGGTCAAGGGCGTGATCCGCGTCTCCTCCGATCTGGAGGCAAAGACCCTCACGGTGGTGTTCGACGACGCCTCCGCGAACGCGGCCGCCATCCAGAAGGCGATCTCCGGCGCCGGGTACGTCAGCCACCGCTGAACACGCGGGCGCCGGACGGCCCGCCGACGATGACCGTCGGCGCGAAATCGAGAAAGAGCCCGTGATCCACGACCCCTGTGATCGCCTTGAGCGCCCGGGCGACCTCGCGCAGGTCCGCACCTGCGGGCAGCGGCGCATCCACCAGCACTCCGCCGCTGTCGCTCAGGGGGCCCTCGCGGCGCGCTGCTCCGGGCAACAGCTTCGCGATGCGCTGGAGAGTCCCGGTCCAGCCGAAGGCGACCACCTCGATGGGAACGCCGCGGGTGGAACCGAGGCGCTCGACCAGCTTCATCTCCTCGACGACGATGACGATGCGGGCCGAGGCGAGCGCGACCAGCTTCTCGCGCACGTGCGCTCCGCCGCCACCCTTGATCAACTGCGCGCGGGGATCGACCTCGTCGGCGCCGTCGATCACCAGGTCCAGCCTCGGATGGTCATCGAGGTCCACCAAGGCAAGACCGAGGCGCTGGCACGTCTGCACCGTCTTCTGCGACGTGGGCACGCCGCGGACGCGGACCTTGCGGCGCGCGAGGGCCTCGAGCGCGGCGGTCGCCGCCCGCCCGGTGCCGTAGCCGATCACCATCCCATCCTGCACGAGCTGCGCGGCCTGCTCGCCCGCCGCCGCCCGCTGCGCTTCGAGGTCCATGGGGCTCCTTTACAATCCCGCGAAACGGAAGGCGAACCGGGCCGCTCCCCCAAGCGCGAGCATCACCGCCGGGTTGATCTCGAAGCGGCTGAGCGTCAGCCCCACCGCGATGGCAATGGCGATCTCTCCCTCGCCGTTGATGGTGTCGCCGAGCGAGATCACCGCCGCAGCCATCAAGCCCACCACGGCCGGGGTGAGCCCGCGCAGCGCCGCGCGGACCGGCCGCCGGGAGCGGATGCGATCGAGCCACGTCCCCGCGGTCGCCACCAGCGCGAACGGCGCGGCGAAGATGCCGATGGTCGCCACCACCGCGCCGAGCCAGCCGTGGCGCAGGTACCCGATGAAGGTGGCGAGCAGGAGCACGGGGCCAGGAGTGAGCTTGCCGATGGCGACGGCGTCCGCGAACTGCCGCTCGGTGATCCAGTGCTCGCGCTCGACCACCTGCTTGAGGTGCGGCACGATCGCAAAGCCGCCGCCGTACGCGCCGAGCCCGGTGCGGAAGAAGGAGAACGCGATCCGGACCAGCTCCGCGTCGACCCCGGGAGCATGCAAGGCGATGCCCATCATGACGGCGAACACGGTCCAGGAGGCGACGTTCATCTGCGTCGGCGGCTCCGGCTTCTGCGTCCCCAGCGTCGCGCCTTCCTCGGGCAGGACGACCGGAGCCTCGCGCCGCTCGCGGGTGCGGCGCCGCTCCATGGCCAGCAGGCGCGCCCGCTTCGTACCCAGATCGACCGCGAGGCCTACGCCGATGGCGAGGAGCGCGACTTCGCCCGGCGGCGCGTCGCCGAGCACCGAGAAGAGAAGCGCGCCCGCGGCGACGCCCATCTGCCAGAGGCGCCCGACCGCGCTCCTGGCCATCTTCAGCGTGATCGCGCCGATCACGCCGACAACCGCCGCGTTGAAGCCCCCAAGCAGCGTCGCGACATCGGGCGTGGCGCCGAAATGCACGTAGAGGAACGCCAGCGCCATCACCGCGATCCATCCCGGCGCTACGAACCCGACGTAGCCGAGGAACGCTCCCTTGAGGCCGCCGAAGCGCAATCCGGTGTACGCCATCGCATTGGCGGCGGCCCCGCCGGGAAGCATCTGCGCGACGGTGATGGTGTTGGTGTACTCCCGCTCCGTCATCCAGCGGCGCTTCGTCACCGCGAGCGTATGGATGTTCGCCAGCACCGACAGTCCGCCGCCGAAGCCGACCACGCCGAGCAGCAGCGAGGCTCGAAAGAAGTCACCCAGCCGCGGCCGGGTGCGCGTCGCCGCGACCGGCGGCTCGATGGCGTGGCCGTCCATGCGGGTTCCAGTATAGAAGGTCCGCCGTGCCGCGGTTCCTCAAAGGCATGAAGATCGTTCACCGCGCGCAGAGGGGCTGGGGCGTCGGGCATGTGCTGGCGGTGAGCGAGGATCCGCCGCGCCTCTCCGCGCACTTCCCGGGCCGGCCCGGCGGGCCGGTGATGCTTTCGTCTCGCGACGCGCAGCTTTGGCGGTTCCGATTCGCGCCGGATTCGCCTGCCCTGCTCGCCGACGGCAGCGCCGCGCGCGTGCTGCGCGCGCTGCCCGGCCGGGCCGACGATCTCTACCGGTATACGGTCGAGGTGCCGGGCAACAAGCCGCAGGTCCGCAGCGAGGCGGACTTGCGCGCTCCCGCTCCACGGGAGGGCCCGGCCGAGCAACTCGCGTCGGGACGCTGGGGAACGCCGGAGGACTTCCACCTCCGCTCCGAGACCGTGCGGCTCGATCTCGAGCGCCGCGCGGACGCGCTCGGGGCGCTGTTCGCCTCGCGGGTCTACGTGAAGCCCCACCAGGTCAGCGTGGCGCACCAGGTGCTCTCGGCGCCGCAGCCGCGCTTCGTGCTGGCGGACGAGGTCGGCCTGGGAAAAACCATCGAGGCCGGCCTGGTGCTCTCGAGCCTGCTCCACGCGGGCCTGGTGAAGCGCTGCCTGGTGGTCGCGCCGAGCCACCTCACCGTCCAATGGCTGGCGGAGCTGTTCCACAAGTTCAACCTCCTGTTCACGCTGATGGACCCGGACCGTGCGAAGGAGGATCGCGAGGCCGCCGAGGCGGAGGCGCCCGACGACGACGCGTCGACGTGGGGGCGGCATCCACTGGTGATCACCTCGCTCGAGTGGCTCTCGCGCACGCGAGAGGAAGCGAAGGCGGCGGCGGACGCTGGATGGGACCTGGTGGCGATCGACGAGGCGCACCACCTGCGCGGCGCCCGCGCGTACGAGGTCGCGCAGGCGCTCGCCCGCAAGACCTGGGGGCTCTTGCTTCTGACCGCGACGCCGCTGCAACTCGATCCGGCGGAGTACCACGCGCTCCTGCGGCTCGTGGACCCCGCCCCGGCCGCGACCGAGCAGGAATTGCGCGCGCGCCTCGCACGCCAAGGCGAGCTTTCCGCGGAGGTCCGCTCGCTGCTCGCCGGGGACCATTCCGCGGCGGAACGGATCGCCCGGCTCTTTCCAGACGATCCGATGCTTGGCGATCTGCGGGCGGATGCGCTGCTCGCGCATCTCGCGGAGAGCTACGGCCTCTCCGCGCGCCTGTTGCGCAACCGCCGCGCGGTCGTGGGCGGATTCACGCCCCGCATGCTGACGAAGATCCCGGTCGAACTGAGCGGCGAGGAACGCGACCTGGAACGCGAGGTCCGGCGCGCGCTCGCGCAGGCGAGGCTTCCATCCGGCGCCGTGCTCGCCTCGTTGCTGCGGAGGATGGGCAGCTCGCCGCCGGCGCTGGCCTCGGGTCTCTCGGCAGCGGGCGAGAAGAAGCTGGCTCAGCGCGCCCTGGCCATATCGCGCGATTCGAAGCTCGAGGCATTCCACGAGTTCCTCCGGGAGCTGGGCCCTTCCGAGAAAGTGCTGGTGTTCGCCGAGCCGCGCGAGACCATCGAATATCTTCGCGCCGCTCTTGCCCGCCGCCGCATCGAAGCCCTGGCGTACGTCGGCGATCTCTCTCCCGCCGAACGGGACAAGATGGTGGCGCGTTTTCGCGATCCGGACGGCCCCCGGGTCCTCCTCTGCACCGAGCTGGGCGGTGAGGGGCGCAATTTCCAGCACTGCCACGTGCTGGTGAACTACGACCTCGCCTGGAGCCCGGCAGCCATCGAGCAGCGAATCGGCCGCATCGACCGCATCGGGCAGTCGCGGGAGGTGCGCATCCATGCCTTCCGGCCGGAGGGTACGCTCGCGGCCCGGGTGCTCGACGTCCTCGATGCCGGCGTGGGCGTGTTCACCGAGCCGGTGGGCGGCCTCGACCCGGTCCTGGAGGGCATCGAGGCCGAGCTGCTGGCGCTCGCATCCAGCGACGATGCGGAGCGCTGGGAGAAGATGACGCGCGCGCTCGCGGAGCGGGTCTCCGCCGCGCGGGCGCAAGTGGCGCGCGCGTACGATCCGCTCCTCGATCTGCGCAGCTGCGATCTGGCCGCGCTGCGCTCGCTGGCGGAGCGCGGCGCCCGGCGGATCGGGGCGCGCCTGTTGCCGTCGTCGGATGCGGAGGGAGCGCTGCGCGCGGTCGCCACGACGCTGGAGATGCGGCTGGAGGCGGTCACCATCGAGGCAGCGAAGCGGGTCGGCCTCGCCGTCGACGTCGACGTGGACGTGATGCCCGGCCAGGTGTCGTTCAGCGTCGGGCCGGAGCTGAAAGTGGACGCGCTGGCGGGCTTCGATCTCTCCCAGGATCGGACGGTGATCGGCTCGTTCCGCCGCGAATTCGCGGTCCAGCACGAGGAGCACGACTCGTTCGCCACCGGCCACCCGCTGGTCGAGGCCCTCTTCGCCTGGGTCCGCGACGGCGAGCTGGGCCGCGCGATGGTGGCGCGTGCGCACCTGCGCGGGCTCTCCGGCGCCGCCCTCGATGCGCGGTTTCTCATCACGCTCCCGGAACCCGCGGATCTGGCGCAGGGCGCCCGGGTGCCTTCGCGCCGGGCGGCACGGCACCTCGAAGAGCCGCTGTTGCGCGTGGCCGTGCGGCTGGACGGGCGAGGCGGCGTCCGCGTCGAGGATGCGCTGACCGCGCAGCTCGACTCGGCGAAGCTCTCGGCGGTCCCCGCGCCGGAAGGCGGTCCACCCGGCGCGTTCGCGCAGGCGATCGAGACGGGGTTGCGGGTGGCGCAGGAGGAGGCGCAGAGAAGGCTTCGTCGCATCGTCGAGGCGGCGAAGAGCGGAATCGCCGCGGAGCAGGAGGCGGCGATGCGACGACTGGCGCGCTGGCTCGCGCAGAGCAAGGTGGGCGTGTCTGACGCACGGCGCCTGCTGGAGGCGGAGGCGAAGATCCATGAGGACGCGGCGGCCGCGCTGGACGGCGCGCGCCTCGAGCTCGACCAGGCTGCGCTCGTCCAACTCGCCTGACCCGGCAGGCTGCGTCCGACCGATCTCTGCCCGTTTCAACCACGGCGCGATCGCGCGACCGTGGCTCGGTCCCTTGATCTCTGCCCGTTTCACCACGGTGCGATGGGTGATCGCGCCCCTCCCCGATCTCTGCCCGACTCAACCACCGCCCTCGTGGGCCCTGCGCGGGTCGTGCTCCCGACCGGAATTCGCTCCTGCGCCAACGGCAGAGCTCGTCGCCCGGCATGTTGAAATGAGCAGAGATCCAGATTCGGGCTCCGAGCGCCCCGTCACGGCGCGCGCAACACACGAGCATCGAATTGGGCAGAGATCGATCGGGTTCCCCCTCCCTGTCACAGAATCCCCCATCCTGAACTCGCGAGCGACGAGTGAAACCGGCGAAGGTCGCTACCTCGCGTTGTACGCGAGGCCGATCAGCGTCACGAACCCGGTCTGCGAGTTGCTGCCCGCGGAGTCGAGCGCGAACCGGGGCCCGACGCGGAAGCGCGCGGTCACCGCCAGGTTCCAGTCGATCAGGTACTCGCCTCCGCCGCCGAATTAAGGACCGAAGAAGAACCCGGCCGGATTGGAGAACGAGATCAGCACGGGCACGTCGGCGCCGGCGTCGAGGGTGAGCTGCGGATTGACCTGGAATCCGGCCACGACCCCGATCGGCCCACCGATGCCGAACAGCGCGCCGTTGTTGCGGTAGAGGGAGACGCCGGGCTGCATGTCGAAGGCGATGGTCGTGTCGCCCATGTTGGCCAGCGTGCGCCGGTAGGGGACGGCGAGGTTCACGCCGGTGACGCTGGTCGAGGTTCCCTCCAGCCCATAGTTGAAGGCCACGTGGAAACCGATGTCGGTCCGTTCGTCGAGGCCCTTGAGCCAGGTGAACCCGATGCCCGGCCAGCCCGCCTCGGCCTGCAGCACGGAGTTTCCCGTGCCGGCGGTGCGGCCCGCGGTCGCCGACCAGTTTGCCTCGCTGATGGGCTGGACGCTGGTCTCCACGAGCTGCGCTCGCGAAGCCGCCGGCGCGAGAATCAGCGCAATGGCGACAACCTCCGAGCTCTTCCAATTGCCCGCCATCCGCATCTGCGGCCTCCGAAGCGAGCGCGCCGACTGCGCCTCCATTGAAACGTTGGGTTTCAGACGCCCGCACGCAAGGTCAACGCCGTGGTTGCGCCTCCTCGACGCTTGATCTTCCCGCCCTCTCGGGTAGGTTGGCCGCCAAATGCAGGTGCTTGCCGGCGACATCGGCGGGACCAAGACGCTCGTGGCGATCTGCGAAGTGTCGCCCCCGGACGGGCGAACCGGCGCAGTGTCGGTCGAAGTCCTGGTGAGCAAGCGCTACGACAGCCGAAAGTTTCCGGGTATTGCCGCTCTCTGCCGCGCCTTCGCCGCGGAGGTGGCCCGGCCGATCCCGCGCTCCGCCGGGTTCGGGGTGGCCGGCCCGGTCGCCAACGACCGCAGCCAGACCACCAATCTGCCTTGGATCGTCGATGCCAAGGATCTCGCGCAGGCGCTCGGCATCGAGTCAGTGGGGCTGGCAAACGACTTCCAGGCGCTGGCGGTTGGAATCCCGGCTGTAAAGGCAGCAGATTTGGTCTCGGTGAACGAAGGAGTGCGCGATCCCAAGGGGCCCTGGGCGGTGATCGGCGCCGGCACAGGTTTGGGCGAGGCGATCGCGACGCTGGGAGCGTCCGGCGAGCGGGAAGTCGTCGCCACCGAAGGGGGACACGCGAGCTTCGCGCCCCGCACCGAGCTTGAGATCGGCGTGCTGCGCTTTCTCATGCAGCGCTACGATCACGTCAGCTGGGAGCGCGTCCTCTCCGGTGAGGGGCTGGTCAATCTCGCCGAGGCGCTCTCCCACTTGACCGGCGTGAAGCCCGCCGAGGAGGTCGGAGAGAAGATCGCGCACGACCGCGGCAACGCGCCGGCGGCGATCACCGCCGCAGCCGTGGCGGGCGATCCACTCTGCAGGCAGGTGGTGGAGCTGTTCTGCAAGCTCTACGGCGCGGAGGCGGGCAACCTGGCCCTGAAGACGCTGGCGACCGGAGGAGTCTACGTCGCCGGCGGCATCGCCCCGAAGATCCTCGACTTCATGACGGACGGCCGCTGCCGCGCGGCCTTCGTCGACAAGGGCCGCATGCGCCCGATGCTGGAGCGGATGCCCGTGCAGATCGTGCTCGACACGCGCGCGGGCTTGCTCGGCGCGGCCACCCTCGCGGCGCGCGAGGCGCAGCTCACACCGCAAACCCGAAGCAATCCCTCGACGCGAGCCTCGCATGACACCTGAACTGCAGAAGAAGTGCATCGATACCATCCGCTTTCTCGCCGTGGACGCGGTGGAGAAGGCGAACAGCGGCCACCCCGGAATGCCCATGGGGGCGGCGCCGATGGCATTCGCGCTCTGGAGCCGGCACCTGCGCTTCAATCCGAACGAGCCGCGCTGGGCCAACCGCGACCGTTTCGTGCTCTCGGCGGGTCACGGCTCCATGCTCCTCTACGCCATGCTCCACCTGGCGGGCTTCGACGTGACGATGGACGACCTCAAGTCGTTCCGCCAGTACGGATCGAAGACGCCGGGTCATCCCGAGTTTCATGACACGCCCGGGGTCGAGGCCACCACCGGGCCTCTCGGACAAGGCATCTCCAACGCGGTGGGGATGGCGCTCTCCCAGCGCATGCTCGCGGCGCGCATGAACGCGGGCGGCAGGTTCCCCATCGACAACTTCGTCTACGGCATCTGCAGCGACGGCGATCTGATGGAAGGGGTCGCTTCCGAAGCATGCTCGGTCGCGGGGCACCTGAAGCTGGGAAACCTGATCTTCCTCTACGACGACAACGACATCTCGCTGGCAGGCCCCACCTCCGTCACCTTCACCGAGGACCGCGGAAAGCGATTCGAAGCGTATGGGTGGCACGTCCAGCACGTCCCCGACGGCAACGACGTCGAGGCGATCGATCGGGCGATCCGCGCCGCCAAGGACGATCCGCGCCCCTCGCTGATCGACGTCAAGACGGTGATCGGCTACGGCTCGCCCCACAAGGCGAACACGCACGAGGTACACGGCTCGCCGCTCGGCAAGGATGAAGCGAAAGCGGCGAAGCAGAACCTGGGATGGCCGCTCGAGCCCCTGTTCCTCGTCCCCGACGAGGTGCGACAGTTCTGGGCGGGGCGGATCGAGGAGAAGAAGAAGGGGTACGAGGACTGGCAGCGCCGCTTCACGGAATGGCAGCGCGCCAATCCGCAGAACGCGAAGCTGTGGAGCGCGCTCGCCGCTCAGCAGCTGCCCGAGGACCTCCCCGAGCAGCTGGCCGCCGCCGTGGCGACCGCGACCGCGCCGGAGTCCACGCGCAAGCACGGTCAGGCCGTCATCCAGAAGGCGGCGAAGCTAGTCCCCGGGCTGGTCGGCGGCTCGGCGGATCTCGATCCCTCCACGTTCACTTACGTGAAGGACGGCGGCGACGTGCAGGCGGGCAGCTACGGCGGCCGCAACATCCACTTCGGAGTGCGCGAGCACGGCATGGGCGCGATCGTGAACGGATTCGCCTACGACGGCTTCTTCGTGCCCTACAGCGCGACCTTCCTGCTCTTCTCGGACTACATGCGCCCGCCGATCCGGCTCGCCGCGATCTCGAAGCTCCACAGCGTGTTCGTCTTCACGCACGATTCCATCTTCCTCGGCGAGGACGGCCCCACGCACCAGCCGATCGAGCAGCTCGCCGCCCTGCGGGCCATTCCCAACCTGGAAGTCTGGCGCCCCGCCGATGGCGTGGAGACCGCCGCGTCCTGGACGGCCGCCCTCGAGCGCAAGGATGGGCCGACGGTGCTTGCCTTCACCCGGCAGAAGTTGCCGGTGCTGCAGCGAAACCCGCCGGCGGACGTCCGGCTGGCGCTGCGCGGCGCCTACGCCGTGGTGGACGCGCAGGACCCGGATCTGGTGATCATCGCCACCGGCAGCGAGGTCTCGGCGGCGCAACAGGCGCTGCCGCTCCTCGACAAATCGCTCAAGGTGCGCCTGGTCTCCATGCCCTGCGTGGAACGCTTCCTGAAATGGTCCGGCGACGAGCAGCGCAAGCTGATCCCGCATGGCCGGGCCAAGCTCGTCGCGGTGGAGGCCGCCGGCGGGCTCGACTGGTACCGAATCATCGGCGACGGCCTGATGGTCGGGATCGACCGCTTCGGCGCCAGCGCGCCGGAGAAGGCGCTCGCCGACGCCTACGGCATGACGCCGCAGAAGGTGGCCGGCCGCATCTCGAAGTGGCTGGCGGAAGGCGCGCGCACGAACGCGAACTGAGGAGACGAAGATGAAGCCGGCAGCGAAGCTGAACGAGTGCGGGCAGAGTGCTTGGCTCGACCTGATCGGGCGCAAGCTGATCCATTCTGGGGAATTGCTGAAGATGACGCAGGAGGACGGGGTGCGCGGGGTGACCGCCAATCCCGCCATCTTCGAGAAGGCGATCGTCGAGTCGGACGAGTACGACGACCAGCTGCGGACGCTGATCGACCAGGGGAAGTCGCCGCTCGAGATCTACGAGGCGATCGCCATCGACGACGTGCGCAGCGCCTGCGACGTGCTGCGGCCGATGTTCGACCGCCTGCAGGGGCGCGACGGATTCGTCTCCCTGGAGGTGTCGCCGTACATCGCCCGCGACACCAGGGCGACCGTGCAGGAAGCGAAGCGGTTCTGGAGGGCGGTCGAACGCCCGAACCTCTTCATCAAGATCCCGGCCAACCCGGAAGGCATTCCGGCGATCCGCGAGGCGATCGCCGCGGGCATCAGCATCAACATCACGCTGATCTTCAGCGTCCGCGTCTACGAGCAGGTGATCGAGGCCTATATCTCGGGCCTGGAGGAGCGCGTCGCGAAGGGGCTGCCGATCTCGCAGATCCATAGCGTGGCGAGCTTCTTCGTCAGCAGGGTGGACACGTTGGTCGACAAACTGGTGGAGGAGAAGGGCGCGCGCGATCTGCTCGGCAAGATCGCGGTGGCGAACGCGAAGGAG
>MNFJ01000142.1 GCA_001918155.1 Deltaproteobacteria bacterium 13_1_40CM_4_68_19
GCGCTTCTTGTTGAACTTGATCACCTTGAACTTGAACTTCTCGCCGATCAGCTTGTCGAGATTGCGGATCGGCCGCAGGTCCACCTGCGACCCGGGGAGGAACGCCTTCACCCCGATGTCGACCGAGAGCCCGCCCTTCACGCGCCCGACGATGGTCCCCTCGACGAGCTCGTCGCGCTCGCACGCGGTGGAGATCTCGTCCCAGATGCGCATCTTGTCGGCCTTCTCCTTGGAGAGGACGACCATGCCCGTGTCGTTCTCGCGCGACTCGAGCAGCACCTCCACCGTATCGCCCACCTTCACGTTGGGCTTGCCGTCGACGAGCCCGAACTCCTGGATGGGAACCTGGCCCTCGCTCTTGTACCCGATGTCCACCACTGCGTAGTCCTTGGTGAGCTGGACCACGCTGCCGCGGACGATCTCGTTCTCCTTCAGCTCGCCGCCCTTCGTGGTGCCCTTGCCCTTGAAGGACTCTTCGAGCATGGCGGCGAAATCTTCTTCGCCGCCGATCAGATCACTTTGCGGATTCGCCATGTAAAGGTTTGCCTGCGATTCTTTTCACGTCGCCCCCTGAAAAAGGAAGCGCCGCTTGCCACGGGGAGTGATGGCAAACGGCGGAAAACCGGACTCCGCCTGAAAGCGCCGGCGGACCCTACAGAACGCCCCGGATGGTGTCAAGGCTGCCCGGAAATCAGATGCTTCAGGCGCTGCGACGCTTCGCGAAAACAGCGCTCCACCACCTGCTCCAGGTCGAATCCGGTCGTATCCACGACCACCGCGTCCGCCGCGGCCCGCAGCGGGGCGATGGCGCGCTCGGTGTCGTCCTTGTCACGGCGACGCTGGTCGGCGAGGACCTCCGGCAGCGGCACGGACAGACCCTTTTCAGCCAGCTCCGCGTGGCGGCGTTGCGCCCTCGCCTCGTCGGAGGCGGTGAGGAAGAACTTCACGTCGGCGTCGGGGAAGACCACCGTCCCGATGTCGCGTCCCTCCAACACGGCTCCTCGCGGCGCCGCGCGGCCCAGATCCCGCTGCAGCTGGAGCAGCTTCTGCCGCACCACCGGCCGCGCAGAAACCACGCTCGCGCCGCGGCTGATCTCCGGCGTCCGGATCGCCTCGGTCACGTCCTCGCCGCGAAGCAGGACGCGCTCGCCCCGGAACGTGAGCCCGAGACCGGCGTCGAGGAGGCGCGCCAGGCCGGGGTCGTCGTCCCAGGAGACGCCCGCGCGCTGCGCCGCCAACGCGACAGAGCGATAGATCGCCCCTGTATCGATGATGGTGAAGCCCAGCCGTCTGGCGAGCTGGCGGGCGACCGTGCTCTTGCCCGCCCCAGCGGGCCCGTCGATGGCCACGATGGGCGCCGTCACGCGGGCGAGATAACCCGGGGCGGCACGCACATCAAGCGTTCAGGCGTTGAGCGTCACGAGGAAGACCAGCCGCCGGACTCCGACGGCGGCGATGGTCCATGGGAGCCAGGAACGCGGAGCGCGATCCCTTTCTGGGAGCTGCTCTTCGTCGTCACCCGGAGCCGGAGAGGCGGGAACGGGGAGGCCGCATTCGGCGAGGAGCACCGGCGAGAATACCCCCGGCCTCCGCAGCAAGACGAGCAGTGCGAGTGCAGCCGCGACCGCCAGCGCAAGTATCTCCATAGGGTCGCAAGCTGTGGGCGCCGGAAGCGGAGTGGCTAGTGCCGGTGAGCGAGCGTGCGGGCAGGCGCTTCTGCTGCGAGGAGATCCGCGCCATCCACCCCGGCCGGGGCCATACCGACGGCGGCACGCGGCGAAGAAGGGCCTAAGCCCCGTTCGCGCCAGGCTGCGTCACCGGCCCGATCTTCCGGAACTTCGCATACCGATCATCCACGATCGCCCCGGCGCCGAGCTGGCGGAGCGCGCGCAGGTGCCGCCGCAGGGCTCCGGCGAGGTTCTGGGCGGTGAGGTCGGGGTCGCGGTGCGCGCCCCCGGAAGCCTCCTCCACCAGCTCGTCGACGATCCCGAGCTCGTAGGCGTCGCGCGCCGTCAGCTTCAGGGCCTCCGCCGCCTTCTCGCCCTTGGAGCTGTCGCGGTAGAGGATCGCCGCGCAGGACTCGGGCGAGATCACGGAGTACCAGCTGTACTGGAGCATCAAGAGCCGGTTGCAGACGCCGATGGCGAGAGCGCCGCCCGATCCCCCTTCGCCGATCACCACCGAGATCACCGGCACCAATAGTCCCGCCATCTCCTCGAGGCAGACGGCGATCGCCTCCGCCTGGCCCCGTTCCTCCGCGTCGATCCCGGGATACGCGCCGGGCGTGTCGATGAACGCGATCACCGGCCGCCCGAACCGCTCTGCCAGCTTCATCAAGCGCAGCGCCTTGCGATAGCCCTCGGGGCGCGGCATCCCGAAGCTTCGCGCGATGTTCTCCTTGGTCGACCGTCCCTTCTGCTGCCCGATCAGCATCACCGGCTCGCCATCGAACCGTGCGAGGCCGCCGATGAGCGCCTGGTCGTCGCCGAACGAGCGATCGCCGTGGAGCTCCACCCAGTCGGTGAACAGCCGCTGGACGTAGTCCAACATGTAGGGCCGGTTGGGGTGCCGCGAGAGCTGGACCACCTGCCAGCGCGACAGCTCGTTGAAGATCTCCTGCTGCAGCCTCGCGCAGCGCTTCTCCAGGCGGCGGATCTCGCCGTCCAGGTTGCCGGCGGTGCCCGCGCCTTCGCCGGTCGCGGCGTGCCGCTTCAGCTCGGCGAGCTTGGTCTCCAGTTCCAGCAGCGGTTTCTCGAAATCCAGCGCGTAGGTGGCCATCGAAGCCTTCAGCGGGGCGCGCCCTCGTACCACCCCGCCGCCTGCTCGCAAAGGCGCAGCGCGTCGAAGGGCCACTGCAACGAAGCGCCCGCGTCCTTCGCGAACCAGCTCCGCTGCCGTTTCGCGTATTGGCGGGTGCGGGCATTCGTGCGCTCCTCGGCCGCGGCCCAGTCGCCCGTCTGGAGCGCCTCGGCGCATTCGCCGTAGCCGATGATCTTCAGCGCTTTGGTCGCGCCGCGCGCGAGCAGCCACTCGGTCTCGCGGCGCAGGGAGCCATCGGCGAACATCCGCCGTGTGCGCGCCTCGATGCGCGCCCGCAACACCTCTCGCGGCGGATCCAGGAACCAGATCAGCGCCTGGTAACGCGCCTGCGCGAAGCGGTGCTCGCGCTGCAAGTCGCTGAGCGGTCTTCCCGACAAGGCGTGGACTTCCAGAGCCCGCTCGATGCGGACGCGATCGTTCGGGAGGATCCTCGCGGCAGCCGCCGGATCCACCGCCCGCAAGCGCGCATGCAGCGCGGGGACGCCGAGCGCCTCGAACTCCTCGCGAACGGCGGCGCGGAATTCCGGCGAGGCCCCGGGCGCGTCGAGCAATCCGCGCAACAATGCGCGGATCCACAGCCCGGTGCCGCCGGCGACGATCGCGCGCTTTCCCCGCTTGCCGATGTCGGCGATCGCCGCGTCCGCGAGCTGGACGAATCGTGCGGCGTCCAACTGCTCCTCTGGATCGGCCACGTCGAGCAGGTGGTGCGGCGCACGCGCGCGCTCCTGCGGCGTCGGCTTGGCGGTGCCGGCGTCGAGTCCCCGGTAGCATTGCTGCGAATCGGCGGAGACGATTTCGCCGTCGAGCTTCTCCGCCAGCTCGACCGCGAGCGCCGTCTTTCCCGACGCCGTCGGGCCGCAGATGGTGAGCACCCGGTACATGGCATGATCTGTACAGCCTCAAAACAATAGCCGCATACCCGCGCCATCGGCGCGGGAGCGGCTACAACAGCTTGTCGGGCGTGATGGGCAGGGCGCGCACGCGCTTGCCCGTGGCGTTGAACACGGCGTTGGCGATGGCCGCCGCGGCGCCCGTGATCCCGATCTCGCCGATGCCCTTGACTCCCGCGGGATCGACGATCTCGTCCTTCTCGACCGGAATGAAGATCGGGTCGACGATGACGACGTCCTTGTGGGAGGGAACGTGGTAGTCGGCCAGATCGCGCGTCATGATCCTGCCCAGCTTCTCGTCGTAGACGGAATGCTCGTGCAGCGCCATGCCGATGCCCCACACCATCCCCCCCATGAACTGGCTGCGCGCGAGCGTCGCGTTGAGGATTCGCCCGGCCGCGAAAGCGCCCACCAGCCGCGTGACGCGGACCATGCCGAGGTCGGGATCAACCTCGACCTCCGCGAACTGCGCGCCGAACGAGTGCAAGGCGTACTTCTTCCTCTCCTCCGACGGCGCGACCTCGCCGAAAGCTTCGACCGGCTGTCGCGGGCGCCCTCCCATCGCGTCGAGCTTCTGCCGCAACGCCCGGCACGCGGCCTCGACGGCGGAAGCGACGCTGGCGGCCGTGGTCGAGCCGCCGGAGCGAGGAGCTTCGGGCATCTCGGTGTCGCCGAGATCGAATCGCACCTTCTCGTACGGAACCCCGAGCGTCTCGGCCGCGACCTGGGCCATCACCGTATACGTGCCGCCGCCGATGTCCACCGCGCCGCTCTGCACCAGCACCGTCCCGTCGGGCCTCATGCGCGCAAGCGCGGACGCCTTGGTGTAGTTCGCGGGGTACGAAGCCGTCGCCATACCGGTTCCGACGAGCTTTCCGGCCCGGAGCATCAGCTCCGGCCTGCGGGTCCGCTTCTGCCATCCGAAACGCTCCGCGCCCAGCTCGTAGCAGCGGCGCAGCGACTTGCTGGAGAAGGGCTTGCCCTCGGTCGGGTCGGTCTCGGCGTAGTTCTTCAGGCGGAAATCGACGGGATCGATGCCCAGCTCGTGCGCCAGCTCGTCGATCGCGGACTCCAGGGCGAAGCTGCCGCTCGATTCGCCGGGCGCGCGCATGAACGTCGGGGTGCCGATGTCGAGACGCACCAGGCGGTGCTTGGTCTCCACGTTCTCGCACTGGTACTGGTGCCGCGAGACCAGCGCCGCCGGCTCGATGAAATCGTCGAACCGCGAGGTTGTGGAGATGCTCTCGTGGCGCAGCGCGATCAGCCTGCCGTCCTTGTCCGCGGCCAGCGAAATCTTTTGTTGCGTCTGCGGACGGCCGCCGACGATGCCGAACATCTGCGGCCGGGTGAGCGCGATCTTCACCGGCCGGCCGAGCTGCTTCGCCGCGAGCGCCGCGATCACCACGTGCGACCAGGCCGAACCCTTGCAGCCGAATCCTCCACCGACGTACTTCGTGATGACGCGCACGTTGCCGGGCGGAAGCGCGAACGCTTTCGCCAGCTTCTTGCGCACGCCGAAGATGCCTTGGGTCGCGTCGTAGACCGTCAGCCGATCTCCGCTCCAGACCGCGAGCGTCGCGTGCGGCTCGAGCGGGTTGTGCGTCTCCGGTGGCGTCTCGTACACCGCCTCCACCTTGTGCTCCGCCTGGCGGAGGGCCGTCTCGACGTCGCCCCGCAGCTGGTCGGCCGGCCGCGATCCAGCCGCGTTGCGGATGTCATGCGGGAACGCGGCGTGCAGCTCGTCGGCCATCCGGACCGTGAACGGCAAGGGCTGCGCGCTCACCCGCACCAGCGCGGCGGCGTGCAGTGCGCGCTCGAAGGTATCGGCGACCGCGAGCGCGACGGGCTGGTTGCTGTAGAGGATCTGGTCGTCCTGGAACACCTGCACGACGCGGTCGCCGGTGTCCGGCTTCGCGCCGCCGGGAAGCTTCATCGCGTTGAAGGGAGTGAGGACCGCGATCACCCCGGGCTCTTTCTCGGCGGCGGCGCTGTCGACGGCGGTGATCCGGCCTTTGGCCAGGTTGCTCGTCACCAGGACGCCGTAGAGGATGCCCGGTACGGGCCATTCGTACGAGTACACGGCCTCGCCGGTGACCTTGGCCCTGCCGTCCCTGCGCGGGTAGGGCTTCCGATTTCGTCGCTCATGACAGTGCTCCGGCGGAGAGCATGAGCCCGCGCACGGCGGTGCGTTTCGCCAGCTCCACCTTGAAGGCGTTGTCCCGGCGGGGCGTTGCCCCACGCAGCGCGATCTCCGCCGCGCGCGCGAAGGTCTCGCGGGTTGCGGGCCGTCCCTGCATCGAGCGCTCCGCTTCCGGCACCCGCCATGGCTTCGTTCCCACGCCTCCGAGGGCGAAGCGGGCCGCCTGGACGGCCCCGCCCTCCACCTGGACGGCGGCCGCGCAGGAAGCGAGCGCGAAGGCATACGACTGGCGATCGCGCACTTTCACGTAGCGCGAGCGGGCTGCGAGGGCATCGATCGGCACGCGCACGCCGGTGATCAGCTCCGCGGGCTGGAGCGAAAACTCCCGCTCGGGATGGTCGCCCGGGAGCAGGTGCAGCTCCCCGATCGGAATCTCCCGCTCGCCCGCTGGCCCCCGGACGCGCACGGTCGCGTCGAGCGCATAGAGCGCCACGCACATGTCCGAAGGATGCGCCGCGATGCATTTGTCGCTCACGCCCAGGATGGCGTGCATCCGCGTCCAGCCGTCGAGCGCGTCGCAGCCCGAGCCCGCCTCGCGCTTGTTGCAACGCGTCCCGAGGTCCCGGTAGTAAGCGCAACGCGTCCGCTGCAGCAGGTTGCCGCCGACCGTGGCCGCGTTGCGCAGTTGCGGCGAGGCTCCGGAGAGCAGCGCCTCGGAGAGGCCCGGCGCGGCGCGGCGCACGTCCCCATGCTCCGCCACCGCGGTGTTGGATGCCAGGGCGCCGATCTGGAGGGCGCCCTCCCGCAGCTCGATCTTCGCCAGATCGAGCCGGGAGACGTCCAGCACGCGCTCGGGGTTGAGCACCTCGATCTTCATCAGGTCGACGAGATTGGTGCCTCCCGCGAGGAAGGCTGCGCCCGCGCCGGAGGCGATCGCCTCGTCGACGCTCGCGGCGCGCTGGAAGGTGAAGAGGCGCATGTCAGGCCCTCCCCGCGACGCCGCGGATCGCGGCGACGATGTTCGGGTACGCGCCGCACCGGCAGAGATTGCCGGACATCCCCTCGCGGATCTCGTCGTCGTCCCTCGGCTTGCCTTCCTGGAGCAGGGCGATCGCAGAAAGGATCTGTCCCGGCGTGCAGTAGCCGCACTGGAACGCGTCCTCGCGCAGGAAGGCTTCCTGCATCGGGTGCAGCTGTCCGCCCTGGACCAACCCTTCGATGGTGGTGACGCGGGCGCCCTCGAGCTGCGCGACCAGCTTCAGGCAGGAGTTCACCCGCTGTCCGTCGACGATCACGGTGCAGGCGCCGCACTGTCCCATGTCGCATCCCTTCTTCGCACCCGTGAGACCGAGGTTCTCCCGCAACGCATCCAGCAGGACGAGCCGCGGCTCGACCTGCAGCCTGCGTCGCTGACCGTTCACGACCAGCGATACCTCGAGAAGCGCGGGCGCTCCTGAAACCGCCTTCCGGTCGTCCACCGGCCGCGCCGATGCGCACGCCTGCAGGACGGCCGCGCCGAGGGCGGCGGCAAGGCTGTTCAGCAGGAGCTCGCGTCGCCCGATCCCGCGCGGCGCAGCGCAGACGGCGCGGCCCGCCTCGCGGACGGCGGCCAGCAACGTGCCTTCCGCCTCCGGCGCATCCCGGCGCAATCGGACGCGCTGCTTCTCGTCGAGGAGCACCACGGTCAGCGCCGCTCGTCCCGCTCCGTGGATGCGCCACAGCTCCGGATGCGGGCCGATGTCGCGCGGTTCGTCATCGGCGCCGAATACGGTTCCGCTTCCCGGCGCGAACGCGAACAAGGGCGCGCCGAGGGCGCGCAGCTCGGCACGGAAGGCTTCCTCGAAGCGCGGCGCCCTCCGGCAAAATGCCAGCAAACAGGGTCTGTTCGGCAGGTCCATCCGGAGACGGCAGCACGTGCGAGCCGCGCCCGCATCCGTCCGTCGTCGCGAACGTTCAGGCCCTTTCTATCCTGCCGTCCGGAGGGATACGGAGCCCGTCGCCGCGCCGTTCAGTCCCTTGCACGCGCACTCCATCGCCGCGGCGGAGCTGATCGAAGGCCGCATTGTGCGGCCGGCGATCCCGATCGAGCCGAACGAGCGGGAACCTTCCCTCCGCACCGCAGATCCACACCCGCTGCTTGCCTTTCTCGGCAGGTGCCACCCCGACCACCCGCCACAGATCGCGCTCGAGCGGGGGAGCGGCGCGTCCCACGACGAGCGGCGCGAACGAGAGCACCTCGTCGGCGCGCAGCCCTGTCGCCTGGGCGAGCTGGCGGAAGAGTCGCGGAGGATTCCAGCGCACCTCGGCGGTGCACCAGTCCCTGGCCGAAGCGAGCGCGGGACACGGCGCCTGGGTGAAGCACGGCGCCAGCGCGGACCAGCCCGCGCGCAGCAGCGCGTCCCGGAGCGAGAGGAGGGCGCGCCCGGTCTCGCGCAGCGCGGGCTCGACGATCGCCACCGTGCCCTGCAGGCCCCGGACGAGTGCGAGAGGATCGGGTAGCTCGGAGAGGACGTTGGCCGCGAGGGTCAGATCGAAGACCTCGAGAGGGAGCTCGCGGGTCGTGCGCTCGATCCCGAGCGCGCGTGCTTCCGCGAGCGCTGGCTCACTCGCGTCGAAGCAGGTCGCCTCTCCGCCGAGAAGGTCGATCGCCGCGATCGCCGCAGGGGCGGGACCGGACCCGACGTCGAGAATGCGTGGCCGGCGCGGCAACGAGACCATGCTCAGCGTCGCCCTCGTCTTGACATACGTCTGCGGCCACCACCAGAGCAGATACGCGCCCAGGTGCCGGCCCGCGTATGTGGCAGGGCGCGCCAGCGCGCGATCTCCGACGAGCCCTTCGTGCAGCTCGAGCACCGCGCGCGCCGCGGGCCGGATCTCGGCCGCGGCGAGATCCGCCGGCGGACCGCCGGGCAGGCGCAGCAGCGCTCGCGCGCGCGCGAGCAGCGCGGGGAGGTGGTCGTCGAGCGTCACGCAGCCGAGTGTAATCCCAGCTCGCGCAGCGCCGCCCGCAGATCAGCCGGCAGCGGCGCCTCGCAGGCGACGCGCGCCCCGGTCACCGGGTGCGTGAACGCGAGCCGCGCCGCGTGCAGCCCCTGCCGCCCGAGCGCCGCCGCGGCCCGGCGGATGGCGGGCGGCGCCGCCGGACCCTCGCGGCGCGTCGCGCCGTAGAGCGCGTCGCAGAAGAGTGGCCAGCCGCGGTCTGCGAGGTGCGCCCGGATCTGATGGGTGCGTCCGGTGAGCAGCTCGACGTCGAGAAACGCTGCCCCTTGCGCCCGCGCGAGAATTGAAAAACGGGTGACCGCGCGTTTGCCTGCTCGCACGCGCGAGGAGAACCGCTTCCGGTCGACGGGGTGCCGGCCGTAGAGCGTGTCCAGCTCGCCGCGATCGGGCGGAGATCCGTGCACCAGCGCCCGATAGCGCTTCTCCACGTCGCGAGCCTTGAACGCCGCCTGCAGCGCGCGGAGCACGGGTTCCGTCTTCGCCACCACCAGGCAACCCGAGGTGTCCTTGTCCAGCCGGTGCACGATTCCCGGGCGCAGCTCGCCGCCGACGCCGCGCAGATCGCGGACTTGATGGAGGAGCCCGTGCACGATGGTCGTCCCCTCGCCGCCCGCGCCGGGATGGACGGCGAGGCCTGCGGGCTTGTCGATCACCACCAGGTGCTCGTCGTCGTAGAGCACCGGCAGGTCGAGGCGGACCGGGTCGAGCCGGGGCGGCGCGATCTCCGGCAGCCGCACGCGCACCACGGCGCCGGCGCGCGGCCGATCGGCCGCCGCTGCTGGCCTCCCATCCACGTCCACCAGGCCCGCGGCGATGAGCTGCTGCACCCGCGCGCGGGAGAGGTCCGGAAACTGCGACGCGGCGAGCTTGTCGAGCCGCTCGCCGCCGCGCGCCGCTTCGAAGCTGCGCTCTTCCGCGATGGCCGGCGGCGGCCGCTTCTGCCGATCGCGCTCGCGCTGCTTGCGCGAAGGCCGTCCGCGCGGCGTCACCAGATCTTCGACTTGATGTGTCCCTTGCGCGCGAGGATCACGTCCACCAACGCCCGGTCGAAGAAGTTCGTGCTGCCGCGCAGCTTCGGATCAACCCGGCTCTCGTAGTGCGCGCGCCCTTCCGCGATCTCCTCCCGCAGGACGGAGAAGAAGGTGTCGTTCTCGATGCCTTCCTTGATCTTCGCCTCGTTGTAGAGCGAGAGGTCGGAGGCGATGGCCCGGGCGAGACGGTTCGCGGCCTCGGGAGTGTCGATCAGGGCGGCCATGGGAGGAATCTACCCTACCCGTCGTTTTCCTGAAGTTCTGTGTTCCAGTACGCCATGTCGGTCAGCGAGAGGAACGGCAGCCATTGCTGGTAGAAGGCGCCGGTGCGGGGCGGTCCGCGGAAGAAGGGCGTCCAGCGCGGGCGGATCGGATGGCGCAGGAGCCTCATGCGCGCCTCGTCGGGTGTGCGGCCGCCCTTCTTGAGATTACACGGCACGCAGGAGCAGACCACGTTTTCCCAATTCGTCACGCCTCCCCTGCTGCGCGGGATCACGTGATCGAGGTTCAGCTCGGCGCGCGCCGGCCTGCGCCCGCAGTACTGGCACGTGTTGCGATCGCGCGCGTAGATGTTCAGGCGGCTGAAGCGCACGCGCGCGCGGGGCAGGTGGTCATAAGCCTGTAGAAGGATCACCCGGGGAATGCGGATCCGCTTGCGCGTGGTGCCGATGGACTCTTCATGGACAGCGGCGGCCAGCTCGGCCCAGCTCTCGAAATCGAACGTCTGGTACTGCTCGTCCACCGCCTTTGCCGCACCGCGGTAGAGAAGGATCAGCGCCCGGCGCACGGATGTGACGTGCACGGGCTGGTAAAGGCGGTTGAGGACCAGAACGCTCGTCGAAAGCAATCACACCTCCAGATCCAGCGGGTCACCAGTACTCTGCGCGGGCCCCGGGCCGCCCTCAGCGGCCAAAGCTAGTTTATCGTCTTTCTGCGCGGTTGCACGCACGGCCGCTTCCGCGACCGCATCGGCGAGCTCTGCGACATCGGACACGCATCGGACGTCGAGCACGACCCGGCCGTCGCGGACTAGCGCGATGACGGGCGGGTCGCCGGCGCGGAGCGCAGCGAGCAGGGGGCCCGGGACATCTGCGAGCGCGATCCCGGCGCCCTCGAGCTTCCGCAGCGGAAGCGAGCCCCCGCCCACCTGTCCCTCGGATTCAACGACGGTGCAGGCGATCCCCTTTTCCTGGAGTAGCAGCGCGGCGCGCGTCGCGCGCTGGCGCAGCTCCGAAGGCGATGCCTTTAGAGCCTGCAGCGCGGGAAGCTCGTCGGCCCGGCCGTCGCGGTACAGCCGCAACGTCGCTTCCAGCGCGGCGAGCAGCATGCGATCGGCCCGCAAGGCCCGGCTCAACGGGTGCTTGCGGCAGCGCTCGACCATCTCGCGCCGCCCGAGCATGATGCCCGCTTGCGGGCCGCCGAGAAGCTTGTCGCCCGAGACGAGCACCAAATCCGTGCCTTCCTTCAGGCTCTGGGACGCGGTGAATTCGCCGAGCGCTGCATCGAGGGCGCCGCTCCCGAGATCGTGGAGCAGGAGCGCCTTCTTCTCTCGGGCGAGCGCTGCCAGCTCGCCCATGGATGGCGCTTCCGTGAAACCGACCAGCGCGAAGTTCGACCGGTGCACCCGGAGGATCATCGCCTCCGGATTCGCCTCCAGCGCCGCGGCGTAGTCGCCGGCGCGGGTGCGATTGGTGGTGCCGACCTCGATCAAGCGGCATCCCGATTGCGCGAGGATCTCCGGCACGCGGAATCCCCCGCCGATCTCGACCAGCTCGCCGCGGCTGACGATCGCCGCCCCGCCCTTGCCCAAGGCCGCGAGCGCCAGCATCGTGGCGCCGGCGCAGTTGTTGACCACGTGCGCCGCCTCCGCCCCGAAGAGCTCGCGAAGCACCGGCTCCAGGTGCGCGCTGCGCTGACCGCGGCGGCCGGTGCCCAGGTCGATCTCCAGATTCGAGTACCCGGAGGCGATCTCCGCCACCCGGCGAACGGCCTCCGCGTGGAGGGGTGCCCGACCGAGATTGGTGTGCAGCACCACGCCAGTGGCGTTGATCACCCGGCGCAGGCGTGGCTTCGCCTCGGATGCGCCGAGCTCCAGCACGCGCGCATCGGGCACCGGCTCGTCATCGAGGTCGTCGCCGCTCTGCAGCCTCGCCCGCGATTCGGCGATGGCGGCGCGGACGGCAGCCTTGGCCGCGGCCCGTCCCACCCGCTCCGCCAGCGCGCGAACCGCGGGTCGGGCCAGGACCTCGTCGACGGAGGGCAGGCTGCGCAAACGTTCGTTCACACGCGAAAGACTAAACTCGGTTCCTCTCCCTGCCAAATCTCTGCAAGGGTGTGCGCATGCGGCGAACCACGCTCGTCCTGCTCTGTCTGGCCTGTGCCTCGGGCAAAGGTACCGGGATCACTGCCGACGACCGGCGGCTCCATCTCGACGCCGTCGTCGTCGATGCGCACTGCGACATCGCCCAGGCGATGTTCTACGAGGGCTACGACCTCCTCTCGCGCCACACCACGCACCACGTGGATCTGCCGCGCCTGCAGGAAGGAGGCGTGGACGCCGAGGTGTTCGCCATCGCCGTGCATCCGGAATCGGTCGACCTCACCCAGTTCTTCCCGACGGCCATGCGCCAGATCGATCTGCTGCAGCAGGTTGCCCGCAAGAGCGGAGGTGCCCTGCAGATCGCGCGCAACGCGGACGAGGTGCCCGACAACGCGGACAAGGGCGCCACCTCGATGCTCCTCGCCGTCGAAGGCGGCCATCTGCTCCTGCCGGGGACGGAGGAGGAGCAGCTCGCGCACCTCAAGGCGTTCGCCGACCGCGGGGTGCGCTCTCTCACGCTGGCATGGTCGTCCTCGAGCCCCATCGGCGGCTCCACGGCCGAGGACGCGAAGACGGGGCTCACCCCGTTCGGAAAGCGCGTCCTCTCCGAGATGGAGCGCCTCGGCATCGTCGCCGACCTCTCCCACGGGAGCGACGCGCTCTTCTGGGACGTGATCGCCGCGGCGACGAGGCCGATCCTTCTCACGCATTCCGCGGCGCGGGCGCTCTCGAACCATCCGCGCAACGCGAGCGACGAGATGCTGCAGGCCGTGGCGCGCAATGGCGGAGCGGTGTGCGTCGATTTCTCTCGCACGTTCCTCGACGACCGGTTCCGCCGCGCGACCCAGGCCCTGCTGCAGAAGACCAAGGGAATGCTCGCCTCCGAGAAGATGGAGCTCTACCGGCGCGAGAACCTTCCCGAGGTGCGGCTGGACACGCTCGTCGACCACATCGAGCATGTCGCCCGGGTCGCCGGGAACGACCACGTCTGCCTGGGCAGCGATTTCGACGATGCCCCGATGATGCCGGTCGGGCTGGAGGACGCCTCGAAGTACCCTGCGATCACGGCAGCCCTGCGCGCGCGGGGTTGGACCCCGCGGAACATCCGCAAGGTGCTCGGCGAGAACCTGCTTCGCGTGCTCGCCGCGAGCGAAGGAAGATGAGAGCTACCTCGCCGCCAGCGTCTGTCCGAGCGCCGGCATGCGGCCATTCGAGTAGAGGAACTGGTACGCGGCGAAGCTACGCAGGCAGCGCTTCACGTACCCGCGCGTCTCGTCCAGCGGAATCTCCTCGACGAACGCGTCCAGGGGCAGCGACCCGCGGATCTTGAGCCATCCGGCGACCGCGCCCGGGCCTGCGTTGTAGGACGCCAGCGCCAGCGCCGGATGCTGGAAGCGCGCGTACAGCTCGCCCAGGTAGGTCCCGCCGATGCGGATGTTCATGTCAGGCTCGAGCAGCCGGGCCGTCTGATAGCCTTGCAGCCGGAGTTTGCGCGCGAGCATCCGGGCCGTCGACGGCATCACCTGGGTGAGCCCGAGCGCTCCGGTCGGCGAGAGTGCGCGCGGATCGAGCGCGCTCTCCTCGCGCATCAGGGCCTGCAGCAGGTCGGGGGGCACGGCAGCTCCCTGCGAAACGCGGGCGATCTGCTCGCGGAAAGCCAGCGGGTACGCCAGCGCGGCCGCCCGCAGTGCCAGGGCTGTTGCCGGCCGGCGCAGCAGGCTGCGCAGCTCGGTGCGGACGATGGCGTGCGCGCTGCGCAGATCTCCCGCCCGCGAGTACAGCTCGGCGATCAAGGTGAGCGGCTCGTGTCCCGCCTCGCCGCCGGAGCGGGCCGCGGACCGATCTACCGCGGAGATCTCGCGCGCGGCTTCAGTCTTCAGGCCGAGGCGGAGCAGCTCGATGGCCGCAAGGAGGTGCGGGTCGCGCCCCAGCGCGCCCGCGTGTAGGGTGCGCGGCGCCGGCGTCTGCACGAGGCGATCCTGGGACTGCTCGATGGCCTGCGTCCGCTCCGGGTCGAGCTCCGCGAACCGGCCGTGCGCGAGCAGGCCGTAGTACGTGAGGGGTCGGCCCTCCACGAGCCAGGCCAGGTCGGTGCGGGCGACCTCGCGCGCAGCGGCGCTCGCGAGCTCGCTCTCCCCCTCCACCGGCTCGAGCAGCGCCCGCGCGCGCCAGTACCGCGCCCGCTCCTCTTCGTAGCCGTCCGAATCGGGGCTGGCGGCGAGCTGGTCCAGCCAGACGAGCCCTTCCCGCGGCTTTCCATCGCTCCACTGCGACCAGAAGAGCCTGAAGAGGGCGTCGCTGCGCAGGTCGCTGCCCGGAAACCGATCGACCAGGTCGCGGAGCAGCGCTCGCTCCTTGTCGATCTCGCCATTGCGGCGGGCCGCGACCGCCTGGTTGTAGACGGCGTCGTCGGCGAGCGTCGACTGCGGATACTTGCGGGCCAGGGCCTCCCACAATGGACCCGCCGTCGGCCTGCCGCTGATGGTCTCAAGCTGCGCCAGCACGTACAGCGCCCGCGATCGCACGTCCGGTTCCGCGCAGCGGAGCACCACCTGGGCGAGCGCAGCGCGCGCGCGCGAATATTCGCGCTCCTTGCGGAACGCCCGCCCCTCGTCGAGCTTCACCCGACAGGCCAGCGGATCGCCCGGTTCCGCCGGCGTGAGGTCGACGTCCTCGGGCGTCGGCTGGTGCTGCTCGGGGTACGCGCCCAGCGCTCCCAGAGCTGCCTTCAAGAAGCCGCCCGCGCTCCGGTCGCCGGGACATCCCCCGAGGCAGAGGGACGGGACCATGATGCGGGCAAGCTGGTCCAGCGCCTCGCGGTTGCGATGGGCATCGAGCAGCATCTCCGCCCGCCGCACCAGCAGGATCTGCGCGATGTGCCCGCCGGGACCGAGCTGCCGTTCCCGATCGCGCGCCGTATCGGCGGCGGGCGACAGCGGGTGCTCGATCCAGGCTGCGCGCCAGTGGCTGCGCGCCTTCTCCTTCGCTCCCGCGGCGAGCTGCGCGTCGCCCGCGATCAGGTGGGCCGCGGCGATGTCCGCCCGGACCTGCCCGCCCAGGATCGGCTGGAGGATCTCCTCGACCCGCGCGGCAGTGCGGGGCCCGGCGACGCGCCGATCCATCGTCTGGCGCGCGCGCTCGAGGAGTATCTGGTCTGCGTCGACGTATCGCAGCGACACCTGCGCGAGCAGCCTCTCCGCCGCCCCTGCCGACCCTTGGTCGATGGCGCAGAGCGCCGCCATGTGCAGGGCGCGATCCGCCAGCGGACCGCCCTCCATCGCGAGCTGCTCGAACAGCGCCCGCGCCGCTTTCGGGTGGTCTGCCGCCTTCAGAGCCAGCGCCTTGAGCCACCGGGTCGGCGCATCCGCCGGCCTGCGGGGAAGAAATCGCAAGGCGTTCGCCGCCCGCCCCGCCTGCAGCTCGCTCAAGGCAGACTTCAGCGCGGAAGTGGTGAAATACGGAGCCAGTTCGGCTTCGCCGATGGCCGGGCCGCGCTCCACGGCCTCCACGTCAGGGTCCGCGGCGAGCGGATCCGGTGGCGCGGGAACCCACGCGACGCACAGCGCCACGGCGGCGAAGCTGAGAAGGCGGGGGGTCATCGAGGGCTCGGTCGCTCGGTGCAATCTGGCATTGGTGGGCGCTGCCGTCCAGTCGCCGAACCGGTGGAGGGACATCCGTCATTCCGGGCAGTTCCCTGACGCTCCACCGTGTTACCCTCCGCTACGGTGGATGCCAGGACACAGAGCGCGTTGCTTGCGGCGATCGTCTGCCTGGCGCTTGCGCTCGCCATGTTGCTGCGCCCCGGGCGGACGCGCCTGTGGACCGCTTTCGCGCTGCTCAATTTCGCGCTCCTAGCCTACCAGATCGGTGACTTCCTCTACGGCATCTTCGGCACCACCCGGACGTGGCCCCTGCGCGTATCGGTGGGAGCCGCCGGGTTCATTCCGGTCGCCGTTCTCGGCTTCATCATTGAATTTCAAGGGGAATCCGCTGGCCGGGTCGTCGGCTTGCGTCGTTTCGCCACGGCTACGGCGCTGGCCACCGTGGCGGTGGCGGTCTCGCCGCTCGCGCTGATGCCGGCGGCGCGCGTCACGGCTTCCGGGGCGGTGTTCGTCCAGCTGACAGCGGCGGTCAGCCTCCTGTACGCCCGGATGCGGCGGGCAGCGTCGCGCACCGAGCGGGCGCGAATGTTCTACCTGTGGGTCGGGGCCGCGCTCTGCGTCGGGCTCACCTTCGGCGAGCTCCTCATCCGCCTCGCCGGTTGGCCGTCGCCTCCGTTCGCCAACGTGGCGATGACCATCTACCTGTACTTCCTGTCCCAGACCATCCAGCGGCACCGCCTGCTCGATCTCAACGAGCTCCTGGGGAAGATCGTCGTGCTGGCGTCCGTCGGCGTGGTGCTCACCCTGATCTACGGCGTGCTCGTGCGCTGGACGGGCACCACGGGGTTGTTCCTCTTCAACTCGATGGTGGCGTCCTTCGTCATCCTCATCCTCTTCGAGCCGTTGAAGACGAAGGTGGAAGAGAAGGTGCTCTCCATCTTCTTCGCCGAGCGGTTCCAGTTCGTGCAGGCGCTCGCGGCGCTGCGCCAGCGGATGGCCGGCATCATCGACGTCCGCGAGCTGGCCCAGGTGGTCCTCGACGGGTTCTACGAGACCAGGCGGGTGACGCACGCGTCGATCTACCTGCTGGCCGACGACGGCCTCGGTTTTCGCCGGCTGGACTACCGCGGGCCGGCGCCGACGCCGTACATCGACGCGGCCACGGTGCGCGCGCTGGTCCAGAGCGCCCAGGCCGGCCAGAAGGCGCAGCTGGTGGAGCTGGTCGAGCGGCGTCTCGCCGAGCTGCGCCAGCTCCTGCCGGAGTCGGAGACTGAATCCAGCGCGCTGTCCGAGGAGCGCGCGCGCCTCTCGGAGATCGGCGCGGCGATGGCGGCGATGCGCGCGGGGGTGACCATTCCGCTCATCGCCTCGCAGCGGGTGGTCGGCTTTCTCTGCATGCTCGACGACCGGGTCCCGGAGGCCTTCGCCTCCGACGAGCTGGCGACGATGCTGGATATCGGCGAGCAGGCAGCGATCACCATCGAGAACAGCCGGCTCTACGAGAAGATGAAGGAGCGCGATCGCCTCGCCGCGCTCGGCGAGATGGCCGCCGGACTGGCGCACGAGATCCGCAATCCCCTCGGCGCCATCAAGGGGGCAGCGCAATATCTGGATCCGGCGCAGCTGCAGGGGGCAGACGGCGAGATCTTACAAATCATCGTCGAGGAGGTGAACCGCCTCGACGGCGTGGTGGCGCAGTTCCTCGACTACTCGCGGCCGTTCCCGAACGCCGCCTCGGGCAAGTTCCAGAGCACCGACCTGAACGACGTGCTCTGGAAGACGATGAAGCTGATCGAGAGCAGCATGCCCCCGAACGTGGTCCTGGAGCTGGATCTGACTCCCGACCTGCCCCCGATCCACGCCGACGCGGAGCAGATCAAGCAGGTGTTCATCAATCTGGCGCTGAACGCCGTCCAGGCGATGCCGGACGGGGGCCGCCTGACCGTCCGCACGCGAAGGCCGCACGCGCCGATCGAGCTGGGACTCTCCGAGCATACCCCTCGGTACTCGGCCGATCAGATCGAGGTCCGATTCGCGGACACCGGCGCGGGCATTCCGGAAGAAGCCCTCGACCGCATCTTCATCCCCTTCTACACGACCAAGACCAAGGGCACCGGTCTCGGGCTGGCGATCTCGCAGCGCATCGTGAAAGGGCACG
>MNFJ01000193.1 GCA_001918155.1 Deltaproteobacteria bacterium 13_1_40CM_4_68_19
CCGGCCGTACAGGCGCGCCGGAGCGGATCGCCTGGAAAAAAGGCGCGGCCAACCGGGTACTTGCGTGGTGAAATGTGGGGGGCTCTCACGCCTCCAGCGCGAGCAGCGTCACCTGGCCGGACTGGGTCCCCACCGCGAGCGCCATCTTTTCCTTCGCGAACGCCAGCGCCGTGACCCCGGCCGCCCCCACATTATGTGTCGCGAGGACCGCCCCGCTGGACGGGTTCAAAATCTTCACCGTCCCGTCACCGCAACCGGCCGCGACCGCCTGCTCGCCCAGGAACAGCAGCGACTTCACGCCACGACCTCCCGCGTTCGCGGCCGCTTGCCTCTGCCCGTTCTTTCCCCAGATGACCACCTGGCCGGAGTCGTCGGCCGAGGCGAAAGCTTGTCCCTTCGGCGCGGCAGCCAGCGCCGTCACCGCAGTCCGGTGCTGGGTCCCCTCCCCGACCTTCTCCGCCTTGGGGGTCAGCCGATGGATCTGCACCATCCCGGTGGCCCATCCGATGCCGAGAAATGCCCCGTCCTCCGAGAAGGCGAGGGCGGTCACGCGCGAGCTCATTCCAGCGATCTGGATGAGCGTCTTCTTCGTCATCACTTCCACGACGTGCACCTGTCCCAGTTGCTGGCCGAGAGCGATCTTCGCGCCGTCCGCCGTCATCGCCGCCGCCGAGGCGCGGTTCGAGCTGTCCACCGGGAACTCCACTTTCAAACCGGAAGCCAGATCCGCCGCCAGAGCGGCTTTATCGGTGACCACCGCCGCTTTCGGCGTGCCCGATGCCAGGGCCGACTGCTCGAACGGCGGCAGGCGAACGGCGCTGACCTTGTAACCGTCCGTGTCCAGCTCCCACAAAGCGCACTCGCCAAACTTCGTCACCACCGCGAGACGCCTGCCGTCCGCACTGCATTGCAGCGACGTCACGGCCGACTTGTGCCCAGCCACGGCCACCTTGAGCTGCTCCAGCACCTGCTGCTCGACCGGCCGGATGGCGATGTGCTTGACCCTCTTCTTCTGCACCTTCGACATCCCGCGCGTGAAGATCAGGCCGCCACCCGCGGCGACCAATCCAAGCTCGGGCGAGACCGAGACCCCGATCAGGACGCCCGCAGCGAGCCCGCCCACCGTGATCATCGCGAGGGGAAACGGATTGGGAGCCATGACCTCGACTTCGCTCTCCACCTCCACCGGCCCGTCCTTCACTTCCTTCTTCCAGCGCGTCTCGATCTTCTCCCCCGGCCGGGACCACACCACCTTCCACTGCGACGCGAGGTCCGCTGCGCTTCCGCTCTTCGACGGCTTCCCGCTCCACTTCGGCTTCTCCGGAGCCCGGGCGACCGGCTTGAACTCGAGCGGCCTGAGCCCCGCCGACTGCGAGAGCACCGCTTCCAGGCGCGGCAGATCCTTCACCGGCCGTCCCACCATCGCGGCCAGGATGCCGGCCAGATAGGTCACTTCGGCATTCTTGAGCGCAGCGAGATCCCCCCAGACGGGGCTCCTCCCCACCTCGTTGAAATCCTCGCGCACGAAGAGAAGGTTGTCGCCCGTGTAGTACGTGTCCCAGAGCTTGCGATCGATCTCCAGCGCCCGCAGCGACAAGTAGATCACCAGCGCGGAAAACCGGTCCAGATGCGGACCGTAATCGGTCATGCCGCGCTTCGGGTGCTGATAGGCGCGATGCCCGATCTCGGTGGCCTGCCGCCCGATCAACGCCGGCACCCACATGCCGTCGTAGTCGATGAGCAGAAGATCCCTGCCGGTGACGAGGATGTTTCCGTGCTGGAGGTCGCCGTGCGCGAACTTCGCGTGCTCGATGTCTTTCACCAGCGTCCGGAACTTCTCCCGCAGCGCCGCCAGCTCCCGGGGCTTGTCCAATAGCCCCTCGACGCACCGATCGAGGTGCAGCCCCTGCACCCACGCCATCTTCACGATGGGGAAGGTGCCGCCTTTGATCCGCAGGCCATCGGCCAGATAGACGAACTCGGTGCTGTGCGCGGAGCGGTTCTTCTGCAAGTGCTTGGAGATGGCTGCGTACCGCTCGGCGTGGTCCGAGATCGGCCGCAGAAAGCACCGCACCGCCCAGGCGTTCTGCCCCACCGTGGCCTTGTACACGACGGCATTGCCGCCGGTGGCCGGCTTGGGCATCCCGAAGCGGTCCTTGTCGATCTGCGCCTTCTGCAGCTCGGGATCGCCGAGCGATCGCTGCGGCGATTGCATCGCTTCGTGGTACTCGGTGAGATCGGGCCAGGTGGCCATCGCTAGCTCGCGCCCTTCTCCCGGTCCGCGCGCCGCATGAGCCGAACCAGGGTCATGTCGTCGTTGCGCGTCCCCTCGTCGCGCGCCTGCGCCACCAGCGCCTCGAAGTCCTCTCGCGTCCGGATCCCCTCCGGACCGATGGCTTCCCAGGCGGGCTCGCCCTTCTCCGCGCGCCGCAGCAGCCACGCCGACAGCGCATCGGAAGCGAAGAAGAGGACGTCGTCCGGCTCCAGGACCCCCTCGCTCACCCGCACGTGCGGAAGCGGATCGTCATCCGATTTCGTCATGGACCCGACCAGGAACGGGCTCGAGCCGAATTCTTCGGAGTGGCTCAAGGGAAAGGCCTTCGCGAGCTCCCGGTTGCCCGTCACATGCAGCAAGCAGCAGTCGCCGATCGCCACCGCGCGCCACCCCCGGTTCACCGCGTTCAGCGATGCGCCGACGAACGCCGCATACGCGCCCCGGCGCGCTTTCTCCGCCGCATACCAGGGCAGCGGACGGCCCCGGATCTTCCGCCGCCACAGCCGTCGAATGGCGCCAAGCCGGCCGAAGAAATCGGGCCCGTGTACCCGCCCCCGCACGAAGCTCTCGACGAGCAGCGCCGCCCAGAGCGCGGAAAAGCTGCTCTCGGTGGCGCCGTCGGCGACCGCGACGCGGCAGCGCGTGGGCGAGTCCGAGCCACGGATCGCCCACGCGTCTTCGTACTCGGTTCGGGCGTTCCCCGCCTTCTGGCAGGAGAACGCCTCCACCGAGAACGGCGCCGCGCCGTTCGGGTGAAGAGCGTCGATCACCGGAGGTTCGCGGGACGGGTTCCGATGTCGAGGAACTGGATCACCTGCACGGGTTGCGCATTGAAGACGAACCCGCGCGCTCCGTCGCCCGCCGGCATCCCCAGCTCCTTGGCGCGCCCGATCATGAACGGCGTCAGGCTGCTGGACATCTCGAAGAGCTGCTTGGCGAACTTGTCCGGCAGGCCTTCGTCGCTCGCCGGCAGCTCGATGGGATTGCCCGCGGCCGAGGAGAGGTGGATGTTGAAGACCAGGGTGGCGCCGTCGTCGCTCCCCAGCGAGCAGAGCGCCTTCGCCTCCGGGACCGGATCGCCGTCGGTCGCTTCCCCGTCGGTGATGTTGATCACGATCGGGGGAAACCCCTTCGGGTGCTCGGCGACCCATCTCTGCACCATCTCCGCCCCCATCTTGAACGCGGAGCTCATCGGCGTCCCGCCCGCGTGCTTGGCCTCGAACCAGAGGGGGAACTTCACCGACTGCTCCACCAGCCCGCCGTTGCCGTCGTCCTGCTTCTTCACGCGGTCCTCGATGCGGAGCGGGTTGTTGGCGAGCTCGCTGATCGGGATCAGGTCCTTGCCGGTCAGCGGTCCGTCGAAGGCCGACTTCACCACCGTGTCCTGCCCGTAGCCGATCACGGCCACGTGGAAGTAGTCGTAGATGGAATCGCCCTTGGCGCAGCGGATGGAGAGGTTGTGGATGAGCTTGTTGATGATCGTCGCCAGCTCGTCGGCCTTTCGCCGCTCGCTGCTGCCACCGAATGGATCCTCCATCGAGGCCGACTGGTCCAAAAGGAAGATGAAACACCCCGGGTTCTTGCGGCTGATCTCAGCGCTGTACATGCTTGCTCCTCGTTTTCGCCTTCTTCTGGCGTCGTTTGACTTTTGCGGATTTGATCTTCTTGGAAGAGACGTAGACCTGGTTGCCACGCCGGTCCTTCACCAGCACCCGGCGCTCCTCGCGCTTGACGACGGTGACTTCCTCCCCACGGTGAAGCGTCACCGGCTGTCCTTGGGAGGGTCCGCGTTCCACGTTCGCGGTGAACTCCTTCGCCTGGATCACCGCGGGACCCGCGACTCCCAGGCTCTCGCTGAACGGCCCGTGCCGGAGCCACCAGCCGATCGCGCCCAGCGCGATGAGCGCGATCCCGACGTGGAACAGCTCGAGCGTTCCGCCGACCCTCGTTCCTCCGCACGCAGGACACGCCGCTCCGGCTCCCCCAGTTGGAAACCAAGTCAGACGACATGCGTGACACTGCCGGAGGCTCTTGGTCAGCATTGAAGTGGTCCGCGCCACACTAGTACGGCTGCTCGCCCCGTCCACTGCGCGACCTGCGCACATCGGCGCTGTAATGATGACGCGCAGGTCCCCGGGTAGGAGCCGCGCCTCCACTCCTTCCGCTGTGGGTGATCGATTCCTAGCGGAGCAGCCCGCTTCGAGGGCAAGCTGTCTCCTTCGGGTCAACGCGCAGTCTCCGAACGCGAGGGGATATGTCGGACGCGAAGTCGCAACAGCATGGCCGCGAGCGGATCGCGCGGGTATTCCGCTATCTCAAGGCGCTGAACGAGCACCGCAACCCGGCCAAGCGGGATCTGTCGGAACAGCCTTGGACACTCTGGTTCCGCCACCTGCCCGACCACCCCGCGATCCAGCGGCGGTTCTCGAACGGGCACGAAGAAGCCGACTTCGTTCTCAAGGTAGCGCGGCCGACGTTCACCCAGGCGCCGCAGCCGCCGCTGCCGATCGTCGACTGGCTGGAGGGCGACTGGGAGGATCCGGACGCGGAAGTCACCGTCTACGAGATGAAAGCGAACGGCGCGGAGCCTCTGCGCTTCGACGCGGAGCCTCGACGCGTCGAAGCCTACGAGCGCTGGAAGACGCAGCAGCAGAACTGGGCCGCCACCGAGCGCCCGGCGCGCGCGACCATGAAGGTCTTCGAGCAGCTCTACGAGCTGTACGGCCGCATCGAGCGCGAGGCCGAGCACATCGAGCTCGTGCTTGGCGACGGCATCCTCAGCTGGAAGCGGCTCGACGGCAGCATCTACCATCCCATCTTGCTGCAGCGGATCCAGCTCGCCTTCGATCCGAGCGTGCCCGAGTTCACCCTCATCGAGACCGGAAAGGAAGTGGAGCTGTACTCGGCCCTCTTCCGCTCCATGCCGGACATCGAACCGAAAGTGCTGGCGCGCTGCCGCGAGGAGCTGGATCGCGGCGGATTCCACCCGCTGGGCGGGACCGACACGCTCGAGTTCCTCCGCCGCTTCGTCGTGCAGCTCTCACCGCGCGGGCAGTTCGCCGAAGGGCCTCCGCAGAAGGAGTCCGAGGACCCGAAGATCGGCCGCGCGCCCGTGCTCTTCCTCCGTACGCGGACCTTGGGCTTCGCCACCGCCATCGAGGGAACGCTCGACGATCTCGCGGTCCGGCAGGATCTGCCGCTGGCGCTCCTCAAGATCGTCGGTCTCGATCCGCCGCCCGAGGAGGACGAGAAGGCCGAGAGCTTCGAACCGGGCGATGAGCCTGAAGAAGTCCTGCTCAGCAAGCCCGCCAACCCCGAGCAGATCCGGATCGCGGTGCGCCTGGAGCGCGAGGGATGCGTCCTCGTCCAGGGTCCTCCGGGCACGGGCAAGACGCACACCATCGCCAACCTCATCGGCCACCTGCTCGCCCAGGGCCAGAGCGTTCTGGTCACGAGCCACACCACCAAGGCGCTTCGCGTCCTGCGCGACCACGTGGTGGAGAAGCTGCGGCCGCTCACGGTCAGCGTGCTGGAAAGCGACATCGAGAGCCGCAGTCAGCTCGAGGGCGCGGTGTCCACCATCATCGAGCGCCTCACCACCGGCAATCCGAAGAAGCTCGACGCAGAGGCGGAGCAGCTCGCCGCGCAGCGCTCGGAGCTCCTCGCCCAATTGCGCAAGCACCGGCAGGAGCTGTTCGAAGCCCGGGCTGACGAGTACCGGGACGTCGTCTTCCTCAAGACGAAGCTCTCTCCGATCGAGGCCGCCCGCAAGGTCGCCGCCGAGGCGCAGTCCCAGGCCTGGATCCCCGGCTCCATCCAGCCGGGAGCGCCGCTGCCGTTGTCGGCGGCGGAGATCGGCGAGCTGTACGCGAGCACGGAGGCGCTGAGCGCCGAGGACGAGGCGGAGCTGGCCCGGCTTCTTCCCGAGCTGAAGGCGCTGGTCCCGCCGGATGAGTTCGAGAAGATCGCCGGGGAACATGACCGGCTGTCCAAGGCGAGCCGGAATTACCGCCCGGAGCTGTGGAAGGCGCCGCTGGATGAACCGATGACCGCGGCGCTGGACAAGCTGCTGGCGAAGGCGGTGAAGGCGGTCGAAGTGCTCGATCGGGAACGGCGCTGGAAGATCGGCGCCGTGGCGGCCGGCAACGAAGGAGGGACCGCGCGCGTCGAGTGGGACGAGCTGGTGAAGATGCTCGACCAGCTGATCGAGCAGACCGCCGACGCGAAGGAGAGCGCGCTGCGCCATGCTCCGGCGCTCTCCGGGAGCATCCCGCTCGAGGAGCAACTCCAGATTACCGAGGAGATCCTCGCCTACTTCAAGAAGAACAAGAGCGTCGGCAAGCTGGCCCTGCTGACCCACGGCGCGTGGAAGCGCTTCATCGGCGAAACCAAGGTCGCGTCGGGCGAACCGAAGAGCGCCGCTCACTTCCAGGCGCTGCGCGCGCACATCCTGCTGGCGATCATGCGGCGGGATCTCGAAGGAAGATGGGACCGGCAGATGGTCCCGCAGGGCGCGCCCGCCTGGGCGGCGCTCTCGGAAAAGCCGCTGGAGGGCGCTGCTCAATTCGCGAAGGAGATCCGCCGCTGCCTCTGCTGGCACGCCGAGGAATGGCAGCCGGTCGAGAACGAGCTGAAAGAGCGGGGATTCCTCTGGCGCGAGTTTTTCGGCGAGCAGCGGGGCGACGCCGCGGCCCTGTTGCACCGGCTCAAGGAGTTGGTCAGCGTCCAGCTGCCTCAAGCCTTCCAGGCGCGCATGGACATGGCGCGCTTCAGCGAGGTGGATGCGCAGCTTCAGCAGCTGCGGTCGGCGCTGACGGTCCCGAAAGACGCAACGCCGGCGCCGGTGCTCGCGAAGCTCGCGCGCGCCGCCGAGCGGCTCACGCCGTCGGATTACCGCGACGCGTACCAACGGTTGGTCCAGCTCGATGGCCAGAGGAAGACCGCCACGACGCGACGCGACCTGCTAGCCGCCTTGCAGTCGTTCGCGCCGGACTGGGCGCAAGCGATCCACGAACGCCGCGCGCCGCACGACGGACCGACTCCGCCGGGTGACCCTCAAGCCGCATGGCTCTGGCGGCAGCTGCACGACGAGCTCGAGCGGAGAGGGAGGGCCTCGCTGCCGGCGCTACAGAAGGAGATTGACCGGCTGGGCCCCGAGCTGAGAAGGGTCACGGCCGAGCTGATCGAGCGCCGCGCCTGGGGAGCGCAAGTGCGGCGCACGACGTCCCAGCAGCAACAGGCGCTGGTCGGTTGGCTCGACATGGTCCGCCGGATCGGCAAGGGGATGGGAAAGCGCGTTCCCCGCCTGATCGTCGAGGCGAGCCAGAAGATGACCGAGTGCCGCTCGGCCGTCCCCGTCTGGATCATGCCGCTGGCGCGCGCGGTGGAAACCTTCGAGCCGACCACGCGCTTCGACGTCGTGATCACCGACGAGGCGAGCCAGGCCGACGTGATGGCCCTGATCCCGTTCTACATGGCGCGTCGGGTCGTGGTGGTCGGGGATCACGAGCAGGTGAGCCCGTCCGCGGTGGGTCAGGACGTGGCCGTGGTCCAGCAGCTCATCGACGAGCATCTCGAGGACATCCCGAACTCGGTGCTCTACGACGGCCAGATCTCCGTCTACGATCTCGCGCGCCAGTCGTTCGGCGGCGCCATCTGCCTCACCGAGCACTTCCGCTGCGTCCCGGAGATCATCGAGTTCAGCAATCACCTCTGCTACGGGGGAAGGATCCGGCCCTTGCGCGACCCGAGCAAGGCGACGCTGAAGCCGCACATCATCTCGCACCGGGTGGAGAACGGCCGCGCCATCAACGAGACCAACAAGGCGGAAGCGCTGGCGATCGCCTCCTTGATCCGGGCGGCGATCGACCAGCCCGAGTACAAGAGCAAGAGCTTCGGGGTGGTCTCGCTGGTGGGAGACGACCAGGCGCTGGAGATCGAGCGCCTCTTGCTCCATCACCTCCCGCCGGCGGAATACGAGTCGCGACGGGTGCTGTGCGGCAACGCGGCGCAGTTCCAGGGCGATGAACGCGACGTGATGTTCCTCTCGGTGGTGGACAGCGCCGAGGAGAACCAGCTCCGCCTGCGCAGCGAGCCGATGTTCAAGCAGCGCTTCAACGTGGCGGCGAGCCGGGCTCGCGATCAGATGTGGGTGGTCCACTCGCTCGATCCGGCCGATCTGAAGCCGAAGGACCTGCGCCGCCGGCTGATCCAGCACGCGGAGGATCCGGCAGCGGTCCGGCTCCTGATGAAGCAGTCCGAGGATTCTTCGGAGACGCCGCTCGAGCACGAGGTCCACAACCGCCTGTTCGAGGCCGGTTATCGCGTCCTGCCGCACTGGCGGGTCGGCTACTACACCATCGATCTGGTCGTGGAGGGCGGAGGACGCCGCCTGGCGATCGAATGCGATGGCGACAAGCCGGCGGCCGTCGACCAGCTCCGCGAGGACATGGCGAGGCAGGCCATTCTCGAGCGGCTCGGCTGGAGCTTCGTGCGCGTGCGCGGCAGCGAGTTCTTCGTCAATCCCGACAAGGCGATGAAACCCGTGCTCAACCGGTTGAGCGAGCTGAAGATCCGGCCCGAAGGCGGCAGCGCGAACGCGGAGACGGTCCAGAACGGGAAGGACGTCCTCGAGCGGATCCTCCGGCGAGCGGCGGAGTACCGGCAACACTGGCTGAGCCACGCCAAGGCGCAGCTTGCACGGGCGGGAAACGGGGCGGCGGAACGCGGCCGCCGGACGTCACGGACGGCGAAGAGGAAGCGAAAGCCCGCCGCGCGAAAGTAGCACCCCGAAAGCGACGGGCTGGCGCCACAGGGACACCATGGCCACCTTGCCGCCATGATCCGGAAGCTCAAATCGGGCGGGTTCCGCCTCTACTCGCGCAAGAAGGATCCGCGCACCGGCAAGCGGAAGAACCTCGGCACCTTCAAGTCGCTCGCGGCCGCGAAGCGGCACGAGCGGGCCGTCCAGTTCTTCAAGCGGCACTGACGGCGGGCGCGGTCGAAGACGTCACGAACGGCGCGACGCGGTGGAGCGAGCGACCGCGAGCGCGTAGGCGATGAAGTTCAGGGCCAGAACCGTCGCGCCGAGCAGGATCTGTACGCCGCGCGTGAGGCTCCCGGGGTACAGCACGGGAAGGAGATAGTGCCCGACGAAGCTTCCCGCGTATACCGCGCCGCCACCCTCCGCACGCAGCCAGTTCTCGAGCGGGGTCAGAGGACAGATCCAGCCGGACCACTCCACGAACATTCCCCACAATGCCGCCGGGATCTGGATCCAGGCGATGCAAGGCCAGCGCAGGATCAGGAATCCACCGGCGACCACGAACAAGACGAACCCGAGGTGGATGACAACAACCACGTCGGCGAGGAAGCGATAGAGCACCGCTGGAGGCTATCGCAGAGTCGGCTGGTTCAGGCGTCGACGACGATCATCACCTTCATCGCCCGCTCGCGGTTCGCGTCGATGTACTCGTAGGCCTTCTGGTAGTCCGCGAACGCGAACCGGTCCGTGACCAGCGGGGCGAGATCGACCTTTCCCTGGTCGATGAGCGAGATCGCCTTCACCCAGTCCGGCTGCTGGTACATGAGCGTGCCGACGAGGCGGAGCTCGCGATCCTGCACGGTGCCCATGTCGACCACCGGCTTGTCGCCGAAGACGCCGACCACGACGACGTCGGTGCCCTTCCGCGCGACGGCGACAGCCTGCTCCACGGTCTTCTGCACGCCGACGCACTCGAAGATGAGGTCGGCTTTGTCCGGCCCGAATTTCTCCCGGACTGCCTCGGCGAGGTCGACTTTGAGTGGGTTCACCCGCAGCGGGATGCCGCAGCGGGCTGCGAGCTCGAGCCGGTACTCGCTGGTGTCCGTGATCATCACGGCCGCCGCCCCGAGCCCTCGCGCAGCCTGCGCCACCAGATTTCCGATCGGTCCGGCCCCGAGCACCAGCACCTTCTTCCCGGCCGCGCCGCCGACGCGCTCGATCGCGTGGACGGCGACGGCGAGCGGTTCGACCATCGCCCCCTGCTCGAGGCTCATGCTCTTCGGCAAGCGCAACACCTTCGAGGAGTCGACCGCGAAGAGCTCGGAGGCGGCGCCGGTGGTCTGGAACCCCATCACTTTCAGCTGGTCGCAGATGTGGTAGGCGCCGTGCCGGCAGGGATAGCAGACGCCGCAAGTCACCTGGGGCTGGAGCGTGACGGGATCGCCGGGGCTCAGCCCGCGCACTGCCGAACCGGTGCGCTCGACGACGCCGGAGACCTCGTGCCCCTGGACCACCGGATACGGCGTCAGCGGGTGCTTGCCATGGAAAACGTGGATGTCCGACCCGCACACGCCGATGCGCTTCATCCGGACCAGCACCTGCTCCGGCGCCACCTCGGGCGCCGGGACGTCGCGGAGCTCGATCCGCCCAGGCGCGGTCATGACGGCCTGCTTCATGGTGGGTCTTCCTATCAAGCTGCGCGCGTTTCCGCCACGACCTCCATCGCCGCGTGCGCGAACAGCTCGGGCCGGCGCTGTCTCACCTCGTCGGGCGCGCCGCTGTCGATGACGCGGCCATCCTCCATCACGATCACGGTGTCGAATCGCCGCAGCAGGTGCAGCCGGTGCACCGACGACACGATGCAGGCGCCGCCGAACGCGGACATCACCCGATCGTAGATCTCGCCCTCGGTGGAAGCGTCCACGCTGCTCGTCGCCTCGTCCAGGAGGACCAGTCCCACCTCCTTCGCCGCGAGCAACCCACGCGCCAGAGCGAGCCGCTGCTTCTGCCCCCCCGAAAGGTTGAGCCCGCGCTCGGAGATCACCGTGTCGAATCCCTGCGGCAGCTGCTCGATCACCGACGCGAAGCCGGCCAGCTCGCAAGCGCGCTCGATCTCGCTCTGCGTGTAAGGCAGCCCCATGGTCACGTTCTCGCGGACGGTGGACTCGAACACGGCGGGATCCTGCGGCAAGAGCAGCGAAGTCGCGCCCAGGTGCTTCAGGCGCGGATGGGGCGTTCCGTCCACCGCGATCGACACGGCTTCCGCGTCGACCAGCCCGGCGAGGACGCGAAGCAGCGAGGTCTTTCCCGCCCCGCTCTCGCCGATCAACGCGAGCCGCCGTCCGCGGCGCAGCTCGATCGAGACGCCGTCGAGCGCCGGCCGCCCCGCGCCAGCTCCCGGGTGGACGAAGCGCAGGCCCTCCACCCGGATCTCGCGCCAGTCTTCCGGCACGGCCGCGGTATCCAGCCGGCGCTCGGCGCTGGTGAAGATCGGGTCGACATCGGCGACCTCGGTCTTCTGCCGAACGAGGTCGTTCCAGTGCATCGCCATGGCCGCGACCACGTTCCCGACCTGCTGGGAGTACTGGTGCACGACAACAGCCGTGCCGACGCTGATGGTCCCGCGCTGGCGAAAGTCCAGCCAGGCGTAGAGAGCGACCAGGCCGGTGCGCATCCCGCCGTTGAGCAGGTCGATGCCGCCCCACTTCACTTCGTTGAAGACGATGTTCCGGCGCAGCGGAGCGAAGACGGCCAGGAGCCGCGACCGGAGCATCCTGCGCATCGGCTCCTGCACCCGCAGCGTGAGCACGGTAGCGATGTTCCCCAGGCAGTCGACGAGGGCGGAGTTGTACCGGCGCTCGGCGCGGTTCTCTTCGCGGACGAGCAGGACCATGAAGGCATCGATCCGCACGACGAAGTAGCCGATGGCCGCGTAACCGGCCATCGCCGCCGCACCCGTCGCCCGGGAGATCAGGAAGAGAGCTGCGATGGGCCCGACGACGCTCACGGTATTCTGCAGATAGATGAACTGCGACTGCGCGAACGAAGCCAGCGAGCTCGTCGCCCTCGTCATCCGGTGCAGCGTGTCTCCGGAATGGTGCTGCTCGTGCCAGCGCACCGGCAGAGCAAGCGCCTTGGCGTGGAGCGCGTCGGCGAACCGCTCGCGGACCACCAGCGCCGTGAAGCGCTCTACGATGCGCGCTGGACCATGCATGGTCCAGGCGACGCCGACGGCAGCGAGCATCAGGAGCAAGTCATTCCGCGCGCGGGTGATCCCTTCCATCCCCTGCGCCTGGAGCGCGTTGACCGCCTCGCCGAAGAACCAGGGGATGGTCAGCCTGACCACCTGGGCCATGACGAGGAGGACGACGAAGAGCACGACCTTGGCGCGCCGGCCCTCCGCATGCCGCCAGAGGGTCGCGTAGAGCTTCGCCACACTGCCAGCGGGGAGAGCATCACGCACTGCCTCACTCTAATTCAATCCGCCACCTCGCGCCGCGATCCGGGCTTGGGTCTTGTGTTCTCCCATCACACACCCGATCAGCCGGTGCCGACGTAATCTGCGCGCGAGGCAGGAGGAAGGCCATGAAGACGCACGAGGCCGCCGTCGTCGTGATTCCGGAGCGCGACTTGTGGGAACCCATCCAGGCGATCCGCCGGCGCTACGACCGGCACTTCGAGCGCTGGATGCCGCACCTCACGCTGCTCTATCCGTTCTGGCCGCGGACGATGTTCGATCAGGCGGATCCCATTCTTCGCCGCGCTTGCGCATCCGTGCCTCGCTTTCGCGCGACGCTCGCGAAGATGCAATTCTTCGCGCACGGGAGGGATCGATTCACGATGTGGCTCGCCCCGGACCCCGCGGCACCATTCGTCGAGCTCCAGTCGGCGCTGCAAGCGCAGTTTCCCGATTGCGACGAAGTGTCCCGCCACGAAAACGGCTTCGTACCCCACCTGAGCGTGGGTCAGGCAGCGGGTCGCGCCCAGCTCGACCACAGGCTCGCGGAGCTGCGAGGCGGATGGCGCCCGTTCGCCTTCCAGGTTGCGTCGATCGCGCTCCTCTTTCGCGAGGGCGAGGGGCCCTTCGCAGTCGATCGCACGGTGCTGCTCGGATAGCGTGGGTCTTGCGCCCCGGTTGACAATCGCGCTCGCAGCGGCGTATGGGGCCGCGCAGCTTCGTCTTGAGTGGTGGCCAAGGCGAAGATCCTTCTTCGAGAAATCCTCCTTCCGACGACGCCGCCCGGCCGCGCGACTCCCGCGCGGAGAAGGGACCCATGAAGAGCGTGCTGCTCACGGCCGCGCTCGTCGCCGCTGCGACGGCGCCCTCGTTTGCGAAGACGGTTCGGATCCCGGTGACGCGAGGGGCCGGCGGAGTTCCCATCCCGTGCGCCGAGGATCCGCTGGGCACCTGTCACAATCGCTGGCATCCCGACATCCCCGAGGTGGCGCAGGCCAGTGCCGGCGACACGGTGATCTTCGAGACTCGCGACGCATTCGACAATCCATTCAACCGCTCCTCGACGCGGGCGACGGTGGCGGGTGCCAACCTGAACCTGATTCATCCGCTGACCGGCCCGCTGCATGTGAGGGGCGCCAGGCGCGGCGACGTGCTCGCCGTGACGATGATCGACGTCGGTCCAGGACCCGACAATTTCGGGTACACGGTAGCAGTGCCGGGGTTCGGCTTTCTCCGGGACGTCTTCACCGACCCAGCCATCGTGCACTGGGAGCTGGGCGCCCCGCCGATCAACGGAACGCGCTACGCGACCTCCCGGGATCTCCCCGGCGTGCGGCTGCCGCTGCACGGATTCGCGGGCACCATCGGCGTCGAGCTGGGCCTGCCGGAGATCGAGGCCGCGTTCGCCCGCGAGGAGGAGCTCCGGGCGAAACAGGGGTTCGTGCTTCCTCCGGAACCGACCGACGCGGTGCCGGCCCGCCTCTGCGGCCCGATGGGGCGCGAGAAGGATCGCTGCCTGCGCACCATCCCTCCGCGCGAAAACGGGGGGAACACCGACGTGAAGCAGATGGTGAAGGGAACGACGCTGCTCTTCCCCTGCTTCATCGACGGCTGCGGGCTCTCCATCGGTGACGTGCACTGGGCGCAGGGCGACGGCGAGGTTTCCGGCACCGCGATCGAGATGAACGCGGTCGTCACGGTGAAGGTCGACGTCCGCAAGCACCAGGCCGCGGCCTTCGGCAACTGGCCCCGATTCGAGAGCACCGTCGCCGGGGTCCTCAAGGATCTCGATCCGGAGCACTTCGTCGCCACGATGGGGATTCCGGTCAAACCCGCGGGCGTGGTGATGGCCCCGGAGTTGTGGATCGACGTGAATTCCAATCATCTCCTGCGCCCCCTCAGGAACGAATCGGAAGACGTGACGCTGGCTGCGCGCGACGCGCTGCTCAAGATGATCGCGCTGCTGAGCGGGCCGACTTCGCCCGCGCCGAGACCGCTGACGGCGGAGCAGGCGTACCTCCTCTGCAGCGTCGCCTGCGATCTCCACATCAGCAACCTGGTGGACGTGCCCAATTACGTGGTGTCGAACTTCCTCCAGCTCGACGTCTTCGAAGAGCCATGATGCGCAGGTTCGTCACTCTATCCCTCCTGGGAGTGGCCGGGGCGCTCCTGCCTGGCCACTCCCCGTACCGCCAATGGTACGCGTACCGCGCGACGCACCTGGTCGTAGTGACCGATGAGATTCGCCCGGGCGCGCTGACCGTCGCCGCCGCCGTCGCTTCGGCGATCGCTGCGCGCTGGCCCGAAACCAAAGCGGTCCCGGCTGCGGCGAGGTCGCCGGTCGAGGTGGTGAAGCTCTTGACCAGCGGCCAACTCCAGGTCGGATTGCTTCCCGCTGCCGAAGCCCTCGAGGCCCTGGAGGGGCGCGGCAGGTTTGCCGATGGTGGCAAGGTGGCGCTGCGCGCGGTGGCAGTCGTCGGCGGTGACTTGCTCGTCGTGCTCGAGAGTTGTGCCCGGGAGCGCGCGCACGCTATCGCCCAGGCGCTCGCAGAATCTCGCGGTGACGGGCCGCTCGCGAAGAAGAGCTTGCTGCGAGGTCCGGCACCCATCCCCTTCCATCCCGGCGCGCTCGACTATTACCAGGGCGCGACGATGCGAAAGGGCGGGTGAGGGCGCGGTTCAGCCTTCCCGATCACTCGAGCGCGAACCGCGCCACCGCCTCGTCGTTCCAATCGAGGCCGACGCCGGGACCCTCCGCCGGCTGCGCCTGTCCGTCAGAAATGTGGAGAGGACGAGCGAGGATCGGCGCCGCCCAATCGACGTACTCCAGGAAATGCGCCGTCGGCGTCACGGCCAGCAGCTGCGCGCTCACTTCCGGATACAGATGCGACGACATCTCGATCCCTGCCGCGTCGGCGAGCGCCGCCGCGCGCAGCCAGCCCGTCACTCCGCCAATGCGGGCAAGGTCGGGCATCACGTAGTCTGCCGCTCCCGCCGCGATCGCCGCCGCCATGGCTCGGGTCCCGAGAAAGTTCTCACCGATCTGGATCGGCGTCTCCACCTCGCGCGCGATCCGCGCCGCCCCGGCGTAGTCGTCGTGTCGAATCGGCTCCTCGATCCAGTAGATCGCCTCCCGGTCGAGCGCCCGCCCGCGCGCCAGCGCCTCGGCAATCGTGAGCGCCTGGTTGAAGTCGGTCATGAGCAGAGCTTCCGCCGGAATCCTGGCGCGGACTGCCCGGGTGGCCAGCACGTCCTCCCAGAGCGTCTTGCGTCCGAGCCGCAGTTTGACGGCGTGAAAACCCTCCCCCAGGAGCTCCAGCGCCTCGTCCGCGAGCTTCTCGGGCGGGGCAATCCCGAGCCCGTTGCTGTTGTACGCCGGCACCGCGTGGAGCTCGCCGCCGAGCAGCCGCGTCAGCGGGAGGTCCGTCGCTCTGGCCAGCGCGTCCCAGAGGGCCACGTCGAGCCCCGAGATGGCGATCGTCGGAAGTCCTTCGCGACCCATCAGCGTGAACCGCGAGTGGAGCTTCTTGGCGATCGCCACGGGCGCGACGGCATCGCCTCGGACCATCTCCAGGATCCCCGCCAGAAGCTGCCGCAGCGCGCGCGCTCCCAGGTCCGAGTACGCGAACAGGTACGCGCGGCCCCGCACGCCTTCCTCCGTCTCGAGGTCGATGAGGACCAGCGGCGCATGCGCGATCGTGCCCCCGCTCGTCGCCAGCGGCCGCCGCATCGGCACGCGGGCGGCGCGCGTGCGCAGGCCGCGGATCGTCAGCTTCGCGGGCGGTGCGGGGACCGGATCGCGCCGTTCTGCAATCGCCATGTTCGCCTCCTCGACATCCAAGGGGCTCGCCTGGAGCGTAGCACGTCTTACTAGAGCGGGCTCACCCGTGGCCGCGGCCCCGCGCCGCGCTCTTCAACATCGGCACCGAGGCCATCGTCGTCGCGATCTGCCGCAGCGCCATCGCCAGCGGACACGGCGCGCGCCAGGCGAGGACCAAAGTGCGCTTCGGCGCCGGCCGGGCGAAGCGGCGGACGGCGAGCTCCTCATGCCGGTTCTCCACCGCGAGCGACAGCTCCGGAAGCAGCGTGAGACCCGCGCCGCCCGCGGCCATCCGCGCCAGCGTGGCAAGGCTCGTCGCGCGATACCCCGCCTCGCGCACGTGCGCGTCTTCGCAGAACGCCAGGGTCTGGTCGCGGAAACAATGGCCGTCCTCCAGGAGCAGGAGCGAGGCCCCCTCGAGCTCCTTCACTCGCGCCGGCCCCCGCGGGCGCAGCAGCGGGTCGGACGGCGCACCGGCGAGGACGAACGGATCCTCGGCGACGACGTGGTGGTCGAGTCCCTCCATCCCGGGCACCAGCGCAAGCAGCACCGCATCGAGTGCGCCATCGCGCAGCAAGCGCAGGGCGACCTGGGTCTTCTCCTCGCTCCAGTGCAAGGTCAGGCGCGGATAGGTGGAATGGATGGCGGGCGTGATCTCCGGCAGCAGGTAGGGCGAAACGGTGGGGATGACCCCGATGCGCAGCGTTCCGCACAGGGGGTCGCGCAGGCGCGACGACGCGGCCACCAGGTCCTCCGCCTCCAGCAGCACACGTCGCGCCCGCGCCAGCATCTCGTTCCCCGCCGGCGTGACCAGCACGCGCCGTCGGTCGCGCTCGAAGATGCGCACGCCGAGCGCCTCCTCGAGCTGCGCCAGCTGTGCGCTCAAGGACGGCTGCGACACATGGCAGAGCTGTGCCGCCTTCCGGAACCCTCCCGTGTCGGCGACGGCGGCGGCGTACTGGAGCTGGCGAAGGGAGAACGGATGCGGAACCAAGATAGGCCTCTCCTATCACTGAGAGTCGAACATTGTATCGGAACTATCACGGCGCCGCAGCATCTACGCTTCACACGGGCCAATCCCGGCCCGCGCAAGGAGGGTGAGACCCATATGGCGCAGCGTCCGACGCTGACCACCGAAGCGGGCGCACCGGTGATCGACAACCAGAATTCCCAGACCGCGGGCGTCTCGGGACCGGTGTTGCTGCAGGACCACTACCTGATCGAGAAGCTCGCGCGCTTCAACCGTGAGCGCATCCCGGAGCGGGTGGTGCATGCGGTGGGCTCGGGCGCCTACGGGTATCTCGAGGTGACGAACAAGGACGTGCCGCTCTGGACCCAGATGAAGGTCTTCTCGGCCGCGGGCAAGCGCACTCCGGTGTTCATCCGCTTCTCGACCGTCGCCGGCTCGCGCGGCGCGGCGGACACGGCGCGCGACCCGCGAGGCTTCGCCCTCAAGGTCTACACGGAGGACGGCAACTGGGACCTCGTCGGAAACAACACGCCCGTCTTCTTCATCCGCGACGGCATCAAGTTCCCCGACTTCATCCACTCGCAGAAGTACGATCCCTTCACCAATCGCCAGGAGCCCGACAACATCTGGGACTTCTTCTCCCACTCGCCGGAGGCCACGCACCAGTTCACCTGGCTGTTCGGCGATCGCGGCATCCCCGCTTCCTACCGGCACATGGACGGCTTCGGCTCGCATACGTTCCAGTGGGTCAACGCGGCCGGCGAGCGCTTCTGGGTCAAGTTCCACTTCAAGACCGACCAGGGCATCCGCTGCCTGACGAGCCCGGAGGCGGAGATCGCCGGCGGTAAGGACCCGGCCTTCCTGCAGAAGGATCTCTACGAGGCCATCGGGCGAGGCGACTTCCCCTCGTGGACGCTCAAGGTGCAGGTCATGCGCGAGCAGAATGCGTCCAGCTACCGTTTCAATCCCTTCGACCTCACCAAGGTATGGCCCTACCGGGACTATCCGCTCGTCCCCATCGCCAGGCTGGTGCTGAACCGGGTGCCGGACAACTACTTCGCCGATGTGGAGCAGGCTGCCTTCGATCCGGCGAACTTCGTGCCCGGCATTGGCCCCTCGCCGGACCGGATGTTGCAGGCGCGGCTGTTCGCCTACGGCGACGCGCACCGCTACCGGCTGGGCATCAACCACACGCGCCTGCCGGTGAATGCCCCCAGGGGCGTCGACGGCGGGGCACGAAACTACGGCCGTGACGGCGCCATGCGCTTCGACGCAAACGGGGCGCGCGCCAAGAACTACGAGCCGAACAGCTTCGGCGAGCCGGTGCAGACGAGCGAGGCGTACGAGCACGGCCTCGCGCTGAGCGGAACGACAGGCCCCTCGCCGCGGGCAGTGCACGTCGAGGACGACGACTTTTCCCAGGCGGGAGCGCTCTATCGCGTGATGCCCGAGGAGGCTCGCAAGAGGCTGGTCGAGAACATCGCCGGCAGTCTGTCGCAGGTGAGCCGCAAGGACGTCATCGAGCGATCGATCGCGCACTTCCGCAAGGCCGATCCGGAGTATGGACAGCGGGTCGCCGACGCCGTGGCGCGGAGGCGGCCATGATCGACAGCGCCCTGCAGGGAACGGACGAAGCGACGCGAGTCGCGCAAGCCGCCTTCCAGCATGCGCGAGCCGGCGACGCGGTGGGCCTGGAGGCGCTCCTCGACCTCGGTCTTCCCGCCGGCGCACGCAACGAGAAGGGCGACAGCCTCCTCATGCTGGCGAGCTATTACGGGCACGCCGCGGTCGTGCGTCTGCTGTTCGAGCGCGGCGCGGCGCCGGATGAGGCCAATGACCTTGGTCAGACGCCGCTCGCCGGAGCAGCCTTCAAAGGAGACGGAGCGATCGTCGCGCTGCTGCTCGATCACGGCGCGCGAGTCGACGCGGAGGATCCGCAGGGCCGCACACCGCTCATGTTCGCCGCGATGTTCGATCGCGCGGACATCGTCGGGCTGCTGCTCGCGCGCGGGGCCGCCGCGGAGCGGGCCGACGGCAGCGGCGCGACCGCGCTCGCGCTGGCGCGGGCCATGGGGGCGACCCGGACAGCGGCGCTGCTCGCGGCAGTCAGCGGCTCGTGATCAGCACGATGGCGGCCGCGGCACATGCGAGCCCGAGCGACTGCACCGGCCGCAGCCGCTCGCGGAGCACCACCCTCGCGAGGATCACGGTGCTGGCCGGATAGAGCGAAGTGAGCGTAGCGACGAGACCGAGTGGTCCCGCTCGAGTGGCGATGAGATAGAGCGCGTTGGCCAGGACGTCGAGCGCTCCGCAGGCAACGGCCGCCGGCAGCGCGGCGCGCGGAACGGAGAGGGGAACCTTGGCCACGCCCGCGGCGGCGGCGAGCGCCAGCGTGGAGGTAGCGCGGGCGATGAGCAGCGGCCAGAGACCGGATGCACTGCCCGCGCGGGCGAGGCAGACGAGGAACGCGCCGATCGCCATCCCCGAAGCGAGCGCGATGGCGAGGGAGCGATCGCGTGCTTCAGGTCTGGCGGCCCCATCGTCGTGGCGGCTGATCAGGGCAACCGAAGCGACGGCTACGATGATGCCCGCGAGGCCCAGAGGACCTGGCCGCTCTCCGAGCCCGATCGCGACGAGAACGGGGATGGTGATCGAGCAGACTGCGGTGACCGGGGCGACCACGCTCATCCGGCCTACCCTGAGCCCGTAATAGAGCAGCGCTACGCCGGTCCCGCCGGTCACGCCGGCGCCGACCGCCCATAGAGCGCTGACGGCGGATGGTCGCCCTGCCGGGAAGAGGGGCAACGCGATGGCGACCAGGACCAATCCGAGAGCCTGCGCCACCACCGTGGCGGCGAGCGCGGGTGCGCGTCGCGCGGCGAGGCCGCCGAAAAAATCGGCAGTTCCGTAGAACGCGGCCGACAACAAGGCCACGATGAGGGCCGGGCTCAAGCCTCCGCCGCGACCGTCATCACCGGCACTGAGGCGACGCGTCCCACCCGGCGCTCCACCAGCCAGAAGAGCGGCGGCACCAGGGCAGCGATGGCCATGGCGACGATCCCGAGCCTCGGCATCCCGACCAACTCACCGCCCTCTCCGGTCGAGAGCACGACGCTGGAGAACACTGCTCCCGCCGCGGTGGAAAGATGCTGGATCGCGCTCATCAGCGACATGAAACCCGCCCTTTCCGCTGGCTCGGGCACCCTGCTGATGAGGGTCTGGTATGGCGCCATCCGGAAGTTCATGCCGACCATGAAGAGGACGAAAAGGGCGGTGATCGGGACTCGCGCGTCGTAGCGCACGAACGAGAGCCAGGAGACGATCAGGAACACGGCGGTGCCGACTGCCGCGAGCCGCGTCGAGCCGTAGCGATCGACCAGCACGCCGATGATCCGGAGGACCACGAACGAGAGCGCGCCGCCGATCATGTAGATCCACTTCAGGTCCTTCACCGGGAAACGCAGGTTGAAGACCAGGTACGGCGTGATGATCGGGATGACCAGGAACGCCGACGACATCATGACGATCGTGACGACCGCCGAGAGCTGCACGGTGGGGCGCGAGAGCAAGCTGAAGAACCCGGTGCGGCGGGCCTCGAGGGCCTTGGCCGATGAGAGATGCCCCGTCAGCGGTGGAAGGAGCGCGATCGCGATCGGCACCAGGACGAGACCGAGCCCGGCGACCGAGAAGAACGGGAGGCGCCACCCGCCCCAGCGTGCCAGCTCGAGCCCGGCGGGGACGCCGAGCACCGCCGCGACCGAGAACGAGCCCATCACCGCCCCGAGCGCCTTGCCCCGTCGTTCGGAAGGGATGACGTCGGCCACGATCGAGAGCGACAGCGATGTGGCCGGGCCCCCGAAGAAACCGGCGAGGACGCGCGCGGAAATGATGCTCCCGAACCCCGTGGACAGGCCGCCCAGCGCGGTGGCGACAACGAGCCCCGCCACCGCGGCCGCCAGGGCCTTGCGCCGGTCGAAGCGGTCGAGAAAGAAGGAGCAGGCGATGCCGGAGATCGCGGCCGCGGCGGTGTAGCTGCCGCCGATGACTCCGATCCGCGAGGGAGCGATGCCGAGGGGGCCGGCGAAGAAGGGCCCGAGCGGCAGCACCATCATGAAGTCGAGGATGTTGACGAACTGTACCGCGCCGATGAGGAAGATGACGGTGCGTTCACTCGGCTGGCGGGTCATTAGGACCCTGATGCCTGAACGCGCATCGGGATTCGACTCCCGCCGCCCTGCCGCCCACCGCATCCTTTGCAGCGGCCCGATCGTCCTTGTCGTAGACCGTAAGACAGGAGACGACCCATGCCGATCTGCTTTCTCGAAGCTCCCACCGGAAAACGGCGAGGACATCGTCCAGGACACTCTCGCCCGCGCGTACTACGAGCTGTCCGAGCTGAAGGAGGTTCCGGCGCTGCGGCCCTGGCTATTCCGAATCGCCCACCATCGGGCGCTGGACTTCCTGCGCCGGTACGACCGGCGGATGCGCGAGCCGCTGGAGGTTGCCATGGCGCGACTCTCGAGCGGCGGCTGACGGCTACTTCGTCGCGTTCGCCACCGGGCTCTGCAGCTCCGCATGGCGGAAGCAGGTGACGAGGTGATCGTTGACCATCCCGACCGCCTGCATGAAGGCGTAGCAGATGGTCGGGCCGACGAAGCGGAACCCACGGCTGACCAGGGACTCGCTCATGCGGTCCGACTCGCGCGTGCGGGCCGGGAGCTGGCGCAACGAGCGGCGCGCGTTCTGCTTGGGCGCTCCGCCGACGAATTCCCAGAGGAATGCGTCGAACGACCCTTCCTTTTCCTGGAACTCGAGCAACGCCCGCGCGTTCGACACGGCAGATTCCACCTTCTGGCGGTTGCGCACGATGCCGGGATCCTTCAGGAGCTTCGCGATGCGGCGGCGGTCATAGCGCGCCATGCGCTCCGGATCGAACCCGTCGAACACCTCGAGGAAATGCGCCCTCTTGTTCAGGATCGTGGACCACGACAGCCCCGCCTGGAAGCCGTCGAGCACGAGCTTGGCGAACAGCTCGCGGTCTCCGTGGAGCGGCACTCCCCACTCGCGGTCGTGATAGTCGAGCATGAGGGGGCTCGCGTTCACTCCGGCCCAACAGCGCCTGACGATGGCAGTTGCCGACGTTTCGCTCACCCCTGCCGCCTTTGCTTCCGAGTCCATTGACTCACCGAGGATAGCAGCATCGCTCGCGGGGCGCCGCCGGGCAGCGATGGCGCGGCGGGCGCGCCGTGGCGTCTGCGGATGCGCGCCGTCACCCGGTGCTACTCGTCGAACTCCTCGGTGATCCGCGGCGCATCCGGGAGCTGCTCGTCCAGCGACTGCCGGTAGCGGATGCAGCCGCGCAAGAACTGGGGCCAGGCGGGGACGGCGATCCGTGGATCGAGCGGTTCCGGCAGTAATCTCCACAGGTCCGGATGGTGCCAGCAGAGCTCGTGCTCGCTGCTGTCGCGGTGGGCGCGGATGCCGGCGCGGAGCCGCTTCACCTCCTCTAGCAATTGCTCGCGGGTCAGCGCGTTCAAGTCTTCGTCCATGTCGAGTCCTCGGCTTCCACTTGACAGACGATGCGGTCGAATGTACATCACCATAAGGTTATGCAACCATCTGGCTATGCACGATCGAACCGCGACCGCCTCGACGCCACCTTCGCGGCGCTCGCCGACCCGACGCGGCGGGCGATCCTCGCCCGTCTTGCAGCGGGCGAGGCCTCGGTGACCGAGCTGGCCGCCCCCTTCGACATCAGCCAGCCGGCAATCTCCAAGCACCTCAAGGTGCTGGAGCGCGCCGGGCTCATCTCCCGCGGACGCGACGCACAGCGGCGGCCGCGCCGGCTCGAGCCCAGGCCGCTCGCGGAAGCCACCGGGTGGCTGGAGACCTACCGCCGATACTGGGAAGGCAACTTCGGACGGCTCGACGCCGTGCTCGAGGAGCTGAAGGCGCAGAAGAGGCATGGACGCAGCAGGAGATAGAGGAGACACGACCATGAACAGCAGCGGAGCCCTGAAAGTAACTGCCCAGTCCGACCGGGAGATCGTGATGACGCGCGTCTTCGATGCTCCGCGCAACCTGGTCTTCGACGCCTACACCAAGCCCGACCTGCTCAAGCGCTGGCTCGGAGTGTTCGGCGGCTACTCGATGCCCGTCTGCGAGGTCGACCTGCGGGTCGGCGGAACGTATCGCTTCGTCTGGCGCGGTCCCGACGGAGCCGAGATGGGAGTCCGCGGCGTCTACCGCGAGGTCGTGCGGCCCGAACGGCTCATGCACACCGAGAAGTTCGATGAGGCGTGGTATCCCGGCGAGGCGCTGATCACGACGGTGCTGGTCGAACAGGGCGCCAAGACCACGCTCACGGTCACCATGCGCTACGAGTCGCGCGAGGCTCGCGACGCCGTCCTCAAGTCCCCGATGGAGAGCGGAGTCGCGCAGAGCTACGACAAGCTCGCCGAGCTGTTGGCATCGGGCGCGCTGGAAAAGGCACGGCGATGAACGAAACGCACCGTCGCATGCTCCGCAGCATCGGCGCCGTCCTCGCCGGCCTGGTCGCCATCTTCATTCTCTCCACTGGCACCGATGCGGTGCTGCATGCGACCAGTGTCTTCCCCCCGTTCGGGCAGCCGATGTCGGACACGCTCTTCCTGCTCGCCATGGGGTATCGCATCGTCTATGGCGTCGCGACGAGCTACCTCGTGGCGCGCCTCGCTCCCGATCGTCCCATGCGGCACGCCCTCGCCTTTGGCGTCGTGGGCGTTGTCCTGAGCACCGTGGCTACGGTGGCGACCTGGAACCGTGGACCCGAGTTCGGGCCCAAGTGGTATGCCCTGGCGGTCGTCGCCATCGCGATCCCGTGCGCCTGGGCGGGCGGCAGACTCTTTGACCTGCAGATGCGCGCGCAAGAAGTGAGGATGCGGTTGCGCTAGCATCCGGACGTGGACGTGCGGGTCGAGTGCTACTCCGGATACCGCGGCGAGGAGACACCCCGCCGCTTCACCCTGGGCGACCGCCGCGTCGAAGTGGCCGAAGTCATCGATCGCTGGCTGGGACCCGACTATCGCTACTTCAAGGTCCGAGGCGACGATGGGGCTCAGTACATCTTGCGCCACGACCACGAGTCGCAGCGATGGGAGCTGATCGTCTTCACCCGCCAGGCTTGAAGGCTCCCCGCCTCGCCGCGTCAGCGCTTTGCCGCGCCTGCCAGTAATGCGCACAGCTTCGGCCCGCTCGGCGAGGGCGCGCAGCCGCAATGGTTGTAGCCGCAGTCGACGGTTCCCCCGCGGCACTCCATCGTGCACATCAGTCCAGACGGAAGCGTGCCCGCATGTTCACGCCGGACGCACTTGTCGGCGTGGCAAGTGGCGACGGGTGCGCAGTCATCGTCGATCTCGCACGAGTCGGTGGAGAAGACGGGGGACTCTACCGCCGTCCCTGGTTGCGAAACCTGCTGCGGCTGCGGCGGCGACGAGGGTCCGGCACATCCAAGGAGCAGGATCACCGACGGGGCAAGCGTACGAACGACAGTCATCACGTCCCTCCTGCGCGAGTCTCCGCTTGACGGCGGTGCATGACCCTTCTTCGAAGCGATCGCGACATCGTCGGCCTTCCGGCTGCTCTCCACGGCATCCTGAAGTACGCTTCGCCAAGCAGGAGGCACTGATGACCCCGAAGGAAGTGCTGACAGCCTTCCACGCCGCATTCGTCGCGCGCGACGTAGACGGCTTGTGCGCCCTGTGTCCCCACATGAGCCTTGCCGCCTGCTTCCTCGACCAGGCAAGGGCTCGTCCGCGCACAGGCACGCCATCCCAGCCGCGCTTGCCCTGCGTGCGCATACTGACGTCGGAGATTCCGATGAAAATCCTCGGCCGCATCGTCGTCGTTCTCGTCTCGCTCCTGGTGGTTGCGGGAGTGATCGTTTACTTCACCGTCGACGGAATCGTGAAACGGACCATCGAGAAGCAGGGCACCACCTCCCTCAAGCTGACCACCACGCTGAACAGCGCCCACCTGTCGCTGCTCGGCGGGAAGGTCAAGCTGAACAAGCTCGGCATCGCATCGCCGCCCGGTTTTTCCGCGCCGCGCATGCTCGAGATGCACGACATCAACCTGGGAGTCAGCTACGGCGAGCTGCGCAAGGATCCGATCCATGTGCAGTCGCTGGTCCTCAATCAGCCCAGGTTGGTCATCGAGCAGTCCGGCGGCGGAGTGAACTTCAAGAAGGCGATGGATCGGTTGCCCCCGAGCGAGAGCTCTTCCAAGGAGCCGATCAAGCTCGTCATCGATGATCTGCAGATCAAGGACGCGCAGGTGTTCATCCACCCAGGTCTGCCCGGCGTGAGCAAGGAGATCGCCGTGCTGGTCCCGTCGATCGTCTTGAAGAACGTGGGCAGCGGCCGCGGCTCGCAGAACGGCGCGGCGATCAAGGACGTCGCGATGGTGGTCATCAGCGCCCTCGCCGCCAAAGCGGCGGAGTCCGGTCCGCTTCCGCCCCAGCTCAAAGCCCTCCTGCAGCTGAACGCCGGCCAGGTGGCCGGAAAGCTCGGCGCTGAAGCGCAGAAGCAGATCGCCGCCGCCGTGCCAGGAGAGCTGGGCAAGAGCCTCTCCACGATCGACGCGCAGTCCGTGGCCAAGGATCCTGGCAAAGCGCTGCAGGGAGAGCTCGGTGGGATTCTCGGCGGCAAGAAGGATGCGGCCCAGCCGGACGCGGCTGGCCGAGCTGGCTCGACGAAGCGATAGGCGATCGCTGGCCGCGTACTGAACCGCACGGAAGTAATCTGACCTTACGCCGAGGAGGCGGTGCGGGAATGCCCAGCTCAATCCGAGTTCAAGCGCAGCCGTTGATCGCGGTTCGCGACGTTGCCGCGAGCAGCCGCTGGTACCAGGCCCTCCTCGCCTGCGAAAGCGCGCACGGCGGCGACGAATACGAGATGCTCGTCAGCAGCGGCACCCTCTTCCTTCAACTCCACGCTTGGGACGTAGACGAGCACGTCAATCTGGTGGAGCCGGCCTTCGCTCCGCCCGGTCATGGAGTGCTCCTGTGGTTCGAGACTACGGACTTCGATGCTGCCGTCCAGGCTGCGCGCGCGCTCGAGGCGGAGATCGTCGAGGAACCTCACGAGAATCCCAACTCCGGCAGACGGGAAATCTGGCTGCGCGATCCCGACGGATACGTCGTCGTCGTTGCGGGTCGCCAGGAGCGCTGATCCGCACAAGCTCGCGTCTTATCGGCGCGGCTCCGTCGGCGCGTTCGGGTGCCGATGCAGGAGAAGCTTCAGCGAAGCCGAGCGGCGGACGAGTTCCTGCTTCATCAGATGTGCGATCAGCGCAGGCGGAGCCGCCGCCCACCGCGAGATGTTCTGCACCAGCAGCGTTGACGTGTACGTGCGGCCGCAGAGGAGAGCCGCCGTCTTGCCGTCGATGGGCAAGCCGGCGAGCACCGTGAGGCAGCGACCCTCGGTCTTGAGGATGACCTCCACGCGCTCGTCGGCTTCAGCTGTCGCAAACCGCGAGCGCAAGAGCTCCCGCGCAGCCCGGCGCGTCTGTTCCGGGACATCGCGCGAGACGACCAGCTTGTGCTGCTCGAGCAGCCGCCGGCCGCCATGCAGGCGCCGCAGCAGCGCGGCCGGGAGCTGGGGATTGCGCAGCAGCGCCCGGCGCACGCCCGCGTCGGCGGCGAAGGCGGCTCGCGCGGCGAGCGCTTCGAGGCCCGAGGGGGTCCGGTGGTGCGCCGCCACGAGCCGCGCCTGCGCAAGAGCGAAGCGCGGATTCTCGAGCAGCGCCTGGACGACTGCCGGCAGCGGATCGAAGCAGAATGCGGAGAGCTCCGGCTCCTCGGCGGCTCTCGCCCGCCCGGCCCGCTCCTCGGCGGCGAGCTGGTGAAGAGTCGTCTCGTACAGCTTGCGGTGCACACCGGCGGGCTCGTCCTTGGCTGCGGGCTCGTCCTTGGCCGCGGACTCTTCCTCGTCGAGGACCTCGGGCGGCGATACCGCTCCGAGAGAAACGAGCTTCTCGAGCGCTGCCTCGATGCGTTCCGGCGACAACCCGGTGCCGACGGAAAGGCCATGAAGGTCGGTCACGCCGTCGAGCCGTGAGGCGACGAAGCCCTCTTCCGGCGTCAATGGCAGGCCGAGCAGATCGGTGCCGGGATTCAGCACGGGTTTCCAGGGCGTGCGTTCGCTCAAGCGCTGGCGGCCCTCCCGTTCGTCCAGAGAATGATCGATCCTGATGCGGATTGGCCCGTCGTCAAAGAAACATACCCGCGTCACCGGGACAGCAACGGAGCGATAGTCCCGGCATCGATCCGCTCATGCCGACCGCCCTCGTCACCGGAGCCAACCGCGGGATCGGGCTCGCCGTCGCGCGCGATCTCGCCAGGGATCACGATGTCATCCTCGCGGTGCGCGATCCTGGCAAGGCTCCGACAATCGCGCGAGCCCGCGTCGAGAAGCTGGACGTCTCGCTTCCGGAGTCGATCGCTGCTTGCGCCGCTCGAGTGACAGGACCGCTCGACGTCCTGGTGAACAACGCCGGCGTCTACACGGGGTCGCCGCGTGAGATCTGGGCGGTGAACGTGCGCGGACCACTGCTGCTCACACGTGCGCTCGCCGGAAAGCTGGCGAAGGGCGCTCGAGTCGTCATGGTGACCAGCGGGCTGGGCGCGCTCTCCAGCCAGCCCGAGTCGCTGGTGCGCAAGCTGCAGGATCCAGACCTGGGCTTCGAAGACATCCTCGCCCTCTGCGAGCAGCCACCCGGTGGATACGGACCGAGCAAAGCCGCGTTGAACGCGCTGATGCGGTTGTTCGCGCGCGAACTCCCGGAGGCGCGGGTGAACGCCGTCGATCCAGGATGGGTGCGGACCGACATGGGAGGGCCCGGAGCGCCGCGGTCGGTGGAGCAAGGCACAGCCTCGGTGCTCTGGGGATGCCGCCTTCCTGCCGAGGGCCCTACCGGCGGGGTGTTCCGCGACGGTCTTGCCACTCACACCTTCGAGGCTACACCGGAAGCTCCTCGATCCGATCGACGCGGTCCGGGTAGAAGGCGAGGTGACCCTTGATCGCGGCGACTTCGGGATACGGGTCCTCGTATGTCCAGATGGCGTTCTCGGCCGCGCGCCCGTCCATCCGGATCGTGTAGTACGCGGCGTCGCCTTTGTAGGGGCAGTGCGTCTTGTGAGCAGTCCGCTGCAGCAGCGACACGTCCGCGTCCTCGCGCGGGATGTACTGGACCGGCGGCAGGGACGCCTCCTTCAGCGTGAGAGCGTGCGAGGTGTCGGCGACCACGCGGCCGTTGAACATGACGCGCACGCGCTTCGGGTTCGGTGCGATCGTGATCGGGTGTCCCCTGGGACGATCCATATTGGCCTCCTCAGGGGTTCGATGCCTCGAGGGCTGGACCGTTCCCGACCGGAGCTGGTTTTACGCCGTTCCGCCCGGCCGCTCGAGAAAGTCCCGCTCGTACATGCGAATGAGCGCGAGCAGGAACGCGATCACCAGCGGGCCAGCGATGATGCCGAGCAGCCCGAACATCGTGATGCCCCCGAGCAGCGCGAGAAACACGAGTCCGGTGTGCATTTCCACCTTCCCTCGCATCGCGAGCGGCTTGACCACGTTGTCCGCGAGCGTCAGCAGCACCCCGCACCAGATGCCGACGAAGACGGCCGCCGTCATGTGGCCTGTGAGCCCGAGCAGGATCGCCGCCGGGATCCAGATGATCGCGGTCCCGATCACGGGCACGAACGAAGCCACCAGCGTGGCGATCCCGAGAAACACCGCGTGCGGCACGCGCGCAATGGCGAATCCGACCGTCGCCAGCACGGCCTGCACCGCCGCCGTCAGCGCAGCGCCAACCAGGGTGGCGCTGGAGACGTTGGCGAACTCCTGCAGCAGCTCCTCCGTCTGCGCCGCCTGCAGGGGCGACACGCGGCCGAGCAAGCGGATGAGGTGCCGCCCGTCCACCAGGAGGAAGAAGAAGGCCGCCAGCATGATGAGCGTGCTCGCCACCGCTCCAGCCGAGGCGCCGAGCACCGCCGGCCCGGCCGCCTGGGCGTAGTCCAGCGCCTTCGCCGCGAACGTCTGGACCTGCTCGCGCGACAGATGCAGCGTCGAGAGGATGCTGTCGATGGCGTGCTGCGCCTGGGGCGGCACCCGCGAAAAGGAGATGTCCCCGACCGACTGCACGCCCAGCGAGTCGCGCACCCAGGTGAGCCCCTTGGTGGTCTCCTGTGCGATGAAGGCGAGGATGCTCGCGATCGGAGCGACGATCGCCCCGAGGACGAGCACCGTCAGGAGCGCGCCGGCGAGGCGACGGCGGCCCTTGAGCATCCGCTCGGTGCGGGCGAGCAGCGGCTGGAAGGCGGCGGCGAGCACCGCGGCGAGGAACAGCGGAGAGCGGAAGGGCCAGATGACGTAGACCGTGAGCGCGACGGCCACGGCGAAGAGCGCCCAGAAGGTGCGCCGGGCCCGCGTCGTCGGGGCGCGGGGCCCCAACGGCGGGCGGGCGCGTTCGCGCGAGGATGGGGTGACACTCTCCGCCATATGTAAATGTTACGCACGGAGATCCGGGGACACCACACGCAACTCAGATCGGGGACACCATACGCAACCCGTGCCAATCGAGTTGGCATGGAGAGTTGCGTATAGTGTACTTGGATCCCCTATTTCTGCATCGGGAACGGCTTGAGGACCGCGAGAGCTGCGCCGGTCGGATCCTGGAGCACACCGAATCGCCCGACGTTCGGGATGTCTTCGGGCCCGAAGCAGATCGTCCCGCCAAACTTCTTCGCACGAGCGATCGTCGCGTCCGCGTCCTCGACGGCGACGTAGGGCAGCCAGTGCGGCCGCTCGCCGCCTTGATCCGTTACGCCTCCGCGATCGACGCCGCCCCGGGAGAGGATGTGGTACGTGCCTCCCGGGCCCGACAGCGTGCGGTGCGAGAACCCGAGGACCTTCTCGTAGAACGCGAGCGCTTTCGCCGGATCGCTGGTGTGCAGCTCGTTCCAGCACCAGCCGCCGCGCGGCGGCAGTGTGTCCGCCGGATCGCCCTCGAGGCTCTTGAACGGGCACAGCTCGGCCCCCTGCGGGTCGGCGATCCGCGCGGTCCGGCCGACGGTCGGGATGTCGTACGGCGCCTCGACTACCTTGCCGCCGTTGGCGGTGGCGGCCTTCAGGGTCGCGTCGACGTCTTCGACGGAAACGTACGAGATCCAGTGCGCCGGCTGCCGGTCGCTCTTGAGATGCGCGTAACCACCGATCATCGTCTCGCCGGCGTAGATCATCTCGTAGGTGGAGTTGCCCATCGGGAACGGCTGGACCTTCCACCCCAGCACCTCTCCGTAGAACGCCTGCGCCTTCTTGGCGTCCTTGGAGACGAGCTCGAACCAGACGAACTTTCCAGGAAGCAGCTTGCGATCGGCCATCTTGTAGCTCCTTTCTGTTCCCTTGGACGGCTCGACCCAGCGGAAATCATCGGCGCTCATGAATCGCATCGTCACAGCTCCTTGTGCCTCGCGTTGAGCCCCGGTTCTACGTGACGACGAACGAGGACCCCCGAAATCGACATGCCCTGGGCGGGCACTGCTTCGGATGCCTTCGACTACTTCCGATCCTACCGGCGTTTCGTCCGGGGCCTCCGCCGGGCCGGCTCGTCGAGCGTCGCGGGCTCCTTCCCGCCGAGCTCCGCGGCGCTGGCGCGCATTTCCGAGAGCACCTCGGCCTGTTCGCGGACGGCTTCGAGCGTCTCGGACTTGCTGCGCTCGAAGCCGCGGCGTCGGCCCTGCTCGGCAGTCACGCGCTCCTGCTCGGCGTGCCGGCGCAAATGTTCCGCGATTCGACGCACCTCATTGAGAGCGTTGCGCGCCTGTTCCGCCGATCGGCGCGCATCTTCGGCCGAGTCCCGCGCCTTCTCGGCCGACTGACGCGCCTCCTCTTCCATCCGGCGGTTCTCTTCAGCGTCGTCGCGCCGGTGCTCGGCCTGCTCGCGCCGCATCTCGCCGAGCATGCGCGCCTGTTCCGCCAGGTCGCGGCCCGCTTCGGTCGACGGTGCGCGTTTTCGTCGCGAGCGGGGCGGCATGCGCGCACTCTATACGTCGCAGGCGAAGTCGTCGCCTGCCTCCAGTCAGTCCCTTCTCGCGATGACCGGAAGCGACAGCCTTTGATGGACCGCGCGGAAGACCGCCGGCGAAAAGAGCAGACCCATGTGCCCGACGTCCGGCACGTGGACCACGTCGCCTTCCGCCGCGGAGAATACGCGGGGGATGACGATGTTGTCGGAGCCCGCGACGATCGACGAGAACCGCACGGAGCTAGCGGCTGTGCGCGTCTCATCCAGCCGCCGGATGAGCGCCGAGTCCGGGCGCAGCTCGCGCCCGATCCGGGACAGGAGCCAGTACGCGTTGTAGGTGCCGCGGTCGGGCGTGCCGAGCATGATGCAACGATCGACGCGGCGCGCGCCCCCGAGCAGCTGGAGCCAGGTGCGCGCGATCAGCCCGCCCAGGCTGTGGCAGACGAGATCGATGCGCCCCCCGCGGACGCGGCGGCGCAAAGCATCGCGCAGCTCGATTGCCGCGTGCTCGATCCCATGCGCTCCAGAGTAGCTGAACGAAAGGAGCGGGCCTGTTCCAAGCATCCTGAGAAAGCCGGCGAGTGGGTAGAACGAAGAGCGGTTTCCGAGATAGCCGTGGACGAAGACCACCGTGCGCTGCTCCGCGCGGCGGGCGGTCCGCCTGCGGCTTGCGCCCAGGCCGAATGGATAGAGCAGCGACGAAGCAGCGAGCGCCAACAGCTCGCCGCCGATCAGGCGCGAGGGAGATCGGGCTGAAGGCGGAAAATCCTGGACCGCGGAGAGTGGCATGGATATCTGCGGCGATCAGTCGGCGGCCGGCTCGACGGCACAGAGCGTATAGTGCCCGGCGGCCGCCGCTCCATCGTCCGCCACGAGACATTCCTCGCCGCGCGCACGCCAGGAAAGCGGCCGCGGATGCACCAGGCAGCTGACCTCCTTGCCCCGCGTCGATCGATAGAGGACATGCGAGCCCGCATCGAGCGACGCCACCGCGAACTCGAGGTCGAGGTCGACGGGAAGATCGAGCGTCCGCGTGTCGCTCGCGCGCGGCAAGACCGCGCCCGTCTTCAAGTCTACGATGGGAATCATCCGTCGCATGGCTCCTCCATGGCGGCCGCCGTTTCAGCGCAAGACCGAAGAAGCGAGACGGACGTCGAAACGATCCTAAGCGCGGATCGCGCCTTCTGCCTTCCAATCGCGTTCCAGCCCGAGGCGAAGGGCCTGCCATTGTCTAGCACGCTGCCGCGGATCTACATATACGTAGGGGCCGTGGCTTCCATCGCCCAGGTGATTCGCGACAAGCATGCCGCGATCATGCGGCGCTGGAAGAAGCTCGCGGCGACCGCAGCTTCGGCAAAGGGTCTCTCGGCCCCCGCGCTCGAGACCGTGATGTCGCGATACCTGTCTGCGCTCGCGGATGACGATGCAAGCGCGGTGAAGGAGAGGCGCAAGCTCCTCGAATCCCACCTCGCGTCCCGGCTCCGCCAAGGGTTCGTCCTCCCGGAGATCGTCTCGGAGCTCCTCACGCTCGGAAGATGCATTGCGGAGGTCTGCAGCGACGTGCCCGAGCGGGAGCGGCCGGATCCGGCGCTCCTCGTGCCGATCCTCGCGGAGCTTCAGCACGCCGCAACCACTGCGAGCGAGATCTTCTGGCAGCACCTCCGGGAAGACGAACAGGTGGAGAAGGGTCTCCTCCGGAGGCTGCAGACGATCGCGACGGCATCGCGAGACGATCCGCACCGCGGCGGCTTCACCGCACATCTACAAGAGGCACTCGCCCTGATCGTCGAGGGCGTGCCGGCGCGCTGCCTCAGCATCGCGCTCATGGACGTCGAGTTGACCGTGGCCGCGGCAGTCGGCGCGGCGCCCGAGACCTGTGGTGGTCCTCCGCGACCCGACCTGCGCGACGTCTTCGACGACCTAGCAAGGAGCGAAGAGGGCAGCGCGGTCGAGCGGACGCTGGAACATGACGAGCGCGTCGTGGCGGCGCGGCTGCCCGAGCACGGCCCGCTCGTCGGGATCCTCTACGCGGTGCGGGCGCGCGAGCCGTTTGCCGCGCGCGAGGTACGGCGCCTCGAGGCGATCGCCGCGCTCCTCGGCGTGTTGCTCGAGAACTCGCGGCTGTACGCGGCCCTGCGGCTCCGTATCGAGGAGAGCGAAACGGAGAAGCGGCTCCGGGAGACCTTCGTGTCGGTCCTCGCGCACGATCTGCGCGGACCGCTCAGCGTCTCGCGGCTGGCGGCGGCTGCGATCGCGAAGATGCCCGAAGCCGCCGACATCCGGCAGAAGCTCGCGGATCGGGTGGTCTCGGGGATAGACCGGGCCGACCGGATGGTCACCGATCTCCTCGACGCAAATCGGATCCGCGCCGGAGAGCGCCTCGCGCTCGACCTCGGATCCTGCGATCTCGCCGCGATCGCGCGCGAAGTTGCGGGAGAGCTGGCACCCGTGCACGGCGACCGCTTCGCGGTATCCGGCGACTCGAGTGTGCAGGGCATCTGGAGCGCGGAGCACCTGCGCCGTATCGTCACGAACCTCGCGACGAATGCCGCCAAATACGGCGCGCCGGACACACCGGTGGAACTCGACGTTCACGCGACCGACGCCGTGGCGACGCTGTCGGTCCACAACGCGGGAAAGCCGATCTCCGCTGACGAGCTTCCTCGGCTGTTCGAGCCGTTCTCACGAACCCGCAGTTCCCAGCACTCCGGCATCGCCGGATGGGGCCTCGGCCTCGCGCTCGTCAAGGGCAGCGTCGAGGCGCACGGCGGCTCCGTCAGCGTGCAGAGCTCGCAGCGGAAAGGCACCACGTTCACGGTCGCGCTTCCCCGCGACGCAAGGCCGTTCCAGGCCGAAGCGACCGGTACCCG
>MNFJ01000023.1:0-393 GCA_001918155.1 Deltaproteobacteria bacterium 13_1_40CM_4_68_19
TTCGCCTTTGCTGCATGCCACGAGGGCGGCGAGGGTCAAGGCGAATGATGCTGCACGCTGCATTCAGTAAGCATACGCGAATGCGCGCCGATAGCTCGATTGCGGTCGGGACCGTAGAGCGCCGTTCAGCGAACCGGCACTGTTCGTCCGAGCGTCATCGTGGGTCCCTCCTCTCAGATCGAGCGAGTGCTATAAAACACTCCTCGCGGCGAGGAGTACGCTACGGCAAGGCAATGGTTGGGTGCCAACCGAGTCTTTCTGCACGCGCGCCGACGTGGGGTGCGGCGCGGCGGTGGGTTCGAGCGCCGTGTAGACAGCCAGAACCCACGAGCCGAAGAACAAGGTTCGCCGAGCAGGGATGAGGTAAATGCAGACCCGGTTCGCGTTGCGCAC
>MNFJ01000023.1:498-13935 GCA_001918155.1 Deltaproteobacteria bacterium 13_1_40CM_4_68_19
GAGGCGAACCGGCAGGACCGCTCCCTTTCGTGGATCGTCCAGCAGGCCTGGAGGATCGCGCGCAGCGAGATCATGCGCTTCCCCTCGGTGGGCGACGTGATCGGCGGCGTGCGCCGCACGGGCGAGCAGGACGAGTAGCCATGTCCATCAACGACGCGCGCTCATCTACGCGGCGGCGGGCGCCGACGTGATCTGCCGTCTACAGCGCCCGTCATCGTTCTCCGATGACTGCGCCTCGCGCCAACGACGCGGCAAGGTCGATCGGGTCGATGCGAGTGGCATGCACCACTCGAACGTTGGACCGAACACTCTTTCGATGGGAGGCCCTTGGAACAGGCGAGCATGAGCGCTTGTCTGGTCCGAGAGATTAGCGCACTTTAGCGGCCACGGTTGTAGAGTACTGCGGTGAACGACCCTCCTGCCACCATCCTGCTCGTCGACGATCGTCCCGCGAACCTCATCGCCTTCGAGGCGATCCTCGAACCTCTGGGGCAACGCCTGGTCAGAGCCACGTCGGGGCGGGAGGCGCTCAGGTTCCTGCTGCACGACCAATGCGCGCTGATCCTGCTCGACGTGCAGATGCCCGATCTTGACGGCTTCGCGACCGCCGCTCTGATCCGGGAACGTCCGCGAACGCGTTACACGCCGATTATTTTCGTGACCGCCATCCACCGTGAAGAAGAGGAGATCGTCAAGGGCTACGCCTACGGGGCGGTCGACTACATCGTCAAGCCCTTCAACTCGGAAGCCCTGCTCACGAAGGTGCGGGTCTTCTTGGAGCATCACCGGCGGGAACAGGCCCTCAAGCGCGAAATAGACCTACGCGCCTCGGAACGAGATGAGCTCCACCGGCGAGAACAGGTCGCCCGAGCCGATGCCGAGGCACAGCGAGAACGCTTGCACGCGCTCTTCATGCAGGCACCGGCAGCCATCGCGATCCTGCGGGGGCCGGACCAGGTCTTCGAGCTCGCCAACTCCCGATTCGAGGAGCTTGTTTGCCGGAAGGACCTCGTTGGTTGGTCCGGCCGGGAAGTACTGCCGGAGCTCATCCATCAGGGCCTCTGGGACATTCCGGATCGCGTCTACCACGGGGGTGAACTCTTCATTGGGAAAGAGTACGCGGTCCGGCTCGACCCTCCCTGCGACGGCTCCCTCGAAGAGAGGTTCTTCAATGTCGTCGCGCAGCCTACGCGCGACGTGAGCGGTAAGGTTGACGGTGTCCTCGTCCATGTGGTCGAGGTGACGGAGTCCGTGCTCGCGCGCCGCAAAGTCGAGACACTCGCCAAACAGCTTCAGGACGCCGACCGAAGCAAGGACGAGTTTCTCGCGATGCTCTCCCACGAGCTGCGCAACCCACTCTCTCCGATCTTGACTGCCCTGGAATTGATGCGGCTGCGGAAAAACGCCGAGGGGGCGGAGCGCGAGCGTGGAATCATCGAACGACAGGTAGGCCATCTCGCACGACTGGTGGACGATCTGCTCGACGTATCTCGCGCCACCACCGGCAAGATCGATCTGCGCCGGGAACCCATCGAGATGTCCGCCATCGTTGCGCGCGCCGTGGAAGTTGCGAGGCCCCTGATAGACTCCAAGCACCACAGGTTGAACGTCACCGTCTCCGAGGTGGGCCTGGCGGTGGAAGGCGATCCTGTCCGCCTTGCTCAGGTCATTTCGAACCTGCTCAACAACGCGGCGAAGTACACCGAACCGGGCGGTCACATCGTAGTGGAGGGCTTCCGCGATGACTCGGAGGTGGTCCTACGAGTGCGCGATACGGGGCAGGGCATCCCGCCCGATCGGCTGGCGTCGATGTTCGACCTCTTCGTTCAGGGTGAGCAGCCGTTGGACCGGTCCGAAGGCGGCCTCGGGGTAGGCCTCACGCTCGTCCGAAGTCTCGTGCAATTACATGGCGGCAACGTCGAGGCTCACAGCGAGGGCGTTGGGCGCGGCTGCGAGTTCGTCGTGCACTTGCCTGCTCTCGACCGGCACGGGCCGCGCGGGCAAGCTCCGCGCACGTCAGGGCGGACCGAACACCACCGATCTCGTCGTGTCCTGGTCGTGGATGACAACGTCGACGCCGCAGATACGCTTGCTGAGGCGCTGCGACACGCCGGCCACGAGGTTCGCGTGGAATACGATGGAAGCTCCGCTCTGGCGGCTGCGAAACAACTCCAACCGGACGTGATCCTGCTCGACCTCGGTCTTCCGGGCATGGACGGCTTCGAGGTCGCCCGCCGTCTCCGGACTGATGCTGGACTGTCCAAGGTTCGCCTCGTGGCGATCACGGGATACGGACAGGCGGCAGACCGCAAGCGGACTGCCGAAATCGGCATCGAGCAGCACTTGGTGAAGCCGGTGGATCTCGACAGGGTCATCGAGTCCGTCGAGGAATGAGGAAAGTGCTTGCCACCCTCGGTCGGACGTTCGGTCAGACGCTGGAGCGCGCCTGCGCGCGCGCCGGCATCCCGCGTTGCACGCCGAACGATCTCCGCCGCACCTACTCCACCTGGCTGCGCGCGTACGGCGTCCCCAACGAGCTCAGCGCGCCGACCATGGGGCACAAGGACACGCGCATGCTCGATCGCGTCTACGCGAGACTTCCGCCGGAGCTGCTTCGGCTCCGTTTGCTCGCTGCCCTCGGAAGGTGCAGTGCCGATGCAGTAAACACGAGCGGAGAAGGTGCACAGAGAGGACGCACCGGACAGCCGGCCGACGACGTAACTGCTGGGAAATTGGCTCCCCGAGCTGGGATCGAACCAGCGACCCACGGATTAACAGTCCGTTGCTCTGCCAGCTGAGCTATCGGGGAACAAGGCCGGCGAAGGCCGGCGTTTCTATCCGTGCACACCAGCGGTGTCAAGATACACTGCGAGGGTGGAAGCGCTCCATCCCGGCGATCCGATCGACGTCGTCGCTCCTTCCAGTGCCTTCGAGCGCGAACGGTTCGATCGGGGCATCGACGCTCTGCGCGAGATCGGCCTCGTCCCTCGCTTCAGCGAGGAGATTTTTTCGCGCACCGGCCACCTTGCTGGAGACGACGCGCGTCGCAAGCGAGAGCTGGAGGCGGCGTTCCGCAGCGACGCCAAGGCGCTCATCCTCGCGCGCGGCGGATACGGCCTCCTCCGCTTCGCCAGCGAGCTGAAACGACTGCCTCGCAAGCTCCTGATCGGCTACAGCGATGCGACCGTCCTCCACGAGCTCTGGCGGCGCAAGGGGATGCCTTCGATCCACGGGCCGATGTGCACGCAGCTCGGCGAGGATCCGTCCGCTCTCGAGCGCCTGCGAGCGCTGCTCTTCGACGAACCGATCGGTCCCCTCTCCTGGACGTCTCGCTCCGCGCACGGAGGGCGCGCAGAAGGGCCGCTGGCGGGCGGCAATCTCGCGACGCTCGGCTCGATGTGCGGCACGCCGGTCCAGCCCGAGTTTCGCGGCTGCATCGTGCTGATCGAAGACCTGAACGAGCCGCCGTATCGCCTCGATCGGCTGCTCACGCAGCTCGCCCTCAGCGGCGCCCTCGACGGAGCGAAGGCGTTCGTGGTGGGCGATCTCACGGCGCCTGGCGAAGATCCGGAGGGCCGGGAAGAAGTCGTGGCGGAGCGACTGGGCAAGCTCGCTGTCCCGGTGGTGTTCGGGGCACCCTTCGGCCACGCCGGCCGCAACCAGCCCGTCGCCTTCGGCTGCGCGCACGCGCTCGACGCCGACGCCGGCAAGCTCACGCCGCTGGAATCGCCGACGGTAGCGGCGCAAAGCTGATACCCTCGATAGCCGCATGCGCGTCTACCTGCTCGGCATCGCCGGCACCGGAATGGGGTCGTTCGCGGGTCTCCTGAGGAAGGCCGGCCACGAAGTTTCCGGCTCGGACGAGAACGTCTACCCGCCGATGAGCGACAAGCTCGCGGAGTGGAAGATCCGCGTCTTCACGCCGTACGCCGCGGACAACTTGAAAAGGGCAGAGATCGATCTGGCGGTGGTCGGCAACGTGTTGCGGGCGGACAACGTCGAGGCGAAGGCGGTCCGGCGGCTCGGGATACCGCACATGAGCTTTCCCGAAGCGCTCGAGGAGCTCTTCCTCACCAAGCGGCATCCGGTGGTCATCGCCGGCACGCATGGGAAGACCACCACCACCGCCATCTGCGCCCAGGTGCTGACGCATGCGGGCCGGGATCCCAGCATGCTGGTGGGCGGAGTTCCCTTGAACTTCAACGAAGGGTTCCGCCTCGGCGGCGGCGAGCACTTCGTCATCGAGGGCGACGAGTACGACACCGCCTACTTCGACAAGGGGCCCAAATTCCTCCACTACCGGCCGCGCACCGCCATCTTCACGGGCGCGGAGTTCGACCACGCCGACATCTACCGGGACACCGCCCACTACGAGAGCGCGTTCGAGAAGTTCTTCCCCCTCTTGCCGCAGGACGGCTACGTCGCTGCCTGCAGCGCCTTTCCCAACTGGAAGCGCCTCGCCTCCTTCGCGAAGTGCAGGGTGGAGAGCTACTGCGCGCAGGACGACGTCGAGGCCGACTGGCGCTCGCGCTGGCTGAACCTTGGCCCTGCCGGCGCCACCTTCGAAATCCACTACAAGGACAAGCCGGAGATCCGCGTCACGCTCCCCGCGGCCGGCCGGCACAACGTCGAGAACGCCCTCGGCGTCTACGCCGCCTGCCGCGCCTTGGGACTGAAGCCGGATGAGATCGCGGCCGGGTTTCGTAGCTTCCGCGGTGTGAAACGGCGGCAAGAGCTGCGCGGCGAGGTTAGAGGAGTGGCCGTGATCGACGACTTCGCCCACCATCCGACCGCCGTGCGCGAAACCATCGCCGGCATCCTCGCGCAATACCCGGGCCGGCGACTGGTGGCCGTCTTCGAGCCGCGCAGCAACACCGCGATGCGTAAGATCCACCAGGAGGAGTACGCGCACGCCTTCCGCGGCGCGGACGAGGCGATCATCAGCCAGCCCACCGCCATCGCCAAGGTGCCGGAGAGCGAGCGCATCGACGCGAAGCGGATGGTCCAGGACATCACCGACGCGGGCACGCGGGCGCGCTGGATGGAGTCCCCCGACGCGATCGTCGCGGCGCTGGCGAAGGAGACACGCTCCGGTGACGTCGTGCTCGCCATGTCCAACGGGGCCTTTGGCGGGCTCCACGACAAGCTGCTCAAAGCGCTGGGCGCGAAGGCATGAATCCCGCCGCCTTGCGCGACATCTGCATCGTCGCGGCGGAAGCCGGGGCCCGCGTGCTGCGCGATCTGCGCGATCGCCCGCGCGACGTGCGCTTCAAGGGTCGCACCGACCTGGTCACCGATGCCGACAAGGCCGCCGAGGAGGCGGTGCTGCGCATCCTGCGCGAGCGCGCTCCTGGCACGAAGGTCCTAGCCGAGGAGAGTGGCGCACAAGGCGAGGGAGACATCTGCTTCGTCGTCGATCCGCTCGACGGCACCACCAACTACGCGCACGGGATTCCCATCTTCGCGTGCACCGTGGGTGCGGAAGAGAACGGCGTCGTCGTCGCGGGTTGCACGGTCGATCCGATGCGCGGCGAGACGTTCGTGGCCGGGCGTGGGCTCGGGGCAGAAGTCCGCACGGAAACTGGTAGTCGTGCGCTGCGGGTCTCGGCCGCCGCGGAGCTGGTCGAAGCCGTCCTCTGCACCGGCTTCCCCTACGGCGATCGCGACAAGCTCCCGCGGATGATCGCGGCGTTCGGCAAGTTCACCGAGCTCGCCCGCGGCTCACGCAGGCTGGGAAGCGCGGCGATCGATCTCGCCTGGGTCGCCGCCGGCCGGCTCGACGGATTCTGGGAACTCGGCCTCAAGCCCTGGGACGTGGCCGCAGGTCAGTTGCTGGTGGAAGAAGCGGGGGGCGTCGTGACGCGCTTCGACGGTTCCCCGCACCGGCTGGCGGGCGGCGAGATCGTCGCCGCGCCGCCCGCGCTGCACCCGAAGATGGTGCAGGTCCTCAGCGCTTTGCGGTGAGGTCGTCGCGCCGGTTCTCCCGCCAGGCCTCCTCGTCGTGGCCGAGGGCCTTCGGCTTCTCCGCGCCGAAGCTGATGGCGGTGATCTGGCCGGAATGCACTCCGAGCGTGGCGAGATACTTCTTCGCCGAGTCCGCCCGGCGCTGGCCGAGGGCGAGGTTGTACTGGCCCGAGCCGCGCTCGTCGCAGTTCCCCTCGATCCGGACCTTCAGCTCCTGATGCGCCGTGAGCACGTTGGCGACGTTGCTCAGCTTCTCCTGGGCCTCCTTGGTCAGCGTCGCCGAGTCGAACTCGAAGAACACGCTGACGCCGCGCAGTTGCTCGAGCGCCTTGTCCAGGTCGGCCTGGCCCTGCGCGTGGTACTCCTCCGCGGTCGGCTTCGCCTCCGGCTGCGCTTGCTCCTGCTTCGTCTCATCCTGCTTCGCGCTCGCGTCCGGCGCAGGCTGGGTGTGCGAGCAGGCGATCATCCCAGCGAGCCCGATAGTCAGTACATGTCCGGTCATGTCCGACAGCTTCATCGATTACCTCCGAGTTGCCCGGGGAACAGCGGGCGGTTCTGGCGTATGCCCGTCCGCCCACTTCCCGCAAGGGAAATCTTTGCCCTGAACATCGTTTGAGGTCAAACGATTTCTGCGCGCCCCGGCCTGGCCGGCGCGCGAGCGTCTCGGAGCAACCGATCGTCGAGCCTTAGACCGCTCTTCGGCGGCCCGCCAGCGCCATGTACGCCCAGAGGACGATGATCGCGCCGATGATCGACGAGATCCACCCACCCGGGGTGAATCCCCAGGATCCGTCCGCCTGCGTGTTGGAGCCGAAGAGCGCGTGACCGATCAGCCCGCCGACGAGCGATCCGATCATTCCCAGGATAGCGGTGGAGAGCCATCCCATCGCTTGACGCCCTGGGTAGATCGCTCGGGCAAGCAGGCCGATCACGAGGCCGAAGATGATGAAGCCGATGATGTGCATGGGTCGGTCTCCCGCCGTGGAGAGTCAGGAACAACCGTAAGCACGGCGGCTCATCGGAGGTAGCGTAAGCGGGCGATCGTGATCAAGGCTGCTCCCACGGCGGCGCCGAGCGCCCAACCGGCCAGCACATCGGTCGGCCAATGCACTCCCAGGTAGACCCGCGACACTCCCACGAGCACTACCAGCGCGACGCCGATCGCCGAGAGCCTGGGAGCCGCCCAGCCGAAGACCGCCGCCGCGGCCGCGGTATCGCTCGCGTGGCTGGAGGGGAACGAAAGCCCGCTTCCGCACCCGAGTGGATACGCGATGTGCACGGGGTCGGCGCTGCAGGGCCGCGGTCGCGCGACCTGGGGCTTCACCACCCGTGCGCTGAGAAGATCGGCAGCGCCGATGGCTGCCCAGAGGAGGAGGGCCGCCAGCGCGCGGTGAGGCGACTTCAGCCAGAGATAGATCGCGGCGAGGGCCGCAATGGCGAGCAGGATCCCCGGGTTCGATGCCGCTCCCATCACGGTATCGAGCCATGGCGTCCCGGGCCGGTTGAAGAACGAGAGCAACTCGACGTCGATGTCCGCGTTGACGAGCAAGGAAAAAGGGTAGCACTTTCCGTCGCGTGGCAGAAAGCCGGACAAGCGCCTGACCGTCTGGCCGCGCGGCGGTCTCTGCGCTGCTGCGGTTGGGTTATACAGGGACGCCCACGAGGGAGAGTGCGATGCCGCGGATGGTCAAGTGCGCAAAGCTCGGGAGGGAACTGCCGGGCCTCGATTTCAAGCCGTGGAACAACGAGCTGGGCCAGCGCATCTACGACAGCATCTCGCAGGACGCGTGGAAGATGTGGCTGGAGCATTTCAAGATGGTCATGAACGAGTACCGCCTCGCCGGCGGCTCAGAGCAGGCGAACCAGGTGCTCTTCGATCAGGCCGAGAAGTTCTTCTTCGGCGAAGGCGCGCAGCTCCCGCCGGACTACAAGCCGCCCGCCGCCAAGGGCTGAGGCGTGCGCGGACAAGGCGAGATCCTCGTCGTTTCCTGCTACGAGCTCGGCCGCCAGCCGGTGGCGGCCGCGTCCGCGATCGGCGCCTTGGAGCGCGCAGGTTTCGCTCCCGCCGCCCAGGACGTCTCCGTCGACAGGCTCTCGCCGCAGGCGCTGTCGCGGGCCCGCCTGGTCCTGATCAGCGTTCCCATGCACACCGCTCTGCAGCTCGGCGTCCGCGTGGCGGAGAAGGCGCGCGAGGCCGGCGCGCGCGTGGCGTTCTTCGGGCTGTACGCCGCGCTCAATGCCGCTCACCTCCGCGAGCGCCATGGCGACTTCGTCGCCGGCGAGGATACCGCCGAGCTGGTCGAGCTGGCGCGCGCCCTCGAAGAGGGACGTGCGCCGGCGGTCAGCGAAAGCGGCAAGCGCGACGTGGCCGTGCCCTCGCGCGGAGCGCTGCCGGGCCTCGATCGGTACGCGAAGCTTTCCTGGAACGGCGAGGAGCGCCTCGTCGCGTCGGTCGACGCTTCCCGGGGATGCAAGCACCTCTGCCGGCACTGCCCCATCGTCCCTGTCTATCGAGGCCGATTCGTCGCGGTGCCGCGCGAAACGGTGCTGGCCGACGTGGCGCAACAGATCGCGGTGGGGGCGCGCCACGTCAGCTTCGGGGACCCCGATTTCCTGAACGGGCCGACCCACGCGCTCCGGATCGCGCGCGAGCTGCACGAGCGCTGGCCGCGGGTCTCCTTCGACGCCACGATCAAGATCGAGCACCTCCTCGAGCATCGCGCGCTGCTCCCCGAGCTCGTGCGCTGCGGGATGATCTTCGTCACCAGCGCCGTCGAGTCCCTCAATGACCGCGTGCTCGAAGCCCTGCGCAAAGGGCACGCTGCCGCCGACGTGCCGCTCGCGCTCGCCGCAGTCCGCGAAGCGGGCGCCGAGCTTCGCCCGACGCTCCTGCCGTTCACGCCTTGGGCGGCGCTCGAGGACCTGCCGGCGCTCTTCGACTTCGCGGTCGGGCACGATCTGGTCAGCGCCATCGATCCCGTCCAGTACACTCTTCGCCTGCTGCTGCCGCCCGGATCGCTCCTTCTGGAAGATGCCGGTCCCTGGCTGCGTGACTTCGACTCGGACGCGTTCACCTGGCGCTGGCAGCACGAAGACCCGCGCGTCGACGCGCTCTGGCGCGATTCGGTGGAGGCGGTGCGCGGCGACGCCGGATTCGACGAGTTGCGGGCGCTGGCAGACCGCACCTTGCGCAGGCCGCCCGCCAGGCGGGTCTCGCGCTCGCAGAGGAGCGTCCCTCGCCTCACCGAGCCCTGGTTCTGTTGAGCGGAGCCCACCGCCGGCCAGTTCGGCCGGGTCTGATCACGCCACCGGAAGCTTGGGAGTGACCACCGCTTCGATGCGGGCACCCGCCGCCCGCAGCGCGGCCTCGACCTCCTCGGGTGTGTCGCCGCGCGCGAAGGCGAATCCGAGATACGACGCGCCCTCCGGGAGCGGGACGATCTCCTCGCGCAGGTGCGCGGTGATCACCACGTCTTCGATCAGGGGCACGCGGCGTGCTTCGTCGACCCCGCGCACCTCCTGGAGCACGCCCCGCTCGCGGATGGGCAGCATGAGCACGCCGGCAGAGCGGTTCTCGCGCGGAGGTGGCTCGCCCCCGCGCCCGAGCGCGTGGCGGAGGATCAGTTCCTCCAGCGTCACCCCGACGCCGAAACGCAGCGCCCGTCCGCACAGGCCGCCGATGCTCCGTGCGGCGATCTCGAGGATTCGTGGACCGTCCGGCGAGAGGCGCAGCTCCGCGTGCACGGGGCCTTCCACGAGCCCGAGCGCCGCGCAGCCGCGCGAGACCTCCCGGGCAATGGCGTCCTGCAGAGGCGCTGGCTGCCGGGAAGGGGTGACGTAGAGCGACTCCTCGAAGTAAGGGCCGTCGAGCGGGTCCGGCTTGTCGAACAGCGCGAGCACGTGCAGGTGGCCGCGCATGAGCAATCCCTCGAGAGCAACTTCGGGCCCCGGAACGAATTCCTCGATCAGCACGCGCTCGAGATCGGGATCGCGGCGCTGTGCGACGTCGGGCGAACGAAGCAGGGCGGCGACTCGAAGAAAGGCCGAGCGGAGTCCCCCCGCGTCATCAGCGCGGATCACGCCGCGGCTCCCCGAGAGCACCAGCGGCTTCACCACGCTGGGATACGGCGCGCGCTGGAGCAGCGCGTCGAGGTCTGTTCCCGAAAGCTCGCGGGGGACGACCTCGAAGCGAGGCACGGGAACGCCGGCTTGGCGCAGGCGCGCGCGGCTCAACGCCTTGCTTCGCGCAGCGGCGACCGCCTCGGCCGGATTGTGCGGAAGCCGCAGTCTCGCGGCGGCGAGCGCGGCGACCAGCGCCGTCAGATCGTCTACCCCCACGACCGCCAGCGGCTTGCTCTCGCGCACGCCGCGCGCCAGCTCGTCGGCCGCCGCCTGGGCGTCCCGGAACCGGAGCGCCACCGGCGCGCCTTCCCAGATGTCGGCGAGCTGGTGGCAGACGTCGCTCGCGGCGATCACGTCGACGCCGAGGCGCTTCGCCGCGGCGAGGAAGTCATCGTTCCGGTATCCCGACTTGGGCAGGACGAGGACCACGGAAGGCATCGCGCGCCGATCATAACCTCTCCGTCACCGATCGGATGTTCGGAACGCCGAACGCCCGATACGGTGATCGCACGCACGGAGGGCGACATGGCTCAAGCGATCCTCGCACTGTCGGACCGCGTCACCGCGGATTCGCCGCGCCACACGCCGCCGGTCCCGACGCTTGTGCTGCACTTCCCGGGAGGCAGCATCGGATTGCAGAGCCTCCTATCGGTCGGCGCGGATGCGACGAACCAGATCGTCCTCGATGACCGGTACGTCTCGCGGTTCCACTGCCGGCTGATCCCACAGGGCGGCCGCTGGGTGCTGAAGGATCTCTCGTCCACCAACGGCACCTACCTCGACGGCGCGCGGGTCGCGGAGGCGGAGATCGAGGCCGGAGCCCGCATCCGCGTCGGCTCCAAGGAGCTGCGCGTCGAGCGCGCGGGTCCGCGGCTGGAGGCGTCGCTCCCTGGCCTCGTCGCCTGCGATCCCGCGCTGGGGCCGGTCCTGGAGCTTCTTCGCCGCGCCGCTCCGTCGTCGTTGCCGGTCATCCTCCTCGGCGAAAGCGGCACGGGCAAGGAGGTTGCCGCACGCGCGGTACACGAGCTGTCCGACCGGCGCGCCGGCCCCTTCGTTCCGCTGAACTGTGGCGCCATCTCCCGCGAGTTGGCGGAATCGGAGCTGTTCGGGCACGAGAGAGGCTCGTTCACCGGTGCCATCACCAGCGCACCCGGGGCGTTCGCCACGGCCGACGGCGGAACGCTGTTCCTCGACGAGATCGGCGATCTACCCACGCCCCTGCAAGTGAAGCTGCTGCGCGCGCTGGAAGCGGGAGAAGTGAAGCCCGTGGGCGCGCCGAAGCCGCGCCGCATCGACGTGCGGGTGGTTTGCGCCACGCACCACGACTTGAGGCTGCGGGTGCGCGACGGCGCCTTTCGCGAGGACTTGCTCTACCGGCTGCGCGGGGTCACCGTCGAGCTGCCGCCTTTGCGCGCGCGCCCGCACGACATCCTTCCGCTCGCCGAGCATTTCCTGCCGGCGGACCGGTCGTTCGCGCCGGACGCCCGGGCGGCGCTGCTCTCCCACCGCTGGCCCGGCAACGTCCGCGAGCTGCGTCACGTGGTCCAGCTCGCGGCCCTGCTTTCGGAGTCTCCCATCATCCGCGCGCACGCGCTGAGGTTCGACGATCCGGCGCCGGCGCCGTGGGCGCCAAGGGTCTGCGAACAGCCTGGAGACTCCGCGGTGGTCCTGCGCGGCCGCACCCTCGACGAGTTGGAAGAGCTCGCCATCCGATCCGCGCTCGTGCGCCACGGCGGCAATCGCCGCGCCATTTCCGAGGAGCTGGGCATCGCTCGCTCGAGCCTGTTGCGAAAACTCGATGCGCTGCGATTGCGGGGCTGATCACTCCGTTCCGAGATACGTGTACCCGCGCATGGCCTGCTCGTAGAAGTCGGTGAGCTGGACGCTCTCTTTTGGCTTCACGTGGCCTTCACGGACCTTGCCGTCCAGCGCTTGCTTGATGCGCTTGGCCAGATCGCTCGGCTCGTACTGCACCCGCGCCAGCACGCGCTCCATGGTGTCGCCCGGGATCACTTCCTCGATGTAGAAGTCCTCCGGGTCGTCGTCGTCGACGAACACGTGCACCTCGTGCACGCGCCCGAAGAGGTTGTGCATGTCGCCCATGATGTCCTGGTAGGCGCCGGTGAGGAACATGCCGAGGTAGTACGGCTCGCCGGGCCGCAACGGGTGCAGCGCGATGGTTTCGTCCACCGTCTCGCCTTCGATGAAGATGTCGATCTTTCCGTCCGAGTCGCAGGTGATGTCCACGATGGTGGAATCGCGGGTGGGCTGCTCGGTGTGCCGGTGCAACGGGACGATGGGAAAGAGCTGGTTGATGGCCCAGGAATCGGGCGCGCTCTGGAAGAGCGAGAAGTTGGCCATGTACTGGTCGGCGAGACGATCGTCGAGGCCGCGCGTGGGCCCCGGCACCCGCTTGCGCTTCTTGTTGATCTCGACGAGGCGGCGGCAGAGGCGCCAGAAGAGTCCTTCCACCGCGGCGCGTTCTTCCAAGCCGAGGATTCCCAGCTTGAACATCGTCAGGGCCTGCTCCTTCTTCGCCACCGCGTCGTTGTAGGCCTCGCCGGAGTTCTTCGGCGTCATCCCGGAGACGATCTCGCGCATCTCGCGAACGATGGGAGAGTTATCTTCCGGCACGGGCGCCACCGCGTCGGCAGGCGCGTTGGGTCCCGGGCTCGCCGAGGGCTCCTCGTGCACGGTGCCGTTCTCGCCGAACTCGATGTGGCCGAAGACGTTCATGAGGAGGCAGGCGTGGTGCGCGGTCAGCGCGCGCCCGCTTTCGGAGACCAGATTCGGCTCCGGCACGCCTTCGTTGCTGCAGATCTGCTGCACCGTGTAGACCACGTCGGCGGCGTACTCCTCCATCGAGTAGTTCAGCGACGAGACGTAGGAGGTGCTGCGCGCGCCGACGTAATCGACGCCGAGGCCGCCCCCGACGTCGAAATACTCCAGGCTGGAGAGGCCCATCTTCCGCAGCTTGGCGTAGAACCGGGCGCCTTCGTTGACCACGTCCTTGACGGTGCGGATGTCGGTGAGCTGCGACCCGACATGGAAGTGGAAGAGCTTGGCCGCTTCCACCTTCCCGGCGGCGCGCAGGATCTCGATGGCGCGGATCAACTCCGGCGTGGTGAGCCCGAACTTGGCGAAGTCGCCGGAGGACGACTCCCACTTGCCCGTGCCTTTGGTGGAGAGCTTGCTGCGCAGCCCGATCAGGGGCTGCACGTTCATCTCCTCCGAGAGGCGGAGCAGGTGCGGCAGCTCGGAGAGCTTCTCGATCACCACCAGGATCTTGCGCCCGAGCTTGCGTCCCATCAGCGCGAGCCGCAGGTACTCCTCGTCCTTGTAGCCGTTGCA
>MNFJ01000183.1 GCA_001918155.1 Deltaproteobacteria bacterium 13_1_40CM_4_68_19
TCTTCGAGGGCGGACACCGCTGGATCGACGCGCGCCGCTACGGGAAGCTGGGAACGCTGCCCATCGACCTGCCCGGCCAGCGGGTGCAGACGGCGTTTCCGATTCCGACGGCGGAGACGGACGCCCGGCGCTGAGCGCGAGCTTCCGCAAATTTTCACTGCGCCGTGATCTGCACCTTCGCGTTGGGCGCCACGTTGCACCGGGTGCTCGCGGGCTTCACCTTCGACAGATTCGGGAACGTCTGGTCCACCACGCAGGAGTCGATCGCCTGCCCCGATGCATTCACCACGGTGCAGCCGAATCCCGCGCGCACGCCCTGGTTCGTCCCCGCGCTGACCGTCAACAGGCAGGGACTGCGGCCGATCTCCACCACGTCCGCCGGGATGAAGTTCGAAGGCTGGAAGATCGTCGCGATGGCGTACTTCCCGTAGTCCCCCGACTCCGGCGCCTGCACCCGGATGTAGAATTCGCCGGGCTGGTCGATCTCCCTCGTCACCGACGTCCCGCTGATGCGGTCGCCTTCGTCGTCCGGGTTCTTCATGAAGTAGGCGGCCACCTTCGAGCCTCGCTGCGGCTGCAGCACCTTGAAGGTGATCGTCAGCTTGCCGCGCTCCTTGAACGTCGCCCTGTAGAAGTGGAACTGCTTGCTCCTGGAGTAATCGACGTCGGCCGTCTTCGAATCGGACGGCAGCTTCAGCTCCTCCGCACCTTCCAGCGAGCACGCCGGCCCGCCGTTCTTGCAGGTGTCGCCCTGCTTGAAGCTGGTGGCGAGCCGGTAGCGGCCGGCGTCGCCGGCGTCGTTCGCGTAGACCTTGATGAAGTAGTCGCCGGCGGGAAGATCGTTCTTGGCCAGCCCGGCGACGGGGTCGATCTTCTCCGGCGCGCCCTGCGGCGGCACGAACTCCGCGGTCAGGTTCGCGCCGCGGTTGTCGAACTTCACCGTCAGGGCGCCGTCCGCGGTCAGCGGCACCTTCCACCAGCACGTCCGGCGCTGCGCCGAGTAGTCGACGCCGTCCTCGATCGAGCCCTCGGCCTTCAGCTCGCGCGCGGTGCCCTGCGACTTGCACGCCTGCTGCGCCGCGTCCGGATCCTGCGGCTTGTAGATCGTGCGCAGCTCCACGCGCGTGCGGACCGCGTCCTTCCACGGCTCCATCACGGCCACGAAGTAGGTGCCGGCCTGGAGATCGTTCGCTTCCGCTTTCTTGCCGGGCTCGCCCTTCGCGACCGGCTCGTTGCCGCTGCCCTCGGAGAAGATGGCGACGGAGATCTGCGCCTGCGGGTTCACCGGCTTGGCGTTGGCGATCAGCCCCCCCGGCGCGGGCAACTCGTACCGGAAGGCGGCGATGTAGTGGTTGTCCTCGTCGGAGAGCGTCACGTCCTGCTTCTTCCCCAGCGTGCCCTCCGCCGACTCCTTCGACACGGAGAAGCCGGGCGGCGTGGAGAAGGGGATGGCGCGCACGTGGCAGCCGGCGATGGCGAGGGCGGCGAGCGGGAGGGCGGCGCGAAGGTAGCTCTGCATGGGAGTCCTTTTCCTGGTGCCTACTCGAGGCCGTATTTCTTCGGATTGTTCCCGATGATGGCGGCGGCGAGGATCTGCGGGACGTATTCGAGCGTCTCCTCGGGCAGCTTCTTCAGTCTGTAGAGGTGCCAGAAGTCGCGCTTGTCCTTGCGAAACCCGCCGGGCTGCTGCGCGATGTCGTGGAGCACGCGGCGCATCCCGTTCTCGCCCTTGTTGTACGAGGCGATGGCGAGCATGAAGGAGTCCTCGCCGAACTCGGCGAGGAGGTTGGCGAGGTAGCGCGCGGCGGCGTGGGTGCTCTTGAGCACGTCGGTGCGATCGTCGATGCGGCGCTTCGTGTCCACCCGCATGCCGAACTCGCGGGCGCGGAAGTCCATGAACTGCCACATCCCCCTGGCCTTCGCGCCGCTCTCCGCCAGCGGGTCGAACCCCGACTCCTGCCAGGCGACGTAGCCCATCTCCTCGGGGAGGCCGAGGGCGCTGAACTCCTTCACGATCAGCGGCCAGTACTGCTGCTTGCGCCGGTAGATCGCCCGCGTGCCGCCCTGGCGGACGTTCCGATCGATGTAGTGCTTGAGCCGGTCCTTGAAGATGGGTGGCACCGCGTACGTCTGCGCGTTGAACTTGGCAAGGATGCGCCGGATCTCGCGGTCGAGCTCGTCGCCGGACTCCTCGACCTTCTCCGCTTCGCTCTTGTCCTTCTTCGCCAGCTCCCCGATGGCGTCCTGCGCCTTGCCGGTGAGCGCGGTCAGCTGATCCTCCAGCGAGGCCAGCTTGTCAGGATCGGTTTCGATCTGCATGGCGAGCTGGAGCCTGCCGATCTGCTTGTCGAGGCCGTCCTTCTTGTGGAGGATCTCCTCGATCTGCTTCTTCTGCTGCCAGATCACGAAACCGAGCGCGCCGAAGCCGACCAGCGAGAGCGAGACGATGGTCAAGACGATCCCGGCGGTCCTCTTCCGGTCCTTGCGGTGGGTGACGGCCTCCACCTTCTTCATCGTGTCGGCCATGATGAACATCGTCTGACCCGAAGGCTGCCCACCCGACCGCGCGCGCGCCTGCGAGATCCTCACTTGCGCCTCGCGGGCGAGCATGGTCGCATCGTGCGACGGAGTGGGGATCGCCGGCGGGGGCCTGCGCGCGACCGGCATCTGCAGCGCCTCGGAGATGCCGTTGGTGTGCAGGTTGCGGAAGCCCTCCTCGATCTCGAATCGCACCTCCGGTCCGCCCTGCGCGCCGAAGACGATCTTGTCTCCGGAGCGCAGCGCGTGCGTGCGCACCAGCTTGCCGTTGACGAACGTGCCGTTCGTCGATCCCACGTCGACCACCACGTACTGCCCGTTCTCGAAGCGGATCTCGGCGTGGTGCGTCGACACCCGGGTCTCGCGCTGCGCGTCGAAGCGCACGTCGCAGTCCGGGCCCCGGCCGATGCGGATCACGGCCTTGGGCGAAATCGACGCCGTTCCCTGCAGGCTGCCGGTGAGGTGGGTGAGACGAATCAAGTGCCGCTCTTCTGCGTGATCTCGGCCGTCGCCAGCTCTTCCTGGTAGTACTCTGCGGTCTTCTCCTTCGACTTCACGGTGCCGAGCGATTCCTCCAGCGCGGCGGAGACCTGCTCGCAGGAGGGACCGGGCACGCAGAGCACCTTGATCGACACCTCCCCGTTCGGGAGGATGGTGATCTCCATCTTCTGCTTGTCGGCCATCGTCGTCGACCCCGGGCTACCACCTGGAAACGGAGAGGCGGATGGTGCCGTCCGCCTCGACCTGTTCCTCGTCGAGGGTAAAGCCCTGCTTGGCCACTTCGGCCTTCACCTTGTGCTTGGCGTAGCACTGGACGATTCGCTGCTGGATCTTCGCGGCCTCCTCGTTGGTCTCCTCCTCGATGCCCCACCAGTCCGCGACCAGCTTGTACGTGCCCTCCTCGGTGAGCTGGAGCCCGATGTCGTAGCTCTTCGAGGCCTTGATCTTCGCCTCCGCCGTGAGCGTGGATCCCTTCCAGCCGCGCACCTTCACCAGCTGGTCCTCGGCGGCCTCCTCGAACTGCAGCCCCAGCTCCTCGAGCGCGGCCTTGAGCGCGACGAGATCGTTGATCTTCGTCTCCACCTGCGTGAAGTGGCTCACGCCGATTTGCCTCCCACGTCGATCTCGATCTTGCGCCCCGCCTCGGCGCCCGCGTCGCCCTGCCAGGTGGAGGAGGCGGGCCGCGCGCGCGTCTTGCACCAGTTGCGCAGCGCCGCGATCTTCTCCTTCATCGTGCGCGAAAGCGGCACCGTCTCTTGCAACGAGTGCAGCACCCCTTCCGTGGTGAGCACGCCCGACTTGCCGGCGCGGTCGTATTCGTCGAACAGCGCGGAGACGATGGCCTGCTCGATCTCCGCCCCCGTCATCCCCTCGCCCTTCTCCGCGATCAGGTCGAGGTTGAACTGGCCCGGATCGCGGCCGCGCCGCTTGAGGTGGATCGAGGCGATCTCGCGGCGCTCCGGGAGCGTGGGCAGGTCGACGAAGAAGATCTCGTCGAAGCGCCCCTTGCGCATCATCTCCGGCGGCAGCTCGTCCACGTTGTTGGCGGTGGCGATCACGAACACCGGGCTGGTCTTCTCCTGCAGCCAGGTGATGAAGCTGCCGAAGACGCGCGCCGCCGTGCCCGCATCCGAGTTGTTCGAGGACCCGGTCCCGGAGAACCCCTTCTCCAGCTCGTCCACCCAGAGGATCGACGGGGCCACCGCCTCCGCCATCTGGATGGCGCGGCGCATGTTCTCCTCCGAGCTGCCGACGATGCCGGCGAAGATCTTGCCGACGTCGAGCCGCAGCAGCGGCAGCCGCCAGGCCGCGCCCACCGCCTTGGCGGTGAGCGACTTGCCTCCCCCGGGGATCCCGATCATCAGGATGCCCTTGGGCCGCGGCAGGCCGAACTGGCGCGCTTCTTCGCTGAAGGCGCTCTGGCGCTTGCGCAGCCAGTTCTTCAGCACGTCGAGGCCGCCGATGTTCTCCATCTTCTCCTGCGTGCGGAAGAACTCCAGCACGCCGCTCTTGCGGACGATGCGCTCTTTCTCGGAGAGGATGACGTCGATGTCGAAGCTGCCGCCCGTCTGGACCAGCGACTTGGCGAACACGCCTTCCGCCTCGTCGGCGGTGAGGCCCAGCGCCGCCTCCACCACGTGCTCGCGCTCCTGGCCGGAGGGAATCCTCGCGCCGGTGTTGCGCGAGACGCGGTCGAAGATGGCGTCGATCTCCATCAGCTCCGGCAGCGGGTACTCGACGAGCGCCACTTCCTTGTCGAGCTCCGGCGGAATCGCCAGCAAAGGCGAGATGAGGAGGACCGTCTTCAGCTCTTCCTTCAGCTTGCGCCCGATGTCGCGCAGCAGGCGCACCACCTCGGGATTCTTGAGGTATGCGTGCAGGTCGCGGAGGATGAAGACCGCGCGCTCGTCTGCTTTCGCCTCCACCACGAACCGCAGCGCCTTGAGCGGGTCCTTTGAGTCGCCCTGCGGCTCTTTCCCCAGCCGCACGCCCTCGGTGACGCTCCAGGTATAGATCTTGGTCTTGTAGTGCTTCTCCCGCTCGCGCGACTGCAGCACGTCCGCGATGCTCTTTTCGACCCGCTTCTCCTCGCTGGAGAGGATGTAGATGAGCGGGTACCGCGCTCGCATGAGGTGCTCGATGTCCTTGTCCACCCGGCGAAGCTGCGCCTGACGCTGGACGTCCTCGGCGACCTCCTTCGGCTGGCTGGACAGGGCCATCGCAGGGGCCGCAGCAGCCTTTTTCGGCGCGCCGAACGGATCAGCCTCGAGGGGAGTCATGGATTGAAAAAGGCTAGCACGCGCCCTCCGGCGCGGGCAAACCAGCGAGAACGGCGCGCGGGGCGGCGAACACCTCGAATTTCGCGCCGGTTGCGGCACGCGCGGCGTTGGCGTTACCGTCCGTTCGTGGACTTCACCGCGCACCAGGCGCCGATGGCGCTGCAGCGGCTCAAGGACCAGGGCGGCTTCAACGGAGACCGCATCGAATCGTGCGCCATGCCCACGGTCTTCGCGAGCGGATCGGACTGGCTGCGAACGGTCGTGGAGAAGAGCGATCTCGCCGAGGGCAACCTGGCCGGCACCCGGATTCGCGAGACCACCTTCGCCCACACGGCGCTGCGCAAGGCCCGGCTGCGGGCCGCGCGGCTCGAGCGGGTGGAGCTGTACTTCTGCGATCTGAACGAGATTGACGCCGCGCAACTGAGCGGACGGCGGCTGAAAGTCCACGGCTGCGAAGCGATGAACGCGGTCTTCTCCGGCGCCAGTCTCTCCGTAGCGCGCTTCGAGGACACCAAGCTGTATCGGGCGAAGTTCGACGGAGCGCTGATCGTGCGCACCGTCTTCGCCGATGCGCGGCTCGGCGCCGCCTCCATGGAGAAGGCGGATTTCTCCGGCGCGAAGCTCATCGACGTATCGATGCGCGGCGCCAATCTGATGGCCGCCTCCTTCGCGCGCGCGATGCTGATCGGCGTCGATCTGCGCGACGCCGCGCTCGCCGGCGCCGACTTCTCCGGCGCGACGACGATCGGCTGTCGACTGCCAGCGGAGTTCGGATCATGAGCGGCGAGCGCCTCGACATGGATCCCGCCGCGCAGGTCGCCGCCGAGCTGCGGGCGCGGCTGCGCTCGATGGGAAGCGACGAGCTGGTCGAGCTCTGCGCGCAGCTGCTTTCCACGTACGTGATGGAGGGCGTGCTGCCTCTCTCGCGGGCCGGCGAGAGCACGGACCTCGCGCCCGATGCGGTCGGCGAGGAGTCGTTCGCGCAGATGCTCAAGCGGCTGAAGGCGGCGAGGAAGGACCCGGTGCTCGACCGCTTCATCATCGACGGGGAGAACATCTCCGTCCGCATCGAGGGACAGGGCGTGCTTCCCCTGACCGAGTACCGGCGCCCGCTCGGACCGCCGGCATCGGGACCGGGTGTTTCGGTGCAGGTCGTTGCGCGGCGAGAAGCCGCGCCCGGCGCGGCGGGGAGCATCTACAATCGCTCGCTCTATCAACCGGAAGCGCCTGCGGCCGCGCGCACGACGCCGCAGCCGCCCCGGCCCGCCGCCGTGCAGCCTGGCCAACCAGCTCAATCGGGCCAGCAGCCGCCGGCAGCGGCGCAGCAGAAGAAGCCGGAAGAGCCGCGCAGCGATCGGTTCTCGCTGATCGAGCTGGAGTGAGTTCGTCGCGGCCGCCGAAGGCGGCTTAGCGACGATTGTTTTGAGGCTGTAAAATACGCTTTAGCGTGGGGCGCGATCGCGATCGGCCTGTTTCTGCGCCACCACCGGCTGCTTGCGGTGCACCACCAGGGTCCGCTGCGTCTGCAGATCATCGTCCTCGCGCGCAACGATCACCACCGTACTGTTTCCCGGCTTCAGCGGCAGGTCCGTCTGGAAGTCGAGCTGCACCGGCGCTCCCGTCGCTTGCTGTCCCGGCTTGCGCGACGTGCGGAAGAACACCTTCCGGTAGTCGTTCTCGTGCTGGATGAAGATCTGCAGATCGCGCATCCCGTTCACGTCGCTGGCGCTGCCTGCCAGGGTCAGGTGGTCCTGGTCCGTTTCCACGCCGCCCCGCGAGGTGTCCACGTTGGCGAGCCGGATCGCCGGCGCCTCGCTCTGCATCAGCTGCGCCACGGTCTTGAGATTCGGCTTCGCTGCCGGCGCCTCCTTGCCCGCAGCCAGCGGCAAAAAGCCCATCCGCCCCTTCTCCCACTCGACGCGCCAGAAGGGTCCCGCCTTGCCGTGCACCGGGAGTACGGCGCCCTTCTTCACGGTGGCGAGCTTCGCGCCCGATTCCTGCGCCGTGGCGAGGATGGTCGTGTCCACCTGGACCCGCACCGGCTGCAGCGCGGGCGCGAGGGTGACCGGCGGCGCCGCGGGAAGCAGCAGCTTGTCCCGCTGCGCCTCGTATAGCTCCTTGTCGCCGACTTCCAGGCGCACGGGCACCGTATCCTCGAGAGGCTTCTTCACCTCCAACACGAAGGTGGCGCTCTTCATCTCGCCCGGCTTGAGAGGTCCGAGCTTGGTGCGCCCCTTCTTCACGTTGATGCGGTCCTCGGACAGGTTGCGCAGGGCCGCGTAGGCGTCGAAGGCGGTGCCGGTGCCCACATTCTTCACGTCGACGATGATCTCGGCGGTCTCGCCCTTCTCGCCCTTGTGCAAGAGCCCGTCATTGCCGACGATCTGGTAGCTCCAGGCGAAGGCGGGCCGGGGCAGCTCGGCGATGTCGGTCTCCGCGCGCGCTTCCTCGAGCTGATCGCCCGAGTCGTCCTCCCACTTGAGGGTGACGTCGTCGCGCCGCGAAGGCACGTAGCGCGGGATCTTGATGGGGACGATCCAGGTGCGCTTCTCGCCCGGCTGGAGCTGACCGAAGACGAATTCGCGCCGGTCGAGCACCGCGTTGTCGCTCTTGGTATACGCGCGCAGCCGCGAAAGAGTGGTGGTGCCGCTGTTGTGCGCGGTCACCGCCATCTCCATGGTGCCGCCGGCCTGGGTGCGCGGGGCGCGGATCTCGGCCTGCACCCGCGCCGCCTGGCCCTTGGGAGCATTGGCGGCCTGCGCGGACCAGTTCAGGCCCATGGCCTCGAGCGCCCGCCTCACCTTCTCCTGCTCGCCGGCGCGCCGCTGCTCGACGAAGGGCTTCGCCTGCTGCAGCTGTTGCCTGCGATCGGTCGAGCTGGCGTGCAGCAGAAGGTCGCGGCAGAACTCGATCTGGTAGTCGACCACGACCCCGTCCTCGTCGGAGGGATCGTCGTCGTCCTCCTCGGGCGCCTGGCCGGCCTCGATCAGCTCGCGGTTCTTGCGCTCCTTGACTGTCTCTTCCTTCACGAACCGGAGCGTATCGAAGGGTTTCTGTTGCACGCGCTCGCGGCCCGCCTTGGCCTGCTCCTCGTCCCGGGCAAAGCCATTGAAGAAGTGCTTGTCGTAGTCCGCCTCGCGGAACGTCTTCGGCGGAGCGAAGAGATCGATCCGGTCCTTGAGGATCCGCGCCGGCACCAGCTCGATGTCCGGCACGATGCCGACTTCCTGGATGGAGACGTCGCCCGGCGTCAGGTACTGCGCGATGGTCAGCTTGAGGG
>MNFJ01000170.1 GCA_001918155.1 Deltaproteobacteria bacterium 13_1_40CM_4_68_19
TTCCTCGTCGGGCAGTACCAGGAGTGGTTCGGGATCTGGGCACCCGGGCTGCTGCACGAAGGGCTCGTCTTCGGCCAGTCGCCGCGGGCGAGCACCTTCTTCGTCATCACCGGTTACCACGGCCTCCACGTCCTGATCGGCGTCGTCTACATCCTCGCGATCCTCGCCGGGTACCTGCGCGGCCGGGTCAATGAACGCCAGATCGAGCTCCTCGGGCTGTACTGGTGCTTCGTCGACTTCGTCTGGGTGTTCGTGTTCTCGTTCGTCTACCTGCTCCCCTCCCTGAGCGCCGCATGAGCGAAAAGGAGATCCTCGAGCCCAAGGTTTCCTCGGTGACCCACGTCCCGGGGGCGAGGGAACGCACGCCGTATCTCGCCGCGTTCGGCGTGCTGGTCGCGCTCACCCTGGTGGAGATCGGCGTGGTGCGCAGCGGTGGGATCGCTCACCGCGCGGCAGTCGTCGCGCTCATCGCCATCGCCATGGCGAAGGCGGCGCTCATCGCGCTCTTCTACATGCACCTGCGCTACGAGACGCGGATCCTGAAACTGACGGTGCTCGGCCCGCTCGTGGCACCCGCCGTCTACGGGCTCCTGCTCATGCTCGATTCCGCCGCGAGGCACATGCCATGAAGCTCGCCCTTCTTCTCGCCATCGCAAGCTGTCCGGCCCTGGCGCTCGCCTGCCCGGTGTGCGCGCGGGACGGGACGCCCCATCTCGCGCTCGTGCTCGGGGCCATGATCGCGGTCCCGTACGCGGTTGCCGCCCTGGCCCTTTACGCGATCCGGGGAGGCGGGCGATGACCGCGGCGCCCCTGCCGGAGCACGGGTACGGACTGCCGCACGACGTCTCGGTGGACGGGTTCCGCGTCGACGAGCTCATCCACTTCACGCTCGCGGCGATCACGGTGATCTTCGTGGTGGTGGCGGCGTCGCTGATCTGGTCGTTCGTGAAGCACCGGAGCGGACCGGCGCTCTACTCGCACGGGACGCGCGGCTCGATCGGGCTGGTGGTCGGCGCCGTGGCGCTGGTCCTCGTCGGTGTCGACGGGAATCTCTTCATCCACACGCTCGGCGACATGCACCAGTATTTCTGGAACTTCAAAAGCGCGGAGGCTGCGCAGGGCGCCGTCCTTATCGAGGTCAACGCGCACCAATGGTCGTGGGACGCCCGCTACCCCGGCGCGGACGGAAGATTCGGAACGCCGGACGACGTCATCACGACCGACGACATCCGGATCCCCGTCGGAGTCCCCGTGGTCGTCCAACTCGCCTCTACGGACGTGATCCATTCCCTCTACCTGCCGAATCTCCGGGTGAAGCAGGACGCGGTGCCCGGAACCATCACCCGGATCACGTTCCAGGCGAAGATCCCGGGCGAGTACGAGATCGCCTGCGCGCAGCACTGCGGGCCGAACCACTACAAGATGCGCGCCGTCCTGACCGTGCTCGCCCCAGACGCCTTCCGCAACTGGCTCGCGGACGCAGGGGAGGACGCGCGGCGCGCGTACGACCCGGAGGACAAGGAGGCCCACTGGGGCTGGGAGTGGAGGAGGTTCGAGCCGTGAGCACCGCTGCACAAGCGCTCGCCGAGGCGGCGCAGCCGATCCACCCGCCGCCCACGTCGTTCTGGCGCCAGTACGTTTTTTCCATCGACCACAAGGTGATCGCCAAGCAGTTCCTCTGGGCAGGCCTCCTCTTCCTGCTCGTGGGCGGGACGCTCGCGATGCTCATCCGCTGGCAATGGGCGTATCCCTACCGCCCGGTCCCGGTGATCGGCCAGCTTTTCCTTCGCGAGAACGGCGGGGTGATCGGTCCGGCGACCTACCAGCAGATCTTCACCACCCACGGCCTGATCATGATCTTCTTCGCCGTGACCCCGGTGCTCATCGGCTGCTTCGGCAACTTCCTCATCCCGCTCATGATCGGCGCGCGCGACATGGCGTTCCCGAAGCTGAATATGTACTCGTTCTGGACCTTCCTCCTCTCGCAGCTGCTCGTCCTCGCCTCCTTCTTCACCGATCTCGGCTCGGCCGGCGCGGGCTGGACCACGTACCCGCCGCTCTCCACGAACGTCGGCACGCCCGGGCCCGGCCAGACGCTGGTCGTAGCCGCGATCTTCGTCACCGGCGTCTCCTCGACGATGGGAGCGATCAACTACGTCACCACCGTCATCCGGATGCGCGCGCCCGGGATGGGCTACATGCGGCTTCCGCTCACGATGTGGGGGCTCTGGCTGACCGCCATCCTGAACGCGCTCTTCGTCCCGGTGCTCGGGTCGGCGGCGCTGCTCCTTCTCCTCGACCGGAATTTCGGGACCCAGTTTTTCGTCGCCGGCGCTTCGGCGGTGCGCGGAGGCGGCGACCCCATCCTCTTCCAGCACCTCTTCTGGATCTTCGGCCACCCGGAGGTCTACATCCTGATCCTCCCCGCCTGGGGGATCCTCGGCGACGTCATCCCCTTCTTCGCCCGCAAGCCGCACCACTGGTACAAGGGCACGGTCTGGGCGATGGTGATCGTGACCGTCCTCTCGGCGATGGTCTACGGACACCACATGTTCATGACCGGCATGAGCCCGCTGCTCGGCGAAGGGTTCATGCTCTTCACGCTCCTCATCAGCGCGCCATCGATGGTGGTGGTGCTGAACTGGGCGCTGACGCTCTGGCGCGCGTCCATCCGCTTCGACACTCCCATGCTCTTCGCGCTCGCGACCGTGTTCGTCTTCGGGGTGGGCGGGCTCACCGGGTTGTTCCTGGCCGATATCTCCATGGACCTCTACCTGCACGACACGATGTTCGTGGTCGGCCACTTCCATTTCACCATGGCCGCTGCTTCGTTCATCGGGGCGATGACGGGAGTCTATTTCTGGTTCCCGAAAATCTTCGGGAGGAAGCTCGACGAGCGGCTGGGCAAGGCGCACTTCTGGTTCACCTTCGTCGGGATCACGCTCGTTTTCGCGGGTCAGCTTCTCGCGGGCTACGCCGGGCAGCAGCGCCGCCTGTTCGATCCGTTCCAATACACCTTCATCCAGGGGCTCCGGGGACTGAACCGGTGGACGAGCTTCTTCGCCTTCGCGCTCTTCGCCGGGCAGTTCATCTTCGTCTGGAACTTCTTCAAGACGCTTTTCGGCAAGGCCGTCCCCGCGGGCGAGAATCCCTGGCAGGTGACGACGCTCGAGTGGACCGCGACAGGGTCGCCGCCGCCGTTCCACAACTTCGACCGCATCCCCGAGGTCGTACGCGGGCCGCACGAGTTCTCGAATCCGGAAGTGCGCCGCCTCACCGGCCGCGACTTCGCCGGGCAGTCCGAGGTGCTGCCGGGCAGCGCCGGGCCCGCGCTGGCCGCGGCGAGGGGTTGAGCCGTGCCGGGCACGAACGTCCGCCGCACCCCCGCGGACCTGCCGGCGCCGGAGGTCCCCGATCTCCACCGCTACCGGCTCCGCCGGACCGAGGGCGAGGTCACCTCGTACGTCGGGATGATCATCTTCCTCGGCTCCTGGGCGATGATGTTCGCGGCGCTCTTCTTCGCCTACGCGGTGGTGCGGCTGCGCGCGCCGATGTGGCCTCCACCCGATCAGCCGGCGCTCCCCATCCTCGTCCCGGGATTGAACACGGCCGTGATCGCGGCGTCGAGCCTCGCGGTCGTGCTCGCCTCCCGCGCCCATGCGCTCGGACGGCACCGGCGCGCCTCCATCGGGCTCGGCGTGGCCGCCGGTCTCGGCGCGCTCTTCCTCGGACTCCAGATCCTGGTCTGGGTGGGGGTCTGGCGCGCCGGGCTACTGCCGAGCGGCGGCCCGTACCCGTCGGCCTTCTACGCCCTCACCGCCTTTCATGCGCTGCACGTCCTCGTCGGACTCGCGGCGCTCGGTGTGCTCGCCATCCGCGCGCGGCCACCGCGCGGGACGACGCGGAGCGCGGTGCGGCTCTGGGGGATGTTCTGGCACTTCGTCGGCGCCGTCTGGGTCGCCCTGTACGTCGCGGTCTATCTGGTCTGACCGCGGGAGGATCGGACATGTCGCGCAGGGCCCTCCTCCTCGTCCTCGCCTCGGCAGCCGCCGCCGCTGGCTGCAAGGGGTACCGCACGCAGGGGTTCAAGGAGCCGATGAAGCTGGGCGGGAAAACGATCTCCGCCTCGGTGCTCACGGACGGTCAGATCGCCTACGTCCTCCACTGCCGGGCCTGCCACGGCGACAAGGGCGACGGAAAGGGACCCGCCGCGGCCGGGGTCCGGCCTCCGCCGCGCGACTTCACGCTCGGGTCTTTCAAATTCGGCGCCGTCCCCGGCGGCACACTGCCGAACGATGACGACTTCCTGCGCATCGTCCGCTTCGGCCTGCACGGCACCGCGATGCGTGCCTGGGACGGCGTCCCCGAGCCGAATCTCCTGGCGATCATCCAGTACCTGAAGACGTTCTCGGAGCGTTGGAGGGACGAGGAACCCGGCGAGCCGATCGTCCCGACGCCGGACCCGTGGCAGGGCAAGGATGCGGCGGCCGTGGACCGCGGAAGGGCTGTGTACCACGCCTTGGCGCAGTGCCTGGGGTGCCATCCGGCCTTCGCGCCGAAGCGGTACATCTACGAGGCGACGAAGCAGGTCAAGGGGAAGGGCACCACCAAATTCCGTCAGGACATGTACGGGTCCGAGCTGACGAAGAGCGAGTACGGAGTGAAGCTCCTCCCGCCCGACTTCACGCGCACCGACCTTCGCTCGGTACGGCCCGAGCACCAACTCGAGGATCTCTACCGCGTGATCGTGTCGGGCGTGGGCGGCACCGCGATGCCCACCTGGCGGGGTGCGCTGCCCGAGGAGGATCTCTGGGCGCTCGTCCACTTCGTCGACTCGCTGGTGAAGATCAAGGGGACAGATGCACCCCGCCGCCTCCGGGCCGAGTGGCAGGCGGACGATGCCGTATGGAGCCCGCCACCGAAGTAATCAACTCCGTTCAACCTCGTACTCGGCCGGCGTCACCGGCGAGAATTACCTGCGCGGTCCGCGTGCTCACGCCGCTTCGATCCGGAAGGCCGGAGGGTCGATGCGCGTCGATCCGCATTCGGGGCACGAGCCCGGGCGCGTCAGGCGCCCGCGTCGAACGAAGGCGTACCCGCAGGCGATGCAACTCGCCGGTTCGATGACCAGCCGTTCGCCGCGAGCGCGCATGGATCGCTCCAGGTGCTCGAGATGTCCGGCGACGTCCTTCTCGCGGATGGAGACCCGCTCCGACAGCTCGCGGGACGTCGCGGCTCCGCGCAGCAATTCCTCGCGGATCGCCTCTCGTATCGTCTGCGTCCGCTCCACGTCGCGAGCATGCACCCCGCCCGGGACGTGTCAATTGGCCGGGCCTTCCCACGACGAGCGCGTCGTCGTCGGTGGAGGAGGCATTCCATCGCATGTAGCGCCGGGCGTTCGGCCCTGCTAAGACTTGCAGTGGAGAACCCGCGAAGCCACGGATTGTGCCGTTTGGCACGGATCGTGCTCGTGCCAAATCGCGCATGGAGCGAAGCACTCCGCAAAAGAGGCGCATCGGCGCCACCTCTTTCCAGCTCAGCCCGGTGGTTCTGGAGCCTCTGCCGCACCCCGACGATTCGCTCCTGGCGCGCTCGTTCCGGGAGCAGGTGCTGCCCGCACTCACGCCCATCGCTTTGGATCACGCGCACCCGTTGCCCGATCTTCCGGCAGGCTCCATCGGGCTCCTCGTGCGCTTCCAGCGGCATTCCGAACGCCGCATCGGAGTCGTTCTCGTCCCTCCGCTGCTGCCGCAGTGGCTGACCGTGCAGGGCCCGAAGCACTCGATGACAGTGCGCGTCGAACACGCCATCGCGCGATACATCTCGGACCTCTTCACCACTTTGCCGGTCGAGAAATCCTGGTCGTTCCGCGTCACGCGGACCGACGAGCCCGCGCAGCTGCGTTTCGTGTTCCGGAACGTCGCCTGATCCTGCCCGGCAGGCACCTGCGTCGGATGTAACTCCAAGCGTTCGTCGTGGGGCAGTCTCTTGACGCCCGCATCCGTTTTGGCCTACAGGGCGGCGCGGACTCAGCTTCCACAGACCAATAGGGGAATACCATGAGTGGATCCGATCAGGGCCGCACGCGGCTTCTGTCTTGGGGAATGGTGCTCACCTGTCTCGCATTCACGGTCAGCTGCGCGATGACTTCTGCAGCGCAGGGAGGAGCCGCCGCCGAGCCGGCCAAGGCCCACGAAGTCCGATCCGTTTCACAAGAGATGCTCAACGCCGCGCTGGACGACGAGAGGAACTGGATCCACCCGAACAAGGATTACACGCAGACCCGCTATTCCAAGGCTGCCCAGATCAACACCAGCAACGTCGCGAAGCTGCGCCCCGCCTTCGTGTTCCAGACCGCGGTGGTGGAGTCGATGGAAGTCTCGCCCATCGTCGTGGACGGCGTGATGTTCATCACCACGTCATACGACCACGTCTACGCCGTCGATGCCGCCAGCGGTCAGGAGCTCTGGCACTACAAGCACCCCATGGGTCCCACGACCACGTTCTGCTGCGGGCCGAACAACCGGGGCGTCGCAGTCTCCGGGAACAAGCTGTTCCTCGGCACGCTCGACGCAAAGCTCGTCGCGCTCGACAGCAAGAGCGGGAAGGTGATCTGGTCGACCGACATCGCCGATCCCGACAAAGGCTACAGCGAGACGATGGCCCCAGGCGTCGTCGACGGGAAGGTGCTGATCGGCACCAACGGCGGCGAGTATGGAATCCGTGGGTTCGTCAAAGCGTTCGACGCGGAGACGGGCAAGCTGCTCTGGACGTTCTCCACCATCCCCGATCGCGGTTCCGAGGGCGTGTGGGCGACGCAAGACGCCACCGGCCGCGACATGCATCGGGATATCGACGCCGAGAAGGCGCAGCTCGCCAAAGGAAGGAAATTCGAGGCCACGCTGGGAGGCGGCGTCTGGATGACTCCCGCCGTTGACCTGAAGACCCGCACCATCTTCTTCGTGGTCGGCAATCCTTCGCCGGACCTGTATGGAGTGGAGCGGCCCGGCGACAACCTGTACACGGACTCCATGGTCGCCGTCGATCTCGATTCCGGAAAGTACAAGTGGCACTTCCAGTACGTCGCCCATGACGTCTGGGACCTCGACGCGGCCAGCCCGCCCATCCTGGTGGACGCGAAGGACAAGAGCGGCAACGTCATCCCCGCCGTCATCCACGGAGGCAAGACGGGGCACGTCTACGTGCATGACCGCAAGGACGGCAAGCTGATCCGGTTCTCCGAGGCCATGGTCCCGCAGGGCGGGGTGTGGACCTTGCCGACGCCGGAAGGTGCCCGGATGGAGCTGGGCGCCAACGGTGGCGTCGAATGGTCTCCGATGGCGTTCTCGCCCAAGACCAACTTCGCCTACGCGATCAACTTGATCCAGCCGATGACCTACCACGTGGAAGCGACCCAGTACCCTGACGGGAAGCTCTGGCTGGGCGGCGCTTTCAAGACCATCCCCGGCGTGCCGCAGACCGGCAACGTCACTGCGGTCGACGTCAATACCGGGAAGATCGCCTGGCAGGCGAAGACCGACCAGCCGATGATCGGCGGCATCAGCGCCACCGGCGGCGATCTGGTGTTCGCCGGCGAAGGCAACGGCCTCTTCAAGGCGTACGACGCGCGCTCAGGAAAGGTGCTCTGGACGTACCAGTGCGGCGCCGGCGTGAACGCCCCGCCCGTCACGTACGTCGTCGACGGCAAGCAGTACGTCGCCGTTGCCGCCGGTGGGAACACCCAGATCGACTTCAAGCGCGGCAACAGCGTGTTCGTGTTCTCGCTCGGTGAATGAGGCTGGATTCCAGGAGAGCCTTCCACATGGCGCTCCCGGCCCGGGATGCGGCGGCAGGATGAGGGTAGCGGTCCTCGCTGCCCTCTTCGTGTCGTTGCTCCCAGGCGCGCTCGTCTCGCAGGTCGACGTCTCGCCGGAACAGATCGAAGTCGGAAGGAAGAAAGCGGAATACTGCGCCGGATGCCACGGTGCGGACGGAAACTCCGAGCTGACCGACTACCCGATCCTCGCCGCCCAGACCACGCGCTACAGCTACCTGCAGCTGAAGGACTACAAGTCCGCACGACGCAAGGACGAGATGATGACTCCGGTCGCCGCGCAGCTGGAGAAACAAGACATGATCGATCTGGCCGCGTATTACGCGGCACAGCGGCCGAAGGGCCCGAGGATCCAGGCGGGGGAGGGCAGTGTCCCGTTCAAACCCGACCCTGCGCGTGTCGCCGCAGGGCGCAAGAAATCGGCCGAGGTGCTCTGCACCATGTGCCACCTGGGCGAGTTCGCGGGGCAGAACGAGGTCCCGAGAGTGGCCGGCCAGCACCCCGAGTACGTCATCAAGCAGCTGAAAGCCTTCAAGACCGGAGCGCGGACCAACGATGCCGGTACCATGTCGAGCGTCGCCAAGACTCTCTCCGATGAAGACATCGTGAACCTGGCGCACTACCTCGCGAGCCTCTGACAACCCATGTCCTTGGCCTTCGCCAAGGGGCTCACCCCGCGACCCGGGAGAGCCGGGGCGGCTGCGGCAGCCGCCCCGGCTGGCGGGCGCAAGCCGTCAGCGCGGATTGCTTGGGTTCTCGGTCTTGTTGTCCGGGCTGCTCGGGTTCATGTCCCCAGCGCCCTTGCTCGGCTGGCTCGAGGTGTCGGTGCTCGAGCCGGCGCTCGTGTCGGCGGCGGGTGCGTTCGGACTCGCAGGGCTGCTCGCGCGGCTGGCGTCGCTGGCCGAGGAGGGGCGAGAGCGATCCATGGTGGCAGGGCCGCGGCCCATCGGATGGCTCTTCTTGCCCTTGATCATCTTCCCGTTGCAGTCGCACATGCATTCGTCGTCCGACTTGCCGAGGTCATGGCTGCGCGCGGCCGCGGGCCGATCCTTCGCCTTCTTGTCCATCGCGGTGGCCTTGCCGGTGTCGCTGGTCTGCGCGGTGGACTTGGTGGCGTCAGTGCCCTGCTGCGCGGTGGACTTGGTGGCGTCGGTGCCCTGCTGCGCGGTCGCCTTGCTGCTGTCATTGGTGGTGTCCTGGTTCTGCGCGCGGGCCGCGGGTACGGCGAGCGCCAGGCCGAGGACCGAAAGTGCGAAGAGCTTCATCGAATGCCTCCGTTCAAGGGTGTGCGTTCTGCAGGTGAGGGTGGCGACTAGCCGACGCTGG
>MNFJ01000127.1 GCA_001918155.1 Deltaproteobacteria bacterium 13_1_40CM_4_68_19
CTTCGAACGCATCTTCGTACCCTCTGTGATTACCGGTCGCCCAAAAACAATCTTCCGTCAAGCCTTTTGCCGGGTGAGCAGATCGGGGCGGCGCTCGCGTGTGCGCGCCACCGCTTGCTCCCTGCGCCATTGCGCGATCTTCGCGTGGTCGCCGGAGAGGAGCACGTCCGGAACGCGCAGACCGCGGAAGTCGGCCGGCCGCGTGTATTGCGGCCCTTCGAGAAGCCCGTCGCGGGAGAAGCTCTCCGCCTGTGCGGAAAGCTCGTTGCCCAGCACACCCGGCACGAGACGCGCAACGGCGTCGATCACCGCCAGCGCAGCGAACTCGCCGCCCGTGAGGATGAAATCGCCGAGCGAGATCTCCTCGTCCACCCAGCGCAGCACGCGCTCGTCGACACCCTCGTACCGGCCGCAAACGACGATCAGCGCTCCCCGGCCTGCAAGTTCGAGCGCCTTCTCCTGATCGAACCGCCTGCCCTGCGGCGAAAGGAGGACGACGCGCGCCGTCGGTTCGCGCCGGCGGGCTGCCTCGATTGCCGCCACGAGCGGCTCCGGCTTCATCACCATCCCGGCGCCCCCGCCATACGGCACGTCGTCGGTGACGCGATGCTTGCCTTCGGCGAAGTCGCGGATGTCGGTCACCCGCACGCGCAACAGGCCCTTCTCGCGCGCCTTCGCGAGGATGCTCTCCTCGAGCGGCGCCGCGACCATGCGCGGAAACAGGGTGAGCACTTCGACCGACAGCACGGCTACTCCTCCAGATCGAACAAACCTTCCGGCGCGTCGACCACGATCCGCCGCGCCTGCGGCTGCACTTCCGTCACCAAGGCCAACGGCACCAGCGCTCCGCCATCCAGCCTGAGCAGGTCTTGCGGGCCGGCTTCCTCCAGATCCTCGACGACTCCGCGCACGGTGCCCTGCGGGTCGGACACCTGGTAACCGATGAGATCGATCGCGTACATCTCCCCTGCTTCCAAGGCGGGCAGTTCCGCCCGATCGACCTCAACCTCTTTTCCGCGCAGCACGTCCGCCTGGTCCCGATCTGCCACTCCGCGCAGAGCGACCAGGTAGCCCTGCGTGACCCGCTCCGCCCGGTCGACCTCGAACTGCCGCCCTCCCAGCCAGATGCGCCGCGCGTGGCAAAGCCCTTCCGAACCAGCGTTGTACGGCGCGATCAGCACGCGCCCGCGGACACCGTGGGCCCTCGCGACCCGCCCGATCGCGAGGCGGTGCTCCACGGCGACCTACCGGCCGGCCGGCTGCGCCGCCGACTTGCGGGCCAGCTTGATCAGCTGGGCGACGGTCGCGCTCGGCTTGGCACCCATCTTCAGCCAATGCTCGAGGCGATCGACCTTGAGGTTGATGCGCGCGGGAGTGTGGTTCGGATCGTAGGTGCCGATCTCCTCGTTGAAGCGGCCGTCGCGCGGGTTCCGCGAGTCCGTCGCAACGACGTGATAGAAGGGCGATTTCTTCGCGCCCCGGCGGGCGAGGCGCAGCTTGACGGCCATGGACGCAGCTCCTTGAAAAAGCGGGGTTCTTTACACGGAGCGGACCGTCGCCGTCAAGCCTATCGACATGCCGGGCGGGCGAGCGGTCGCCCTCACCTCTTGAGCACGGACTTCAGCGTCGCCCCGAGCTCGTGGGGCCCGGCCGCGATGTGCACCCCAGCCTCGCGCAGGGCGCGGAACTTGTCCTGCGCGGTGCCCTTTCCGCCGGAGATGATGGCGCCGGCGTGTCCCATGCGCTTGCCTGGCGGCGCGGTCGCCCCGGCGATGAAGCCGACCACCGGCTTGTTGTAGTTCGACTTGATCCAGTCGGCCGCCTCCTCTTCCTCCCCGCCGCCGATCTCACCGATGAGGATCACGGCATCCGTCTCCGCGTCCTGGGCGAAGAGCTTCATGCAGTCGACGAAGGTGAGACCATGCACCGGATCGCCGCCGATGCCGACGGCGGTGCTCTGGCCCATCCCGAGCTGCGTCACCTGATGCACGGCCTCGTACGTCAGCGTGCCGGATCGCGACACGATCCCGATGCGCCCCTTGCGATGGATGTGCCCGGGCATGATGCCGATCTTGCACTCGCCCGGCGTGATCACGCCCGGGCAGTTCGGTCCGATCAGGCGCGTGGCCGATCCATTCATGGCGCGCTTCACTTTCACCATGTCGGCGATCGGGATCCCTTCGGTGATGCAGACGACCAGGGGAAGGCCCGCGTCCACCGCCTCGAGGATCGAGTCGGCGGCGAACGGTGGCGGGACGAAGATGACGCTGGCATTCGCGCGGGTCTCGCGAACGGCCTGGGATACGGTGTCGAACACCGGGACCCGGTCCTCGAACTTCTGCCCGCCCTTGCCAGGGGTGACGCCGGCGACGAGGTTCGTGCCATACGCGAGCATCTGCTTCGAGTGGAACGATCCCGCGCTGCCGGTGATCCCCTGGCACAGCACGCGGGTGTCCCTGTTGACGAGGATGCTCATGCGCGTTCTCCGGTATCGGTGAACCTGCCGAGATGCTCGGGGTCCGGGTAGCCCAACTCGCGGTGGAGCTTCACCGCGATGCTCTCGCCCTCGCCGCGGTCCGCGCGCCGGTAGACCCAGCCGAGGGGAAAGAGGTGGCGCGCGCCCCTGTCCGCCGTCATCACCCTCACCGCCGGGCCGAGCGCGTGACCGGGCACCCATTCGCCGGCGAAGTTGCGGACCAGGACCTCGCCGAGCCAGCACCCCAGCGCGTCCCGGTATTCGTTGTGCTTCGCCAGGCGCTCCGCGAGGTCGTCGACGTAGCGCAAATCGTCGCGGCCAAAGGAAAGCCCGATGCCGTGCTCGCGCAGCACGGAGACGAAATGCTCGGCGCTGTCGCGGAAATCCGCCGCCACCGGCTTCCCCAGAAGGTTGCGGAAGATGGTCGAGACGAAGCTCACTTACGCCCCGTTCGCGGCAGCCACCGCCTTGCGGGCGGCCTCGCCGAGATCGTCGGCCGGGGTGATCGCCAGCCCGCTCGAGGCGAGCAGAGCCTTTCCCTGCTCCACGTTGGTCCCCTCGAGCCGGACCACTAGCGGCACTCCCAGGTGCACCTGCTTGGCGGCGGCGATGATTCCCGCCGCGATCACGTCGCACTTCATGATGCCGCCGAAGATGTTCACCAGCACGGCCTTCACTCGAGGGTCCGAGAGCAGCAGCTTGAACGCCGCCGTCACCTTCTCCTCGTCGGCGCCCCCGCCCACGTCGAGGAAGTTCGCCGGCTGGCCGCCCGCGAGCTTGATCATGTCCATGGTGCTCATCGCCAGTCCGGCGCCGTTCACCATGCAACCGATGTTTCCCTCCAGGCCCACGTAGCTGAGATCGTGCTCCTTGGCCTGCGCCTCGCGCGGATCCTCCTCGTCCGGGTCGCGCAGCGAAGCCAGCTCCTTGTGGCGGAAGAGCGCGTTGTCGTCGAGGTTGATCTTGGCGTCGAGCGCGATCACTTCGCCCTGCTTGGTCACCACCAGCGGGTTGATCTCGACGATGCTCGAGTCGGTCGCCTCGTACGCCCTGTACGTCCCGAGCGCGAACTTCACGAAGCTGTTGACGGCGTTGCCGGTGACCCCGAGCCCGAAAGCGAGATCGCGCGCCTGGTATCCGGCGAGGCCGACCACCGGATCGATGACCGTCCGCAAGATCTTCTCCGGATGCCTGGCGGCGACTTCCTCGATCTCCACCCCGCCCTCGCTCGAGGCCATCATCACGTTGCGGCCGATGCCGCGGTCGAGGGTGACGCCGAGGTAGAGCTCGCGCGCGATGTCGCAGCCTTCCTCCACGTACACCTTGCGCACTTTTTGACCCTGCGGACCGGTCTGATGGGTGACCAGCTGCATGCCCATGATGCGTTTGAAGATCTCGCCCGCCTCCTCGGGGCTGCGGGCCAGCTTCACTCCGCCTCCCTTGCCGCGGCCTCCGGCATGGATCTGCGCTTTGACGACGGACACGCTCTTGCCGCCCGCCATCAACTGGCGCGCCGCGGCGACGGCCTCCTCCGCGGAGTGGACCAGCTTGCCGCGCGGCACCGCGACACCGTAGCCACGCAGGATTTCCTTGGCCTGGTACTCGTGAATCTTCATGACGGGCGCCTCAGTACACCGCACCGGCGAGGCGTGCAAGCGCGGGTAGCCTGGGCAACCGGGTTTCACTACAGATGGAGATTTTGGCCAGTCGTTAACGGAGCGCTATGGAACGATCATTCATTTGCGAAAGGGGGAATCTTGCAGTTCCGAATCGTGCTTGCCGCGCTCGTGCTCGCGCCCGCCGTCCTCGCGATGGATATGGGCGAGATGCCGCAACCGCTCGACCTACACTTCGGAGGAGACGTCAACGGAGGAAAACGCTTCGGAAACTCCTCGGCGCCATCCGCATTCGCCCTCGGCGTCGTGGATACGATGATTCACGGACGGCTCTCGCGCGAGTTCTCCGTGCTCGTCGAGGTGGCCTACGAGGCCTCCGGGGATTCGTTCGGGTTCGACGTCGAGCGCCTGATGCTCAAGTTCGAGCCGACCACCTGGTTCCAGGTCTCCGTCGGCCGGTTCCATACGCCGCTCGGCTACTGGAACACCGCCTACCACCACGCCCGCTGGATGTATTCCGCGACGGAGGCGCCGCTGCTGGATCGCTTCGAGGACGATGCCGGCCCGCTTCCGGCGCACACCATCGGCGTCCTCGTGCACGGCGCGCTGCTGCCGGCCGGGCCCGTCCGATTCGAGTACGATCTCTGCGCCGGCAACGCGCGCGGACCCCGGCCCGATCCGCCGCAGAACTTCGGGGATACCAGCGACAGCAAGTCCGCCTGCGCGGCCTTGCACGCGGAAATCTCGGGGGTCCGCTTCGGCATCAGCGGCAGCATCGACAGCGCCACCGTGTCCCCCGGATTGGACCTGCGGGAGCGAATCGCCGTGGCCGATCTCCACTGGCGCATGGGCCCGTGGGAGGCGATCGCGGAAGGGGCGCTCATCCACCACGACCTGGGCGGAGCGATCGCCAACAACCTCGGAGGCTACGCACAGCTGGCGGTCGAGGTTCGCGACGACGTGCAGCTGTACGGGCGCGTGGAACGATTCGTTCGCGCAACGCAGGAGAGCTATCTGGACACTCCCACGGCGTCCTTCGCGCTCGGCGGCGTCCGGTACGACGTGATCTCGACGGCTGCCCTGAAGCTCGAAGGCGGATGGGAGAAGATTGCCGGCACCGAGGGGACCACCATCCGGGGGCAACTGGCATGGCTCTTCTAGGAGCGGCGCGCGGCGCTCTGCTCGTCCTGATCGCGGGGGCTCTGTCGACGAGCGCCAGCGCCGAACCGGTCGTGATCGTCCACCCCTCCTGCCCGATCTCCCGGTTGGCGCCTGACGACGCCCGCAGATTGCTCCTGGGAGAGGAGCTGAGCTGGCGCAACGGCGACGCGACCCAGTTGGTGGAGTTGCGGAGCGAGGATGCCGGCGTCAGTGCGGCATACCTGGCGATCGCGCACAAGACCCCATCGCAGATCCGCGCGGAATGGAACCGCCTGGTCTTCGCAGGCCGCGCCAATCCCCCTCTCCGGTTCGGCACCGCCGACGAAGTCCGCGCGGCGGTGGCCCGCATGCCCGGAGCCTTCGCGGTGATCGACTCCACCTCGGCCGATACGACGGTGAAGATCGTCTACAGGACTTCAGGGAAAGGTTGAGGTGACAGGCAGGGCCACGCTCGCGACGCGACTCGCGGTCGGCGCCGCGCTGGTCGCGCTCGTTCCCCTGCTCGCGCTCGCCGCGACGTTCACCGTGCTCGCCGAGCGGGCGATGCGCAAGCAGCTGGACGCGGCGCTGCTCGCCCGCGCGCAGAACCTCGCGGTGCTGGTGCAATCCTCGATCCTCGATCCGCTCTCGCGCGACAATGCGCTGCGCGCGTGGGTCGCCGATCCGCAGATCGCCGGCGCGTTCCTCGGCCCGCAGGGCCGCGATCGCTGCAATCGTTTCCTCGCGGCGGCGACCCGGGGGCGGGTGGTGGTCGGGGCGGAGCTGCTCGATCTCGCGGGACGGCCGGTGTGCACCAGCGGCGCGGACCTGGCCTCGCCGGCGGATCCCGGCGGCGCCTGGTTTCGCGCCGCTCTCGACGGCACTCTCGCCAGCGAGGGGATCGTCCGCGGTCCGCGCGGACTTGCCCTTTCGCTGGCCATCGCCGCCCGCGGCGGCGGATCGCCTCGCGGCGTGCTGCGCGCCTGGTACGACTGGGGCGCGATCGCACAGATGATCGAGGCCCCGGTTGCGCAGGCGCGGATGTCCGAAGACGTGCAGCTGCAGATCTCGTCGGGCCACGTCCTGCTCTACGACAGCGCGGGGAAGGACGCGACGATGATCGCCACGGGCTCCGCCGCGCGGGGCGCCGGCGATGCCGGCAACCTCCTCATCGCCTGGGCGCGCAACGACACCGCGCCGACCGATCCGGGCGGCGGTTTCGCCTACGTCTGCAGGGTCCAGCGGGCGGTAGCGTTCGCCTCGCTGCGCCAGCTGCTCGACGCAATCAGCCGGACGATGACCGAGCTCGGCGAGAGCACGGCACGGATCGCCGGCATCACGGGAGTGGTGAAGGACCTCGCCGATCAATCGAACATGCTCGCCCTGAACGCCGCCATCGAGGCCGTTCGCTCCGTCGAGCACGGACGCGGCTTCGCCGTGGTGGCGCGGGAGATCCGCAGCCTCGCGGACCAGTCGATCAAGGCCACCCAGCGGGTGCACGAGAACCTCGAGGGAATCCGACTCAATGCTGCGCGGGCAGTGAGCATCACCGAACAGGGGTCTCGCGGCATCGCCGCCAACTTGACGCGGGTGCGCGGTTCCGGCGACAGCCTGCGCGAGCTCGGGACCATCGCTCGCGGCAACGCCCACGCCGTCCGGGAGATCGCCGCGGCGGTCGGACAGCAGAACGCGGGCATCGATCAGGTGTTTTCGGCGGTGCGCGACCTGTCGTCGTCGATGACCGACCTGGTGCAGCTGATCGAGCAGAGCGCGGACTCGGTGCGCGAGCTCGGGAGCGTCTCGGCCCGGATCGGCGGCATCGTCAGTCAGTTCAGGGTCTAGTCGCGGCCGCCGAAGGCGGCTTAGCGACTGTGCTTTTAGACTGTACAAGCCAGCGGCACCGCGTTCATCACGCCGCCCAGCTCCGTCCCGTCCCGATCAGCGTCTCGAACTGCGGTGCCTCCACCGGCCGGCTGAGATGGTAGCCCTGCGCGTACGCGCAGTGCATCTTCCGCAGCTGCTCCAGCTGCTGCTCGGTCTCCACCCCTTCCGCCACCACTTCCATGTCGAGGCTGCTCGCTAGCGCGAGGATGGTGTTGACGATCTCGAGGGCGTCGTCGCTCGCGCCGATGCGATGAATGAAGCTGCGATCGATCTTCAGGGTATCGATGGGGAACTGGTGCAGGTAGCTGAGCGAGCTGTAACCGGTGCCGAAATCGTCGAGGTCGATGCGCACGCCCATGGCCCGCAGCTCGGTCATGGTCTGCGCGACGTTGGGGTGCTTGTCCATCAGGAGCGATTCGGTGACCTCCAGCCGCAGCGAACGCGGCGACAGGCCCGTGGCGCGCAGCACCTCGGCGACTTCCGCCACCAACCCCGGCCCCTGGAACTGCCGCGAGCTGAGGTTGACGCCGATCTCGAGCTGCGGCTGGGCGAGTCGCTCCTGCCACTCCTTCATCTGCCGGCACGCTTCACGCAACACCCAGGCGCCGATCTCGACGATCAATCCCGTCTCTTCCGCGAGGGGGATGAACTCCATCGGCGGGACCAGACCTCGCTCCGGATGGTTCCAGCGCAGCAGCGCTTCGGCGCCGGTGATCTGCCCGGTGGAGAGCGACACCACCGGCTGGTAGTGCAGTTGGAACTCCTTGCGCTCCAGCGCGCGCCGCAGGGACGTCTCGAGCTCCAGGAGCTCGACCGCGCGATCGTGCATGCTGGCGTCGAACTCGACGCAGCGACCTCGGCCCTGCGCCTTGGCGCGGTAGAGCGCGGTGTCCGCGTCGCGGAGGATGTCCTCGGGATGCGCGTAAGCGGCGCTTCCGTGCGCGATGCCGATGGACGCACCGCTGAACACTTCGTGCGCCCCGAGCCAGAACGGCACCCGCAGCTCCTCGCGCAAGCGGTCCGCGACCTTGCGCGCGTCCGCTGCGCTCGCGACGTCCTCGAGCAGGATGGTGAACTCGTCGCCGCTCAGCCGCGCGACAGTATCGGCCGGTCTCAGGCAGGACTGCAGACGCCGCGCCACTTCCACCAGCAGCTCGTCGCCGCGCACGTGCCCGAGGCTGTCATTGATCACCTTGAAGCGGTCGATGTCGAGGACCAGCACGGAGAAGCTCGTCTGGTGCCGCCGCTTCTCCAGCGCGAGGCGGTGCTCGAGGCGGTCGAGGAACAGTGCGCGGTTCGGCAGACCGGTGAGGACGTCGTGGAAGGCGTCGTGCTGGAGCTTCTCGCGCTCCGTGGATTCGGCGCGCACGCGCGCGGTGACGTCGAGGACGGCGCCGCTGATCAGCCGCTGGCCGTCCTTCTCGACCGTACGCTGGTGCACTTCCAGGTGGACGAGCTCGCCATCGCGGCGCACCGCGCGAACGACGTACGGGTCCGCGGACCCGGCCTTCGAGCGCAACAGCGGCAGATCGGTGGGATGGATGAACTCGAGAAACGAACCCCCCACCAGCTCTTCGGCCGTGCAGCCGACCATCTCGGCCGCCCGGGCATTCAGCCAGACGATGCGATCTCCCGAGAGCACGTACAGGCCCGCGAGGCAGTGGTCGAGCAGGAGGGGAAGATGGTCGGGAAGCATCGCCTCGACGAGACGATACCGTCAGAATACCGGGGGACCACAACGCGACCTCATCCCACCGCCGGGCCTGTTAGGCTCCGGCGGTGCGCGCCTTCTTCTGCGACACGTACGAGGTGCCACTTCCACCGGGACACCGGTTCCCGATGCCGAAGTACCGCCTGGTGCGGGACTGCCTGGTTGCCGAGGGAGTGCTGGCGCCCGAGGAACTGGAGGAATCGCGGTTGATCGACCGCGAATCCCTGTTGCTCGCGCACACCCCGGAGTACCTGGACGCGGTCTTCTCCGGAACACTCGCGCCCGCGGAGCAGCGCAGGCTCGGGTTCTCCTGGAGCGAGGCGCTGGTCGCGCGATCGCGGGCGAGCGTCTTCGGCACCGTGGCGGCGGCCCGCGCCGCGCTCAGCGAGGGAATCTCCGGCAATCTCTCTGGAGGCACCCACCACGCCTCGGCAAACCGCGGAAGCGGCTTCTGCGTCTTCAACGACATCGCCGTCGCCGCACGCGCGCTGCAGCGCGAGGGACGGATCGATCGCGCGCTGGTGGTGGACCTCGACGTGCACCAGGGCGACGGGACGGCGGCGATCTTCGCCGGCGACGAGAGCGTCTTCACGTTCTCGATGCACGGGGCGAAGAACTTCCCCTTCCAGAAGCAGCGCTCTTCACTGGACGTCGCGCTGCCCGACGGCTGTCGCGATTCTGAATATATTGAGGTGCTGCAGCGCCACCTCCCCGGGGTGCTGGAGAGGTCGCGGCCCGACATCCTCTTCTTCCAGGCCGGCGTGGATCCTCTCGAGCACGATCTCCTCGGGCGCCTGATGCTCTCCCTGGACGGGCTTCGCGCCCGCGATGGAATCGTCGCCAGGGCCGCGCGGCAGTGCGGCGTCCCGCTGGTGCTGACCCTCGGTGGAGGATATGCGCGGCCGATCTCGCTCTCCGTGGACGCCCATGTCGCCACCTGGCGCGAATCGCGCGCCGTCTTCGGTCGCTGAACGTCATTCGCGGACGTCGCAGGCATCACGATCGCCGAGCTGGCAAGCCCGCCTGCGGAGCTCAGCCGCCTGAACGAGATCGTAGGGCGCCCCGTAACCGTCCTGGTACATGTCCGCGAGGTTGTCGCACGCTTCCCCGATCCCTCCGGCGCAGGCGATCTCGCAGGGCGCCCGCGCCAGCGAAGCCTCGGAAAGAACGTCGTAGCCGGAGAGATGGTCGGAGCACAGATCGGCGAAGTCGAGGCAAGCTTCGCGGCTGCTGCAGCCTTTCTCCAGCGCCAGCGCGGTGCAGGCGTCCTTCTCGTCCGCCGCACACGCCTTGCGGTACTGCGCCGCAGCGCGCGCGGCCTCGTGGCGCATGCGGAAGAGGTCGCCGAGCTTGGTGCAGCCGGAGTACAGCTCGAGCTCGCAAGCCCTCCGGTACGCCGCTTCCGCCGCTCTTGCGTCCTTGGGCGCGCCGCTGCCCATGTACCGCGCATCGCCGTACAGCGAGCATGCCGCTGCCTCGCCTCCCTGGCATGCCAGGTCGAAGAGCGACGTCGCGTGCGCGGGATCCTTTGCGACACCGTCACCGTTCTGCAGCATGAGCGCGAGATCGAGGCAACCCGCGCGCGTCCGATGCGTGCAGGCGTCGCCGAACAGGCGGCGGGCGAGCTCCGGATCCGGCTTCAGTCCTTCGCCGCGGAGGATGGCCCGCCCCGCCTCGACGCAGAGCGCGGGCTCGCCGGCCTCGCAGCCGTCCCGGGCGGCGCGCACCGCTTTCACCAGGTCGCGAGCCACTCCGTCACCCGCCCGGTACCTGCGCGCCAGCTCGGCACAGGCCGGCGGATCCTCTCCGGCGCAGGCGGTCTGCAGCGCGGCGACCTGGTCCGCGCTGCGCGACGTTCTCTGCGAGGCGGCGAGCGCGATCCCGAGGGCGGCGGCGACGGCGGCCATTCAGTCGAGGGGAACGAGCTCGACGCGGCCGATGCCGCCGGGCACGCACAGGTCCTCGAGACGCATCCACAGCTCCTGCACCTCGGAGTGGTCCCGGGCGAGCTCGGCGGCGCCCTCGTGCGCCCACCAGAAGCTCTCGACGAACCGCTCGGGAGCATCGGCGCGCGCGGCCGCGAAGTACGGCCGATCGGCGATGAGCCCGAGCTCCCGCAGCCGCGCGACGTGCGTGCGCAGGATCCCGGACAGCTCCTCCTCGCACCCGGGGCGCGCCTGGTACGTGCCGAGCGTCAGGATCGGATTCGGCATGGCCCGAATCTCGCCCCGCCCGGACGGAAAAAGCAAATGCAGCGAACGTGGCTGGCGAGACGTCCGCTTCGGCGGAAAGCTACAGGGGCGGCTGCGCCGGCTGCGGGCGGATCTTCGTCTTGTGCATCTGCGTCCGGCGGTACCGAGCGCCCTGCTTCTGCTCCTGCACGCGCCACTGGACGCCACCGGCGGCGATCAGCAGCATCCCCGCCGCCACGAGGGTCACGAATCCGAGCGGCAGGTGCCAACGCCAGTTGGGCGGATCCTTCTCCAGCAGACCCGGCAGCGCCAGCTGCGTCGCGTGGACCAGCCCGCGCACATCCTGCGCGACTGTAGTCGTAACTGAGTGGATCAGCGGCTCCATACCACTCATCTGACGCGACGCGCAGGCCTGAGATTCAATTACCTATTTACGCGGACTTACGCGGCTCCACCGCTACCCAGCGGGGCCTGCACCGCCCTTGCGCTCATCGCGGAAGAACCAGTCCTTCAGGGCCTGCTTGGTGGTCTCGCGCGCCATGTCGGCGATCGAGGAGGTGAGCGGGATCCCCTTCGGGCAGGCGTCGACGCAGTTCGCGGCCTTTCCGCAGTCAGTCACACCACCCTCGCCCATGAGCCCGTGCAGCCTCTCGCTGGCATTCATCGCGCCCGTCGGGTGCAAGTCGAACAAGCGGACCTGGGAGATCGCCGCCGCGCCCAGGAACGCCGTCCCCGGCGCCACTTGCGGACACACCTCCAGGCAGCAGCCGCAGGTCATGCAGGTGGAGAGAACGTAGCGGAGCTCGGTGACTTCTGGAGATTGCTTTGGGCCGGGGCCCAGATCATACGTCCCGTCGATGGGCACCCAGGCCCGGACGCGCTTGAGCGCGTCGAACATCTTCTGCCGGTCCACGGTCAGGTCGCGGACCAGCGGAAACTTCTTCATCGGCTGCAGGGTGATGGGCCGGGTGAGCTTGTCGATCAACGCCGAACAGGCCTGCCGCACCTTGCCATTGATGACCATCGTGCAGGATCCGCACACCTCCTCGAGGCAGGCGGCGTCCCAGGCCGGCGGCGTGGTCTTCTTTCCCTCCGCCGTCACCGGGTTGCGCTGGATCTGCATCAGCACCGAGATGACGTTGGCGTTCGGCCGACGGTCGACGTGGAATTCCTCCCAGTGCGAGGGATGTCCCGGCCCGTCGCAGCGCTCGATCCTCACGATGACATTGTCGGGCATGGCTTCTAATCGTAATGCCGGGGCTCCGGCGCGAGGATGGGGTTCTTCAGGCTCTGGAGCTCCTGGAATTCCACCCGCGGCCCCTCCGGCGTCCAGGAACCCATGCTGTTCCTCAGCCACCTGTCGTTGCGCGCCTTCCAGGCCGCCATGAACTCGGGATCGTCGGTGGGCTTGGCGGTCTTCGGTTTCGGAAGGACGAATTCGGGCTTGTAGTGGCTGCCGCGACTCTCGTCTCGCAGGCGCGAGGACTTCAGGATCAGGTGCGCGATCTCCAGCATGTTCCAGAGCTGGTTCACGTAGGCGGCGCTCTGGTTCACCGTCCGGCCGGTATCGAGAACGTTGCAGCGCTTCCAGCTTTCCTTGAGACCCTGGATCTCGCCAAGGGCGACGTCGAGCTGCGCGTTGTGCTTCACCACCGTCGCGCTCTTGATCATCAGATCGCCCATCTGCTGGCCGATCACGTACGGATTCTCGGGCCCGCTCATCCTGTAGATGGAGTTGAACCGCTCGTCCCACTGCTTCTTGCCGGCTGCGAGCAGCGAGCCAGGGACGTCACCCTTCGTCTTCAT
>MNFJ01000176.1 GCA_001918155.1 Deltaproteobacteria bacterium 13_1_40CM_4_68_19
GCGCGACGGCCTCCTCCATCAGCTGCGTGTACAGGTCGAAGCCGACGGAAGCGATGTTGCCGCTCTGGTCCGGACCGAGCAGGTTGCCGGCACCCCTGATCTCCAGGTCGTGGGAGGCGATCTGGAAACCTGCGCCCAGCTCCGTGAACTGCTGCAATACAGATAGCCGCTTCTGCGCGTCGCGCGTGATCCTCCGCCGCGCCGGAATGAGGAGGTACGCGTAGGCGCGCTCGCGGCTCCGGCCGACGCGGCCGCGGATCTGGTAGAGCTGCGACAGCCCGAAGTGGTCGGCCCTGTCGACCAGGATGGTGTTGGTGGAGGGGATGTCCAGCCCGCTCTCGATGATCGCGGTGCAGAGCAGCACGTCGTGCTTGCGGTCGACGAACTCGGTCATGACCCTCTCGAGCTTGCCTTCCGGCATCTGTCCGTGCGCAACCGCGATCTTCGCCTGAGGAACGAGCTTCGTCAGGTAGTCGAGCACGCCGTCCATGGTCTCGATCCGGTTGTGCAGGAAGAAGACCTGGCCACCTCGGGCCAGCTCCCGCTCGATGGCCTCCTTGATCGTCGCGCCGTCGAACTTCGAAACGAAGGTGCGGATGGCGCGCCGGTCCACCGGGGGGGTGCCGATGATGGAGAGATCGCGCACTCCCATCATCGACATGTGCAACGTCCGCGGAATCGGCGTCGCGGTGAGGGTGAGCACGTCCACCAGCTTGCGCAGCTTCTTCAGTTGCTCCTTGTGTTTCACGCCGAAGCGTTGCTCCTCGTCGACCACCACCAGCCCGAGGTCCTTGAACGAGACGTCGGCGGAGAGCAAGCGGTGGGTGCCGATGATCACGTCCACCCTTCCCTCTCGCGCGCGCTGCAGGATCTCGCGGATCTGCTTCTCGTCGCGCAGCCGGGAGACCATCTCCACCGTCACCGGGTAATCCGCGAACCGTCTGCCGAAGGTGCGGAAGTGCTGCGCCGCGAGCACCGTCGTCGGCACCAGCACGGCCACCTGCTTTTTGTCCTCCACGGCCTTGAAGGCGGCCCGCAGCGCGACCTCGGTCTTGCCGTACCCCACGTCTCCGCAGACGAGCCGGTCCATCGGCTTCTTCTGCTGCATGTCGCCGAGCACCTCGCCGATGGCGCGCTCTTGATCGGGGGTCTCCTCGAACTCGAAGTCGGCCTCGAACTGCCGGTAGATCGCGTCCGGCGGCGTGTACGCGTATCCCTGGTGCGCGGCTCGCGCGGCGTAGATGTCGAGCAACTCGGCGGCCATCTTCAGCAGCTCTTCCTTGACCCGGGCTTTTCGCTTCTCGAAGGTCTGACTCTTGAGCGAGTCGAGGCGGACCTTCTCGGGGTCGCCGCCCGCGTACTTCTGGATCTGCCGGAGCCGCCCGACCGGCAGGTACAGCTTGTCCTTGCCGGCGAAGTGCAGAAGGATGAAATCGGCCGCGAACCCGCGCACGTTCAGCCGGGTCAGCCCGTCGTAGCGGGCGATGCCGTGGTCGACGTGCACCACCAGGTCGCCTTCCTTCAGGTCGCGGAAATCAGCCCCTTCGGCCCCGAACGTGCGCGGCCTGCGGGGCGCGCTGCGCGCCTGGGCGCGGGGCCCGAAGACGTCCTCGTCGGAGAAGAGCGCCAGCCGGGAGTGCAGATCGACGAATCCCGCGCTGATCTCGCCGACCACCAGTTCGGCGTGCACGTGCGGCGAGAACGCTGCCTCGCGCAGCGGCACGATCTGCGCCATCAGATTTCGGTCCAGCAGCAGCCGCTTCGTCCGCTCCGCCTGCGCCGAGGAGTGGCAGGCGACCATCACCGTGACCCCGCGCTCGCGCAGCGACTCCAGCCGCCGCACCAGCGGCGAGAGCGCCCCGTCCTCGCCATGGTGGCTCTGGATCTCGGCTCGCAAGTCGCTGGTCGGCTGCAGGTCGAAATCGATCTCCGCCGTTCCGACCGCGGCCTCGGCCCCGATCGTCAGGCCCGATAGCTCGAGCACGGGCGCCGCTTCGAGCGCCGGCCGCATCTCGCGCTCGTGCAGGAAATGCTGATCGGGCGCCAGCGCCAGTTCCCCCTTCTTGCGGGCGTCGGCGAAAGCATCCTCCAGCGCTTGCCACAGTTCGCCCCACTGTCGTTCCAGCTCCAGCGGGTCGTCGAGCACCCAGATGGCGTCCTTGGGCAGATACTCGGTGAGGGGCGAAAGGCCGCCGGGATAGAACCCTGGCAGGATGGCGGTAAGCCCGGCGGCGAAGAGCGCATCGTCCTGCGACGCGGCGGTGAGATCGTCGATCAGCTCGCGCAGCTGGCGCGACGGCGTTTCCACCGCGTCCGCGGCCGCCCGCACGGTGGCGATCGCGGCGCGCCGGCCCTCCTCGTCCAGGACGATCTCGCGGGCGGGGCAGAGCGAGAGCTCCTTCAGCTCGCCGGAGGTGCGCTGCGACTGTGGGTCGAACGAGCGGATCTTCTCCACCAGGTCGCCGAAGAACTCGAGGCGGGCCGGCTGGGGATCGAGCGGCGACCAGACGTCGAAGACGCCGCCGCGGATCGCGTACGTGCCGGGATCCTCGACCACTGGGACCTTCGCGTATCCGGCCGCGGTGAGCATGCGCGCGAGCTCGTCGCGGTCCTGCTCCATGTCCACCGAGATCTGCAGGCTGCGCCGGTCGAGGGCGGCGCGCGGGAGGACGCGGCGGCCGATCGACTTGATCGAGCAGACGACGATGGGCCGTTCCCCGAGATGCAGCCGGAAGAGCGCCGCCAGCCTCTGCTGCGCCACGAGACGGTCCGGAGTCAGTCCCTCGTAAGGGAGGATTTCGTCCGCGGGGATGCGCACCACCGCCCGCTCCCCGGCAAAGAAGCGCAGGTCGCGCTCCAGCGCCTCGGCCGCCTCCTCGTCGGGCTCCACGCAGACGAGCGGCCGCTTCGAGTCCTGGACCAGTTGGGCCAGCGCGTAGCCACGGGCAGCGCCGAAAAGCCCGCGCGCCTGCACCTTGCGAACGCCGCCGCGGAAGGCGGCGAGCAGCTCGGCGAGAGCGGTCGGGCTGCCCTTCGGCCGCGGCGCGAAGGGCGAGGTCGTGGACGCAGTCGGTTCCAAAGCACACGACCGCCTCCGCGCTTCGGTTGCGCGGGGCGGGGGTCGGAGTTTGTAACGGCCGGGACGGTTTAAATCAAACGTCGAGCACGGCGGGTTTCTTACTCGAGGTGATCGAACCCGGTGCGGCGGGGGAGTGGGCGGGGTTGGCCCAGCTCGGTGAGCTGGATGTCGCGGCCGCGGACCATGCGGCCGACTTCGGCGAGTCGAATTCTCTTGCGCAGCGCTTGCAGGTTGCGGCGCGGAATGCTGAGAAGGAGGGCGTAGTCTTCGCCGCCGCTCAGGGCCAGATCGAGGCCGTCGTGCAGACGGCGGGCGGCGGATCCCAGCGGAAGCGAGGTGCATTCGACGATGGCGCCGACCCCGCTCTCGTTGCACAAGTGGCCCAGGTCCTGGAGGAAGCCGTCGCTGACGTCGATGGCGGCGGACGCGTAACGGGCGGCGAGAAGGCCTTCGCGGACGAGCGGCTTCGGGCGGCGCTGCGCGCGGGCGGCCGCTGGCGCAGGATCGGGTCTCAGACCGGCGGCGGCGTCCCCCAGCGAGCCGACGACGGCCAAGGCGTCGCCGGGCCGGGCGCCGTCCCGCGACAACGGGCGGCGGGCCTCGCCGAGGGCGGTGATGGTCACGGACCATTCCGAGGCGCGCGTCACGTTTCCGCCCACGAGGGCGCAGCCGGACTGACGCGCGAGCGGAGCCATGCCGCGCGAGATCCGGCGGGCGATCTGCGTCGTGCGGCTGCTCCTCGGCACCGCCAACGCGCAGAGGAACCAGCGCGGCCGCGCTCCGGCCGCGGCGAGGTCAGAAAGGTTCACCGCGAGCGCCTTCCAGCCCACGTCCTCGGGGGAGAAGCGCCGCAGGTCGAAGTGCACGCCTTCCACGATGGCGTCGGTGGTCGCGACGAGCTGCATCCCCGGGCTGACGGACAGCGCCGCGCAGTCGCTGCCCGGACCGATCCGCACCGCCCGGCCGCTCGGGAACGGCTTCAGGAACGCCTCGATGAGCTCGAATTCCGTGCTCAATTCCGCGGCATCTCGAGCCCGCTGCCCGGCGGCTCGATCGGCACGATCAGCGTGAAGGTGGAGCCCTTGCCGAGCTCGCTCTTGACGAAGACTTCGCCGCCGTGCGCCTCGACATAGCTGCGGACGATCGAAAGTCCCAGACCCGCGCCGCCGTACTCGCGGGAGGCGGACGAGTCGGCCTGGAAGAACGTCTCGAAGACCTTGCTCTGGAGCTCCGGAGCGATCCCGATCCCGTTGTCCGTGACCGAGATCTGGAAGTACCCGGAGCTGCCGAAGGGCCCCGATTGCGTGGGCGGGCGCTCGGCGGGGCCGGCCTGGATCAAGATATGGCCGCCGGCGGGCGTGAACTTCACCGAGTTGGAGAGCAGGTTGACCACGCACTGCCGGATCTTGTCGCTGTCGACAGTCACGTTCTTGATCGCGCGCGAAACGTCTGACTTGATCTGAAGGTTCTTCTTCAGACTCTGCGGAAGCACGCTTTCGATCGCGCTCTGCACGATCTCTTCGAGGCTGGTCGGCTTGCGCACGAGCTGCACGCCGCGGGCCTCGATGCGCGAGAGATCGAGGATGGAGGAGATCAGCCGCAAGAGCGACTCGCCCTTCTCCAGGATCGTCTTCAGATAGTCCTTCTGCTCGTCGTTCAGGTCGCCGGCGAGGCCGGCGAGGAGCATCTCGCTGTACCCGATCACCGAGGTGAGCGGCGTGCGCAACTCGTGCGACACGGTGGCGAGGAAGTTCGACTTGAGCCGCGAGAGCTCCTGCAGGCGCTCGAGCGCGTCGGAGAGCTTCTTGTTCTTCTCCTGCACTTCCCGGTAGCTCTCGGTCACGCTCTCGATGTGGAGCTGGCTCGAGATCACCGCCTTGTGCGAGGTGAAGACCAGCACGTCGACCAGCCTGGCGAAATGCTCGAGGATGCGGCGGACGGTGGTCTCCGGCGCGCGGCGGATCCGGTCGATCAACTCCTTCGCCTTCGTCAGATCGAATTCGCCCTGCAGCGCCTGCAGCTCGGCGCCGAGCTCGCCCACCTCCTCGGGCATGAACGGCCCGAAGATGATGCGGCCGAGGACATCTCCCTCGTACAAGATGGGCATCATCAAGTACCGCAGGCCGCTGAAGCAGTTGCGCACCGCCATCGCAGGCTGCGCGTTCGGCGCCTCCAGCGGCCGGACCTTGATGTGCGTGACGGTCTCCGTGCACAGCCGGCGGCCGTTCGGCCCCGTGAACATGTAGGCGCAGAAGTCGCCGGAGGCGACCTTCATGTCGACCAGCTTGGTGCCGTTGGCGTCGAAGACCTTCAGGCCGACCTTGTAGAGGTCGACGAACGTCCGGCAGACGTTCGTGAAGCTCGTCAAATCGAGCAACTCGCCGAGCACGAGTTGCCTGTGGATGATGCTCTCGGCCACCTCTCAGGCTCCGTCCGTTCCCGTCTTGCCGCCGCCAGAAGGCGGATCGACCAGGCACCGTCTCAGCTCGTCGACGAAGGCCTGGCGATCGAGCCCGATCTTCTGCGAGAGCTGGTACACCTTGTCCACGTGGTCGAACGTCATCTCGACGAGCCCGAGGAAGGTTTCCACCACCCCCTCACCCCGCACCGCCACCGCCTCGTAGACGGGCTGCCTGTTCTCCTTGCGCATCTTCTCGATCGCTTCGTCGGTCGAGGCGTCGCCGAGGTCCTTCTTGTTCCACTGGACCACGTTCGGCATCGACTCGATGGTCAGCCCGTTGGCCTTGAGATTTTCCACCATGTTCAGCCAGTACTTGTAGTTCTCCTGCCGCTTCGCCGGCTGGCTGTCGGCGATGAAGGCGATGGCGTCGGCGCCCTGCAGCACGATCCGCCGCGTCGAGTTGTGCATCACCTGGCCCGGCACGGTGAACAGCTTCAGCTTCACCTTGAGGTTGCCGGCGGTGAACACGAGCGGAAGCGTGTCGAAGAAGAGAGTGCGATCGTCCGCCGTGTCCAGCGTCATCAGGTGCCCGCGCAGCTGCGGCTGGATCCGCTGGTAGAGCGCGCGCAGGTTGGTCGTCTTCCCGGAAAGCCCGGGGCCGTAGTAGACGATCTTGAGCGTCAGCTCGCGTTGGCCCGTGTTGAACTGCACGGTGCAATCACCCGATCCGGCGCGCTTGCCCGATGGGCCTTCGCGCGGTCCCGCTGCCTTCAGCCGGCGCCTCGCCGGCAGAGAAAGTCAGTCGCGGCTAGTTTCTCCTGAACACCCGACCACGCCAAGAGTCTTTCCGTCCGGCCCCCGAGGCGGGCAGGTGCGACAGGCTACGCTCCTGTCGCACCTTTACAGGCAGCACCGCCGGACCAGAACGCCGCCACCTCGTCGGAGGTGCGCAGCGTCCGGCAGCGCGGGAGCGTTTCGAGGAAGAGCCGCCCGTATCCCTTCCGGGTCATGCGCGCATCGAGCACCGCCACGATCCCGCGATCGGTGGCGCTGCGGATGAGCCGCCCGAAGCCCTGCTTCAGCGCCAACGCCGCTTGCGGCAGCTGGTAGCGGTAGAACGGGTCCTGCCCTTCGGCGCGGAGCCGGTCGATCCGCGCGGCGACGATCGGTTCTGCAGGCGAGGCGAAGGGGAGCTTGTCGATCACCACCAGGCTGAGCGCCTCTCCCGGAACGTCGACCCCTTCCCAGAAGCTCTGCGAGGCGAAGAGCACGCTGGGCCTCTCGCGGAAGCGCTTGAGGAGCTGCGCCTTCGGCGCGTCGCCCTGCAGCAGGACCTGCCAGGGCAGCTCGTCCGCGAGCAATCCGTGCACCGCGCGCATGTTGCGCAGCGAGGTGAAGAGCACGAACGCCCGGCCGGAGGTGATGGGAAGCAACGCGCGCAGCTCGCCGGCGACCGCTTCGGCGAAAGGGGGATCCTGCGGATCGGGCATCTGCCTTGGCAGATACAGGGCGGCATTCGATTGGTAATCGAATGGCGAGGCGAGGACGTGGGTCTCGAGCGGAAACAGCGGGCCGGAGTCGTCGGACAGCCCGATGCGCTGCGCGAAGTACTGGAGTTGCCCGCCCACGGCGAGCGTCGCGCTGGTGAAGACGACCGGACCGATGCGGTCGTAGAGCTTGTCCTGCAGCAGGCCTTTGACGTCGATGGGCGACGCGTGCAGGAAGAGATGGCCGCCGCGAGATTCGGCCCAATGGATCAGATCGGGGCGCCGCTTCGTCTCCGAGAACAGCTCCAGGTCCGCATTCAGCACCAGGCAGCGGCGCTCGAGAAGCGCCAGCTCCTCGTCGCCTGTCCCGGAGAGCGCGGCGCCCAGAGCGCGGATCGCTTCGGCAAGCTTCTGGCGCTCGGCTTCCGCAGGACGCAGGGCTCCGGGAATCAGCGCCCATCGCCCTTCGCTCTGTACAGCAGGGGGGCCCCCACCCCCCTTGCGGGAGGATCGTACCGGCTGGGTCTGACGCTCCGGCGCGGACTCCACCGCCACGTCGAAGAAGTCGCGGCCCTCCCGCAGCAGCCGCGTCGCCAGCCCCAGCGCCTCGACCCGCTCGGGACGGTCCTGCAAGCTCCTCAGCGCGTCCCGCGCCAGCTCCCCGACCCGGAAGCTCGACAGCTGCGCGCCGAAGTGCTCCGTCGCCACCTCCTCGACCGCGTGCGCCTCGTCGAACACCACCGCGTCGTATTTCGGCAGCACCGCCGCGCCCGTGTCTCCGGCGGAGGAGGTGCGCAGCGCGAGATCCGCGAAGAAGAGATGGTGGTTGACGACGATCACGTCTGCTTCCGCGGCCTTCTGCCGCATGCGAAAGACGAAACAGCGATCGTAGTGGGCGCACCTGGCTCCGATGCATTGATCCGCCGTCGCCGACAGCTCGCGCCAGGAGGCGAAGTTCTCCGGCAGCTCGCTCAGCTCCGCGCGATCGCCGGTCTGCGTCGTCTCCGCCCACGCCGCGATCGCGTCGAAGACGGCCGCTTCCTCGCGCACCGCGAAGGTCGGATTGCGCAAGAACTGCTCGAACCGCAGCAGGCAGAGATAATTCTGCCTGCCCTTGAGGAAGGCGAACTTCGCGTCGACGCCGAGCGCCCGCAGCAGCGGGACGTCCTTGTCGGCGAGCTGCTCCTGGAGCGTCTTGGTCGCCGTCGAGATCACCACTTTCAGGCCGCTGCGTGCCGCGGGAAGCAGATAGGCCAGCGTCTTTCCGGTGCCGGTCCCGGCCTCGACCACCAGGGCCCGGCCGCGGGCGAGCGCGTGCTCGACATGCGCCGCCATCGCCAGCTGCGGGGGCCGCGCCTCGTACGCGGAGAGCACGCGCGAGAGCGCTCCGCCCGGACCGAGCAACTCGCGCAGCGAATCGGGCACGGCCCTGTTCTACCGCGCCAGCAGGGCGAGAGGCACCGGCGAAAACGAGAGCACGAGCAGCAGCAGGCTCACCGCGACCTGCACCCGCCGGGTGCGGTCGATCCGATCCTCCGGCTCGGACAGGCGGGGGTGCATGCCGAGGCCGAGCCCCATCAAGAGCCCCCAGAGGATCCAGCCGGGGAACGCGGTGAAAACGCCCAGGGCGAGGAGCACGGCCGAGAGCGGAGGACCGAGCAGCCGGTGCAGCCGCGGCGAGGCGCCGAACAGGACGTGTCCACCGTCGAGCTGTCCGAGCGGCAGCAGGTTGAGGGCAGTGAGCAGGAACCCGAACCAGCCCGCGACCGCGATGGGATGCAGGGCGAGCGTCTTGCCCTCCGGCAACGGACCCACCACCAGGTCCTGAAGGATGGACATGCCGAGCGGGTACCCGAGATCGAACGCCTCGCGCAGCGGCGGCCAGGTGCCGTGCTGGAACCACTGCAGCGACGCGTCGAACAGCGTCCAGTGCGGCGTCTGCGGCTCGACCGGCACCACCGTCGACCACCGCAGCCCGAGGATCAGCACGGGGACGGTAGCGACGAAGCCGGCGATGGGCCCTGCCGCGCCGATGTCGATGAGCGCGCGCCGCGTCCGCGGCAGCGAGCGCAGCCGGATCACCGCGCCGAGCGTGCCGATCACAGAGAGCAATGGCGCCGGAATGAAGAAGGGCCAGGTGGCGTCGACGCCGTGCCTGCGCGCGAGGAAGAAGTGCCCCATCTCGTGCGCCAGCATGATGAAGAGGAGCGCGAGGGCGAATCCGAGCCCGTGGTGCAGCATTTCGTCCCGCGAAGGGTCGGGCAGCTGGGTGTCTTTGAGCGCGCTTCCGGCGAGGAACGCGGAGGCGAACGTGAGGAGGAAGAGGAGGATGTTGAGCAGGGGCGGCCGCAGCGCACCGAGTGTGCCCGGCCCGGGGGCCGGAGGCGGAAGCAGCGTCTCTTCAGCGGCCGGGACGGGTTCCACCGGACAGCCAATCCCATGCTTCGCGGAGCAGATCCAGCCCGAATCGCGGCCTTCCCTGCAGGCGGCGGGAAAGTGCACGATGCTTCCGCGCCTGGGACCTTTGCCCGAGCAGCGAGAGGGCGTTGGCGAGGTTCGCGTGCAGATCGCTGGTGTTCACGCCACAGGCCAGCGCCGATCGCCAGCGCTGCACCGCGCTCTCGAGCTGGCCGCATTCCGCCAGCGCCACCCCCAGGCCCTGGAGCGCGTCGGTGTCGTCCTTCCTCTCCGCGAGCGCCCTCTCGAACCAGGCGATCGCCTCGCCGTGCCGGCCCTGCCGCGCGAGCGCGGTCCCCATCCGCTCGAACGCGGGCGCCCACTCGGGCTGCAGGGCGAGCGCAGTGGAGATTCGCCGCTCGGCGGACTGCGGCTCGCCCTGCGCGAGATCGATCTCCGCGAGCGCGAGATGGGCCTTGAAGGCAGAGGGATCGATCGCCAGCAGGTTCTCGCAAGCCTCCCGCGCTGCTGGGAGCGGCCCCTGTCCGCCGAGGGCGAAATCGAGCGCGAGCGCGAGCAGCCGCTCCTGCGCGTCGGTGAAGCGGGGATCGCGCCTCGTCGCCTCCAGATAGGGATCGAAGCTGCGGCGCGGATCGGGCACGCGCACACCCATCTCGTGGGCGGCGGTCATGTCGCGGCCGCGCAGGTAGGCGACGTATGCCTCCACGTCGCGGGTCGGCCAGGAGAACTCCGGCGGCTCCTCGCCGACCGCCCTCGCGATCTCCAGGGCCGCCTCATCGAGAGCGGAGAACAGCTCGCTGCGCGGGCGCAGCACCACGTGGTCCAGGGCGAGCTGCTTCTGCGGCGAATCCACCAGCAGGATCCGGATACGGACGCGGTCGGTCAGCTCGGCCGAGCCGTGCAACACGTACTCGGTCCCGTCCGGCAGGCCGATGTGGCAGGCCTCCTCCAGCGTCCAAGGCTGCGAGGCGACGACCCAGCCGTGTCCATGCACGCCGTGCTCGCCGTCCAGGGGACCGTCCGCGGTGAGCTGCGCCAGGTTGGCGTTCAGACGCGGCGGCTCGCTGAGGCGCTCCGCGAGCGTCCGCGCCAGCGATCGGGCGTAGACGCCCTGCGCCGCATCCAGCATCCGCCCGCTGCCGTCGAGCGGCACCGTGAACGGAAAGACCATCATCTGCTTGGCCACGCCAGACCCCTGCCCTGCGCCAAAGTCTAGTGCCGCTCCCCCAAGGCGGCCCGTGCGCAATCGCACACTTCGCCGGGACGGAAGAGAGAAAGCCGGTACGCCGCCTACCGGCTTCGTCCGCCTCTGGTTGCGTCGGCTACAGGTGCGGCCGGCGGCACCGGAGGTGGTCCTTCCGGATCGAATTCGACGATGCTGCCGCGGTTGATCCAAAGCCAGAAGAACGCCTTCTGCGCCTCGCGGTCCTTGCCGAACACGGTGTCGCCGGCGGCGCCCTCGAAGGGCTTGCCGGCGTTGGCCAGCGCCGCGCGCAGCTCGTCGCGAGACTGCGGGCGCCGTTCCTCGAGAATCCGCTTGAGGAGGCCGGCCGCGTCGTACGCGTGCGCCTCCAGGAACCCGGGCGGCCGCCGGTACGTGGTGCTGAACTCGTCGACGAACTTCTTCGTCGCGGGGCGCTCGGAGTTGGCGAAGAACACGTCGACGAAGATGCTGCACTGCACGTAGCGGGCGACGCCGGAGCGCT
>MNFJ01000124.1 GCA_001918155.1 Deltaproteobacteria bacterium 13_1_40CM_4_68_19
CGTTCAGTGTCGACGTCTGCAGCGTCGCTCCCGACAGGTTGTTGACGGAGAGCCAGGAATTGACGAGCGTGATGGTCAGCGGGCTCCCGGCAACCGTGACGCCGCCAAACGCGAGCGTCGCGGTTGCGGTGACGTGCTTGCTCTCCGCAGTGGTCGAGGCGAGGGTTGCCTTGAACGTGCCATCGGCACCGGTAGTTCCGCTAACAGGCAAACCGACGTTGCCCGTTCCGTCGACTGCGAGATTGACGGCGACGCCAGCGGTTGGAGACGGTCCGGTGAGAGCGGTGACGGTGAGCGTCGCTTTCGCCGTGCCGTCCGCGAGCACAGTAGCGCGGTCTGTGGCGACCGTAACCACGGGTACGGCAACGAACGTAACGCTTGCTGGGCTGCCGGGGACGGGCAGGACTATTCCCTCGAAGGAGGCCGTCGCGCTGACCGACTTCACTTCCGCGGTGGTGGAGGCGAGTTGGACTACGAAGTGTCCGTCCGGACCAGTCGCCCCCGTGGGGAGAGCGGGCGCGAAGGTGTTGTTGCTGCCGGTCGCTGCGACAGTAACCTGCACTCCCGCGGTCGGCCCGCTGCCATCCGTCGCCTGAACGGTGACCGTCGTCGTCGTCAACCCATCGGCGAGCACCATGGTCCGGTTGACGGCGAACGAGACCTCCGGCACGAAAGTGACGGTCGGGCGAGTGTTCAGCACGACCTCGGCAGGCCCCGGGTTCGCGGTTACCGTAATCGTCTTCGTCTGCGCCTTGGTCGTGGTCAGCTTGGTCTGGAAGACTCCATTCACGTCCGTGATGCCCGTTGCGCCGGGGGTCAGGACGTTCGTGCTCCCGCTGACGTCCACCCGCACGGGAAGGGCGGCGATCGGGTTCCCAAACCTGTTGCGGATGGTGGAAGTCACCGCGACGTTGTCCACGCCATTCGCAACGACGAGCGAGGGGTTGAGGGTCAGACCGATCGTCGATGTGCCCGGATCGGGCGGCGCGGCCGTGATGTTCACGAATGCGGGAGCCGAGGAAAGGCCGGTCGAGTCCGTCGCTACGACGCTGAACCTGTACGTACCGTCGATGTCGGGGAAGAAATGGGCAGCGCCCGTCGGATTCAGCAGGACGGCGTGGCTACCTTGGGGAAGCGAGAACACGCTCCAGGTGAAAGCAATGGAATCCGTGATCCCGCAGCTCGCGTCGTCGTCCGTCGCGCTGGCCGAAAGCGTCACGTCCTGTGTCGGTGCCGGAAAGGCCGGCGAATTCGAGGTGGCCACGATCACGGGGGCCGCCGACCCGCACGTCGCCACGTTGATGCTGGCGAATGCCGCAGCGCTCGATGTTCCGTTACTCGCGGTGGCAATGGCTTTGACGGTGTAAGCGGCCGGCTGGCTCGCGGTGAAATTGGTCGTCGGTCCCGAATCGAGCGACAGGCGGCTGGCCGGGGAAGGCGAGACGATGCTCCAGGCGAAGCTGAAGGTATCGTTGAAGCGCGCCGGGCACGCCGTCGGATCGTTGTCGCTGCTGGTCGCCGTCGCAGTCAGCGCCACGGCGCGATTGCTGTTCGTGGCGATGGGCGAGCCCGGCGAGATGTTCACGGTCGGCGCGAACTGTCCGCATTGCGTGGTGGTCAGCGTTACGAATGCCTGCGCCGATACGTTGCCAAGGGCGTCGGCAACGACAACCGAAACCTGATAGCTCCCCACCACGTCCGGCGTGAGCAATGGCGAGGCGCTCGTCGCCAACGAAAGCGACGCCCCGCTTCCAGCAGGGCGAGAGACCAGGCTCCAGCTGAAGTGGAACGGCGTGATCGGAACCGTGCCGCACGCCGAGTTCGCGTCGGCCACTCCGACGGAGAACGCAACCCGATCGCCCGTGTTCACCACCGTCGGGCTGAAGGCCAGATTGCTCAGCGCCGGGGCAGCGGTCCCGCAGGTAGCCGCGCCCACCGTGACGGATTCCGGCGCGGACGTGAACCCGCCCTGGTCGCGCGCCAACAGCTCGGCTTGGTAGTCCCCGATCAGGTCGGGTGTGAACGTCGCCGTGGCGGTCGTGGACCCACTCAAGGTGGCGTTGCTTCCGGCGGGCCGGCTGACGAGCCTCCACTGGAACGCGATGACCGGGCTGGCGACGCAATTGTCCGTCACCGCGGGCGCCGTCAGCGCCTTGGCGTTGCCGATGATCGCGCTCGCCGGATTCGGGCTGAACGCCGCGATCTGCGGCGCGCAGGTCGCCGTCTGGACGACGACGCCCGCAGGCTCGGATGAGAGGCCGCGGGAATCGGTGGCGACGACAGTGAACGTGTAAGTCCCGGCCAGATCGACGGTGAGCGTCGGCGAAGGGGAAGTCGGATTCGAGAGCTGCGCCTGGCTGCCCGAAGGCGCCGAGCTGGGCGTCCAGGCGAAGCTGATCGTCTCCCCGAGGTTGCAACCCGCTGGATCGTTATCGATGTCGGTCGCCACGACCGAGAGCGTGACCGTCGTGCCCAGCGAGGGGAGGGCAGGCGTGCCGCGGGCGTTGACGATGCTCGGGGGGTTGTTACCGCAGTTGCTGACCGCGATGGTGAAGTCTTTGGGCACGCTCGAACGCCCGGTCGAGTCGGTGACGACCAGTCGCGCCACATAGTTCCCGGCCACGTCGGGCGTAAAGTTTGGTGTTTGCGATGTCACGCTGTTCAGCGTCGCCCGGCTCCCTGCGGGGAGCTCCAGCATGGTCCACTGAAAGGAGAGAGACTGATTGAGGTTGCAACCGGCGCCGTTGTCGGGATCGCTCACGACAGCTGCCAGCTGCACCGCGCTTCCGATCGACGGGTTTCCTGTCGATGTGGTGATGTCGCTCACTACCGGGGCTCTGGAGCCGCACGCTGACGCGGTCACTTTCACCGTGGCCTCGCCCTGCCGCAGGCTGTTGGATACCGTGACCCTCAACACGTAGTCGCCGGGCATGTCCGCCAGGAACGACGCCTGGGCGGACTCCGGATCCACGAGCTGTGCCTGGCTTCCCAGCGGCCTGCTCTCGAACGTCCAGAGGAACGTGATCAGCCGATTCTGCGGATCCGAGCTCGCGCTCGCGTCGAGCTGCACGAACGCGCCGGTATTGACGGTCTGATCGTTGCCGGCCACCGCGACTGGCAGACTGACGCTTCCTCCGCAGGCGAGCACCAGGAACGTCCCCAGGAGCGAAATCAGGCTACGGGTTGCCGATAGGTGCACTCGCATGTTGCCCCCCTCGAACTGTCTAGAAAGACCTGCTGAACCCGAGTACTGCTCCGTGCCCGATTCGCCAGACGTGCTGGAACTCGATCGCGTCGCCGACGTAGTCGGCCTCGACGGCGTATGCCGGGCTGATCCGGAACTGGAGACCGGCCCGGATGGACAGGGCCGAGACCGGGGAGAGGAATGCGTTCGGACCGCTGGAATCCTTGGTCAGGTTGTACGTGTACGAGCCCACCGTGCGGAGACTGAACGGCGGCATCGACCAGGAGGCGCGCAGCCCGGCGCTGGGACCGAGCAGGTCGAACGGAAAGCCCTCGTTCCGGGCGGTCAGGTAGTGCAAACCGCCCATCGGCGTCAGCTCCAGCCGGCCGTCCTGCACTAGCAGGGCGCCGAGGTCGTATCCGCCGGCAGCGGAGAAGTCGAAGCGGTTCTCATCCACCGTCACCCTCGACCCGGGCGGTCCGTTGAACGGCGCGTACTGCTGGTGGGACGTGCGCCAGTCGCCCGACACCGCCGCGAACCAGTTCTCGGCGAACCTTCGGGTTCCCTCGATGCCGATACGGCCGAGCACCAACGAGTCGGTGTACGACGCCTCGTGGCTCCTCTCGCCGCCGAGCAGCACGGTCACCGTCCAGGGTGTCGAGGTGCGCGATAGCGCGGTCGCCGGCGGCGTTGCGCCGGGCACGGGCCTCAGCGAGGTGGGAAGCCCGGACGGCGTCGGAGCGGTGCCCCCCGTCTGGAACGCCGCCTCGACGACCGGACCGGGTCGCGGTGGAAAGACCTCCACTCCCGCGGACACCGCCGCGGGCGTCGGGTCGTCGATCACCACCGCGTGCGGCAGTTCCGGCGCTCCGCTGCGCGCGGGCCCGTTCTCGGCGTTGTCCCAGGCCTCGAGGTAGTAGGCGAATCCGTCGGTGACCGCGCGGGCGGGTACCTCGGCGCCGTAACGATCGCCGCCGACGCTCCCGAGCGGCTGGCACTCGAAGTCGCGGCCGTACGCGTTTCGCCAGCACGCTTGCGCCGAGCCTACGCCGCTGCGGTCGTCGGTGATCTCCGCCAGGAGCTGCAGCGGCCGCCCACGCATCGCGCTGAGGACCGGTTGGTGACCCAGGCGCGGCGGTTCGGTGTCCTCTTCCGCCGCGGGCGCCTGGGCGACCGCCGCCGCCGGCGATGCCGCGAGCGAGGGGACGAGCCTCTTCTCGCAGGCGGCGAGCTGGATTCGCGCCTCCGCGATCAGCTCCTTCTGCTGCTTGCCGATGCGCTGTTTCTCGGCGGTGGTCAGGAACTCCCGGTACGTCGCTGCCGCCTCTTCGTACCGGCCCAGCTTGCGGCGCATCTGCGCGATGTTGAAGAGCAGGCGCGGATTGGCGCGGTACTGGTAGGCGGCGCGGTACCCGGACAGCGCGCATTCCAGCTCGCCACGGACGGAGCACGCATGCGCCGCCGCGATCTGCGCCTCGTACAGCTCGTCGGAGGTCGGCGCCTGCTGCTTCTGCTGCCCGCCGCGCACGGGCGTCAGCACAACGGCGATGCGCAGCTCGAAATCGCGGTCGGTGGGAAGATTGGGGCGCGTCACGCGCGGCACGTAGCCGGCCAGCGCGAGCCTGACTTCGTGCGGCCCGGGCGTGGTCCGGATCTTGAGCGGGGTTGCTCCGACCAGCCTCTGGTCGAGGAAGATCTGCGCGCCGGCGGGGTCCGACGACACCGCGATCAGGGGCGGTGCCTGGGACTGCGCGGTCTGCAGCGGGATGCGGACGGAGAGTCCCTGGCCGGCCTCCAGCGTCACCTGCTGCGCCACCGTCTTGTATCCGTCGCTGGAAACCTCCAGCTGGTGCTCGCCAGGTTCGACTTCCGAGGTGAGGGGCGACTTGCCGAGCTCCTTGCCGTCGACGCGAACCGTCGCTGGCGGCTCGGTCTCCACGCGCAGGCGTGCGGGGCCGGCGCGCTGCAACGCGAAGGCGAGGTCGGTGTCGCGGTTGGGATGGATCTGGACCGTCCGCTCCTCCTTGACGAATCCGGCCCCCGAGACCGCCACGCTGTGCGCGCCCGGATTCGCTTCCGCGGACCAGGGCGTGACGCCGACCTGTGCCCCGTCCACGGTCACGGCAGCGCCGGTTGGCGTGGAGGTGACCGTGAGGCGCGACCCGCTCCGGTCGCCGGCGGGCAGGTCGAGCCGGATGGACAGATCGCGATCTTTCGGCATGTCGAAGTCGGTGCCCACGTCGCGTCGGCCTTCGTGGCGCAGCACGAGCTGGTGGTATCCCTGGGGCAGCGCCACGATCAGCGGCGTGCGGCCACGCTCCTTGTTGTCGACGAGCACGACGGCGCCGACCGGGTCCGACTCGACCGCGAGAGCGGGCGCCTTCGGCAGCGGAGGCAGCGCGAACGACAGGCTCGCGTCACGCCCCTCGCGGCCGAAGAGCGTTCGCTGCTGCCGCAGCCGGCCCTCCATCTCGACTGCCACGGTGTGCTCGCCGGGCGGCAGCGCGCCCTGATACGGGGTGCGTCCGACGAGGGTGCCGTCGACCAGGACGTTCGCCTCGGACGGCTCACTGTGCACCGCCAGCGTCGCGGGGCCCCCCGCCTGGCGCGGCAGGTCCACCGCGAGATCCATCCTGCGGCCCTTGACCTCGATCTGTTGCTCCGAGCTCCGCCCGTCGGGACCGGTGATGGACAGTGTATGGCGCCCAGGCATCAGCCGGATGCGCAGCGGCGTGGTGCCAGCGTCCTGGTCGTCGATGCGAACGGAGGCGCCCGGCTCCTCCGTGCGAACGGTCACCGCGACAGGCTCGGGCGGGGGATCGAAGGCGATGCAAGAGATCGGCTGCCGCGGCGATCCGACGCGCGTGGCCCCTCCTTCGTCGTGCTGCGCCTCGATGAAGTATTCGAAGGACCCGTCGGAGAGGATGCTCGAGGGGAGCCGCGCTTCGAAACCCCGCTTGGGGCCGCGATCGCGCATCGTGAACGCTTCGTAGCGCTCGTTTCCCGATCTGCGTGCGAACACCAAGGGCGCAAACAGCCGCGAGGGGTCCTGCACCTGCGCCTTGATCACGACCGTCGCGCCACGCGCCGCCTTCTCGACCGGCGCGTGCGCGACCTTCCCGTTGCGCCCCGTCTCGGGTGGCGTGTCGGCTTTTGTCCCGACCGCTTCTTCGTTCACTGCGAGCAGGGCGCGTTGACGCCAATCGGAGATCGGACGAGGGTCGGCGGCCGCGGAAGCGGCGAGCAGAGCGACGGCGAACAACATCGACTCCCCCATCAACCGGACGCCGTGGGCTTGACCTGATCGCGCTGTCGGACAGCCCCCTGGTCCGGTTGGACGCTGCAGGAGGAGCGCGGCCCCCGGCCAATCGTCCAACGTGCGATCTACTTTGGAGCACAGGGTGATGACAAGTGCCGCACGGTCGCAGCCCGCCCTACAAGGAGGTCCAGCGGTGTGTCACAATTGCGCCTGCGGCGGACGCACGCTAGGCAGGGACGTCATGCGTGCGCCGGATGTACGCGTTTTGACGACCGTAAACGAAGTGCGGCGCGCCGACTGGGACGCGCTGCTCTCGCCAGCATCTACGCCGTTCGTCCGCCACGCCTGGCTGCAGGCCCTGGAACGGTCCGGCTGCGCCGCCGCCCGGACGGGCTGGGATGCCCGCCATCTCACGCTCTGGCGCGGGACGAAGCTGATCGCCGCGTCTCCGGCGTATGTGAAGGACGACAGCGACGGCGACTTCTCGCGCGACTGGGATCTCGCCGCTTCTCTCTCTCGCGGGCGCATCGGATACTACCCGAAGCTCGCGCTCACGGTGCCATTCACTCCCTGCACCGGCGAGCGCCTGCTGGTGGCGCCGGGAGAGGACCGCGCCGGTTGCGCCGAGCGCATCCTGCACGCGGCGCGCAAGCTCTGCGCCGACGAAGGCTACCCGACGTGGCAGGTGCTCTTCCCCGACGAGGCCGGCGCGCGCGAGCTCGAGCAGGCGGGGATGGCCCTGCGCGTCTCCTGGCAATTCCACTGGAGGAACGAAGGGTATCGGTCGATGGCGGAGTTTCTCTCCCGCTTCAACTCCAAGCGCCGGCACATGCTGCGGCGGGAGATGGCTGCGGCCGCGGAGCAGGGCATCGAGATCCGGACCGTACGAGGGGAGGAACTGCGCCGCGATCCGGCAGGCTGGGCGAAGAAGGCGCACGCGCTGCACCGGAGCACAGTGGACAAGCTGATGTGGGGCCGCCGCTGGCTGAACGAGAAGTTCTATCTCTCCGCGTTCGCGGAGATGCCGGACGCCGTCGAAGTCGTCGGCGCGTTCCGCGGAGACAAGCTGATCGCCGGAGCGTTCAACGTCGCCTCACCGGCCCGGCTCTACGGCCGGTATTGGGGATGCTTCGAGGAGCATCCGTTCCTGCACTTCAACGTCTGCTACTACCACTCCATCGCGGACTGCATCGCCCGCGGCCTCCAGATCTTCGAGGGCGGAGCCGGAGGCGAGCACAAGCTGGCGCGCGGTTTCCTTCCCGCCTTGACCTACTCGGCGCACGGATTCACCGACGCCAGGCTCGATCGGGCCGTCCGCGACCATCTCGCCCGCGAGACGCCGGCGCGCGCCGCGAGCATCGAGCGCTCCCTGCGCGACTCGCCTATATTCAAGGCGGCCTCATGAGCCCCTCGAAGAAGAAGCAAGGCGACGTCGGCCTCGCCGAGCCGAAGACCAAGGCGAAGCCCAAGCTCGACCGGCCGCGCCTCTACAAGGTGTTGCTGCACAACGACGACTACACCCCGATGGAGTTCGTGGTCCTCGTCCTGCGCGAAGTCTTCGCCAAGTCCGACGCCGACGCGACCGCGATCATGCTGCATGCGCACACGCACGGCATGGCGGTGGCGGGCGTCTACACCTTCGAGATCGCCGAGACCAAAGTCCAGCAGACGATGGCGCTCGCCGAAAAGGCGGCATTCCCGCTGCTGTGCACGATGGAGCCGGAAGACGCGCCCGGATGATCGCGCGGCTGCGCTGGCTCTACCTCCTCTATTACGCCGGCATCGGGACGTTCCTTTCGTACTTTGCGCCCTATCTGCGCGGCCTGGGCTTCTCCGGCGAGCAGATCGGAGCGGTGACCTTCGCGCAGCAGGCCCTCGGCGCACCTGCCGCATTGATCTGGGGTGGGATCGCCGACCGGCTCGGCGCCCCAGCCCGGGCGCTGTCGGTCTGCACGGCCGGCATGCTCTTCGCGCTCTGCGGGCTGCCCTTCGCGCGGACGCCGTTGCAGGTCGGGATCGTGCTGGTCCTCTCCGCGGCGTTCTCCGGCGCCGTGGTGCCGCTGCTGGACGCGACCACCGTCGAAGCGGTGAAGCGCGCCGCAGGACACGCGTATGCGCGCACGCGCCTGTGGGGATCGATCGGCTTCGTGGTCACGGCGCAGGGGCTCGGGCTTCTGCTGGCGCTGCGCGGCGATCGCCCTGCCGACCGCGCGATGCCGGTTTCCTACCTGGTGTGTGTCGCCGGATATGCGCTGCTGGCGCAGACGCTGCCTCCGGTCCCCGCCCACCCCGAGCGACCGCACTGGCGGGACGCGGCCGTCCTGCTGCGCAACCGGCGGCTGCAGTTCGTGCTCGCGCTTTGCGCGATCCATTGGGCGGCTTGCGCTCCGTATCACCTGATGTTCGGGGTGCTGGTGCGCGACGCGGGCCTCTCCTCCGGGATCACCGGGGCGGGCCTGGCGATGGGCACGGTCGCCGAGGTGTTCGCCCTCCTCGCATTTCCCGCGCTGCTGGGCCGGTTCTCGCTGCGGATGCTCTTCGCCGCGGCGTTCGCCGGGACCTCGGTGCGTTGGGCGCTGGTCGCGCACGCGCCCGGCGCACCCGGGCTGATCGGGCTGCAGCTGCTGCACGCCTTGACCTTCGGGGTCTTCTGGGGCTGCGCGGTGGAGGCGATGCAGCGGACGGTTCCCGTGCGCCTGCGCGCGACGGGACAGGCCGTATTCTCGGCGGTGGTGTTCGGCGCGGGCAATGCGGTCGGATACGCGCTCTCGGGCGTCGGATACGATCGGTTCGGCAGCGCCGCGCCGCTGTACGCGTTCGCCGCCGTGCTCGAGCTGCTGCCGCTGCTCCTCCTGCTTCTCCCCCTTACTCCCGAGCACTCGAGTCCATAGGTTGCGCGCCGGCAGGGAAAGTGCGTCGCTTCGGCGCGCAAGGAGATCTGGAATGCCGAAATCCTGGAGCAACAAGCGCGAGAGGCAGTATGAGAAGATCAAACGGTCGGCGAGGAGCCGCGGCCGCAGCGCTGGCACCGCGAAGCGCATCGCCGCCGCAACCGTGAACAAGACCCGGCGGCGGAAGGGCGAAACGAAAGGCGGCAGCCGGGCGCGCAGGCGCGCCGGACGGCGCTCCTGAAGACTGTACAGTCTAAGAGCAACAGTCGCTAAGCCGCCTTCGGTGTCCGCGACTGAGCCGCCTTCGGCGTCCGCGACTGAGCCGCCTTCGGCGTCCGCGACTGAGCCGCCTTCGGTGGCCGCGACTGTCTCGAAACGAGAGGCGTCGCCGACCCTGTGGTAACACTCCGGCGTGGCCGGACCGCCCGGAACGCCCCGCTGAATGTTCGCTGCCCTGCTGCTCGCGCCGCTGCTCGTGTTCCACGGAAATGTGGCGCTGCTCGAGGACGTCTACCGCAGCGTGCTCGATCTGAACGGGAGCACCAAGGCCACGCCCGCGAGCGCCCGCATGGTCGCGGTGCGCCTCGCCAGCTTCCTGCATCGTGCCGGTTACGCGCTGGCGACGGTGCGCGCGCGCGCCGAAAGTGAGCAGATCATCGTCGACATCGACGAAGGGCGCCTGGACAAGGTGATCTTCCTCGGGGGCGGCGCATTCGAGACGCTGCGCCTGCGGCTCGACCTGAACATCGAGCACGACGTCTTCAACCAGCCGGACCTGGAGCGGCAGCTGCGCGCGCTCGGCCGCCGTCTCGGCCTGGGCGAGTTCGCGTACGAGATCGTCCCGGTGCCGACCGTCACCGTGACCACGCCGCGGATCCAGCTCGACCAGATCGATCCGCTCGAGAAGATGTCGTTCGGCCTGGTCCGACCGGGTCGGCCCTACGAGCTGCACATCCTGGTGCAGCCCGGCAAGTTCCGTCCCGGCATCTCCCCCGAGCTGGAGATCGACTCGGTGGAAGGAGGGGCGATCGGGGCGACGTATCACTCGGGGCGCCTGTTTTTCCAGGATGATCGTTGGGAGCTGGGAGGTCGCATCGCCGGTGCGGTGCGCCATGAGCTGGACGGGGGCCAATCGACATTCGCTTTCACCCGCGCGCTCGGCGAGGTCCGCTACGACGCGCCCTCCATCACCGGCGTGCTGCGCCCCTCGCTGCGCGCGCGCGGCGAGCTGACGAATCGACAGCGTCCCGACCTGCGGCTCGAGAGCTTCATGTTCACGACGCTGGAGGGCGGGGTCCACATGGTCTTCGCTCCTACCGCGTACATCCGCACCTCGCTCGGCGGGGGCGTGGCGCGCCGCTTGCTGTTCTCGGTCGAGCCCGCCTCGGGCTCGATGTTCTCCTCCTCCTATGCGTTCGCGCACACGCGGCAGTATGCGGAAGCGGCATTCGAGTTGACGTTCGATCCGGATTCCATCCGGCGCGACCGGCATCATCTGCTCGGCTTCGATGCCCGCGTCTACGGGCCGCCGCACGAGGGGCAGCAGAGCGCGCTGCACCTGGCAGGCTGGTACGAGAAGATGTTTGCCTTCGGCTGGAACGAGCTCTGGGTCGAAACCCGCGGCATCTCGCGCACCGGGTTCATCCTCTTCCCCGAGGAGGCCTCGATCGGGGGCAGCATCTTGCGGGGGCCCTTCGGCAACGAATACGCGCGCAAGTACGGCGGCCTGCAGCTCGAGTTCCGCTATTCACTGCTGCGCGATGCGTTCAAGCTCGGGATTTTCCACAACCTCGCCGGCTACGGCGCGATCGACCGCGTCACACAGAACGAGAAGCTCACGTTCGCCAACGCGGTCGGGCTCGGCCTGCACGCTTTGCTCATCGACGAGTTCCAGCTCGATGCCTGGTTCGGGGTCGGTTGGTCGACGAAGGGGTTGTTCGACCAGGGCGGCGCGCTGGCGATCCGGCAGGCTTTTTAATGGGTAGCGACCCTCAGGTCGAGCGCGGCAGCGATCTCGCGCGCCTTGGTCTGGATCAGCCGCGTGTTGCGCGGTCCCATCCGGAGGAGCAGCTTCTCGACGGGCCCGAGCGCCTCGAGCTTCGCGTCCTCGTACGCGAAGTTCGCTCCCTTTGGCACCAGGCGCGGCGGCTTGTCGAGCACCGGCCCGTCGATGATCCGCTGCAGCGCCTTGGCGGCCACCTGATCGAAGCTGCGGTCCGGATACCCGAGCTTGTGATACGCGCTCTCCAGCAGAGGATGGATGTCGTGCACCACCTGCGCGGCGCCCTTGGCGTCGATCGACGCGATCACGTCGGCGATGCGATCGTACCGGGCGGAATTCAGCTTCTCCGTCTTCTGCGGCGCGACCTTCACGAAGTCGACCTGCTTGCGCGGGTTCACGTCCTCGGCGACGTTGTCGACGATCACCACGAATCGGTCGAGCAGGTCTGACACGCCCAGCCACTGGGCCCACTCCGGCAACGAGGAGAGCGAACCGAGGTCCTTGCGCATCTGCGTGTCGCTCTTTCCCGGCGGCGGAAGGGGAGCGTCCGCAGGCTTGGCCGGTTCGGAGGGGGCCTGGGCGACGGCCGGCGGCTCCTCCGGAGTGCGGCGGAGGTACCAGATGGCGCCGGCGGCGATCGCGGCCGCCACGACGGCGAGCGGGAGCCAAGGCGAGCGCTTCTTTTCCATGATCCCCAAACATTCGCATATCCGGGAGAATTTCGGTTGAGGATTCAACGCACCGTCAGGCCATCGCCACCAGGCGCACGAGAGCGCCGAACGCTCCGGGAATGGCGGATACCGACCGGAGCGCGGCACGCCGCAGCGCCGGCCTTCGGGAGAGCGCCACCAGCGCATGTGCGGGCAGCGCATACTGCAGCCACCGGGCGCGCAGCCGTTCGTCGTACCGGCGCAACGCCGGACCGAGATCGAGGGACAGATCGTCCGGCAGCGATTCCATCAGGACGCTCGAAGCCGCGAACGCGAGGGAGAGCCCCTGCCCGGTGATGGCGTCGACGTATCCGGCGGCGTCCCCGACGAGCGCGAGCCGCTCCGCCCACCTCGCGCGCGCTCTCTGCAGCAGGGGTCCGGCCCCGCGCAGGTCGGAGTCGACGCTTGCGCCGGCGAGCCGCTCGCGCAGAGCGGGAAACGGAGCCAGCAGATCGTCGAAATCCCTCGCGCCATCGCGATCGTGCAGCAGCGCCACGTTGATGCTCCGGGGCCCGACCGGCGTCACGTACGCCTCGATCCGGGGCGCCCAGTACACCTCGACGAAATCCGTCCAGGGCGCGAGCGCGAAATGCCGTCGAATGCCGAAACGCATCGGCCCGCTGCCGTTCCCCGCATCGAGTCCAGCCGCCCGGCGGAGCGGCGAATGCAGCCCGTCGGCGGCGATCAAGAGCCGCGCGTCGAGGACGCCGGAATCGGTGCCCACTTCGACGGCGTCGAAGCGAGGATGCGTGGCCAGGACCGTTCCGCGCCGCAGATCGGCCCCCGCCGCGGTCGCCCGCTCCCGCAGGGCCTCCGCGAGGACGGTCCGACGGATCCCCATTCCAGGGCGGCCACCGAACTGCCCCTCGAGGACGGTTCCGTCCTCCTCCAGGTAGCGGATGCCGCGCAGGGACGCGCTGCCGCCCTGCGGGATCCTCGCGCCCAGCCGCTCGAGCTCGTGCGCGCCGGCGGGCATCAGTCCCTCTCCGCAGGCCTTGTCGGGAACGGAGGCGCTGCGCTCGAGGAGCAAGGTGCGCAGCCCGCGTTCCGCGGAGCGGATGGCCGCGGCGAGGCCCGCCGGGCCGCCCCCGGCGATGACCACGTCCGTCATCACCATTGCAGCCTCGCGAGCAGCGAGCGCGCGGTCTCCTTCGCTACGTGCAGCAGGGTGACGGGATCCGGAGGCCGCAGCTCGCCGGACTGCAGCTGGCGCAGCGCCTCGCCACGACGCAGCTTTCCGCTCGAAGTGCGCGGCAACGTCCCCGGCGCGAGCAGGTGGACCTCGTGGGGACGGATCCCCGTGCGCTCCGTCACGCGGGCGCGGATCTGCTCGGCGTCCGCGGCGTCGTCCGCCTCCACGAGCAGGGCCAGCTGCTCGCCTTCGGCCGTCGGGATGCCGACGGCCGCCGCGCACCCGGGGCGCACACCGGCGACGCCGTCGAGGGCTTCCTCGAACTCCTGCGGCGAGTGGTTCGAGCCGCGCAGGATCACCACGTCCTTCGCGCGGCCCGAGACGAAGAGCTCGCCGTCCTGGAGGAAGCCGAGATCGCCCGTGTCCAGCCAGCCCTCGCGCAGCGTGGCGTCGGTCGCGGCGCGATTTCCGAAGTACTCGCGCATGACGGAAGGTCCGCGCACGAAGATCCGCCCTTCCCGCACGTCCAGGTCGATGCCCGGGAGCGGCGCGCCGACCGAAGCCAGCTCGCGCGCCCCATGGGCTACGGTCCTGGGACCGCGGCCCGAGGGCGTGAACGTCACCGCCAGGGACGCCTCCGACAGGCCGTAGACCGGCATCAGCGCCCGCGCGTCGAAGCCGTAGCTCGCAAACCGGTCCGAGAACCGGCGCAGCACCGCCGGAGCGACCGGCTCCGCTCCGTTCAGCGCGAACCGCCAGGAAGAGAGGTCGACGCCCTCCAGGTCGCGGTCGCGCACCCGGCGCAGGCACAGGCCATAGGCGAAGTTCGGGGCCACCGAGATCGTCGCGCGCTTGCGCGAGATCGCGCGCAACCAGATCGCGGGGCGGGCGAGGAAGAGCTCGGGAGGAATCAGCGTGAGCGGGCCGGGCCGGTCCACGGCGCACAGCAGGCAACCGATGAGCCCCATGTCGTGGTACAGCGGCAGCCAGGAAACGCCGGCCTGCGCGTCGTCGGTGGGTACGATGGTCTCGATGGCCGCCACGTTCGCGAGCACGTTCGCGTGCGTCAGCGCGACCGGCTTCGGGTCCACCGTGGTCCCGCTGGAGAACTGGATCAGGAGCAGATCATCGGGTGCGGCGGGCGAGACCAGCGGCCGCGCATGCTGGAGCCGGCGAAGACCGAGCGGGGGCCGGGCCTCCGCGACGGCGACCCCGAGGAGCCGCGAGATGCGCGCGTCGCTGAGCACCAGGCGGGCACCGCAGGCGCGGATCATGCGCGCGGTCCGGCGGTGGAACTCGTCCATCCGCCCGAGGCGCAGGGGAGGGTAGAGCGGCACCGGGACCGCTCCGGCGAGCACGGCGCCGAAAAACGCGTCCATGAAGTCCGGTCCGGTGGGAAGGACGATCGCGACGCGGTCGCCGGGCGCGATCCCCTGCTCGCGCAGGCCTCCTGCCGCCCGTTGCGCGCGCTCGTACAGTTCGGCGAAGGAAAGGGGCGTCTCCCGTTCCTGCGCGTCGAGAAACGTGAGCCCCCAACGCGACCGCGCCGCGTGCTCCAGGGCGGCGTGAAGCGTTTGGTGGCGCGGTGCAACCGCTGGACCGCCGGTCAACACGCGGCCGCCTCCTCGCGCCGGCGCAGCACGAGGGCAGCCAGCTCGGCGACGGTGTGGACGGCGACCGCGTCCTCCTCCTTCAAAGCCACCCGGAAGCGATCTTCCAGACCGACCACCAGCGTGAGCAAGCCGACCGAATCGAGCTGGAGATCGCGAACCAGATCGTCGCCCGGCCGGACCGCGCGTTTCATGCCCAGCTCCTCGCGCAGGACGCGGCCGATCTCGCCGAGCACCTCATCCATGCGGAATGAACCTCGGGACGCCGGCGAATGCGCGCTCCCAGGTCGCCCCGAGCGCGCGTTCCTCCACGCGGATGCGGATGCGCAGCAGCACCAGATTCAGCGCGGAGAAGACCACCGCGCAGATCCAGGCGCCGTGCAGGAGCGGAACGCACAGCATCTCGATCGCGACCGCCACGTAGTTGGGATGCCGGACGAACCGATACGGACCAGCGCGGACCGGCGATTCGCCGGGAACCACGATCACGCGCACGTTCCAGCGCCATCCGAGCGTCGAGATCGCCGACCAGCGCAGCGCTTGCGCTCCGAGCGCTGCGGCCGCGCAGGCCCATCCCAGGGCGCCTGGGAATGGACGGCGCAGCAGCAGCACCTCCGCCGCGCATGCGGGCAGGAACAGCGCGTGCATGGCCGCCATCCAACGGAAATGGGCCGCGCCGCTCTCGACGCCCGAATGCGCCAGCGCGATGCGCGCGTTCCTCCGGGACAGCAGCAGCTCCGCGATCCGCTCCCCGCCGAACAGCGCGAGAAATGCCAGGTACGCCGCTACCATTCGAGCAGCACCAGCTCCGAGCAGAAGCCGGGACCCATCGCCAGCAGCAGGCCGCGGTCGCCGGGACGCGCCTCGCCGGCAGCGAGGAGATCCGAGAGCACGAAGAGCACGGAAGCAGAAGAAAGGTTCCCGACGTTCTGCAGCGAGTCCCAGCTGCGCTGCATCGCGGAGCGCGGAATCTCCAGCGCCTCCTCGCATGCCTCGAGCACCTTCGGCCCGCCCGTGTGGCAGATGAAATGAGCGATGTCGCTCCGCTTCAGCTCCTGCGTTGCCAGGAAGGCATCGACGTCCGCGCGAAGCTTTTCCCGGACCAGCTGCGGGACGGCGGGCGAGAGCACAACCTTGAACCCGGAATCGACCACGTCCCATCCCATGACGCGCTCGCTGTCCGGGTAGAAGACGGAGCGCGTCGCGGCGATGCGCGGACCGTGGCCGCGCGCCCCGCCATCCAGCACCGCGGCGGCGGCGCCGTCGCCGAACAGCCCGCTGGCGATGATGTTCGGAATGGAGAGGTCCTCGCGCTGCAGGGTGAGCGAGCAGAGCTCGACGGCCAGCAACACGGCCACCTCGCCCGGGCCGCCGCGAAGGACGTCCGCGACGCGTGAAAGGCCCGCCGCACCCGCCACACAGCCGAGCCCGAAGATGGGGACGCGCTTCACGTCCGCGCGAAGGCCGAGGCGATCGACGAGCCGCGCGTCGATCGACGGCGTCGCGATGCCGGTGACGGTGACGAAATAGAGGTGGTCGACCTGCGCGGGCGTCACGTCCGCCGCGAGGAGGGCGCTCCGGACCGCCTCCGCCCCCAGATCGACCGCGGCCTCCGTCCAAGCGGCGTTGCGAGCGGCAAAGCTCCGCAGCTCGCGATACCGCTCCAGCGGCAGCGCCAGGTGCCGGCCTCCGACGCGCACCGCCCGGTGGAGTTGCTCCAGGCGCTCCAGGTTGAAATGCTTCTGACCCCACAGCTCACGAAACGCCGCGAGCAGCGTGTCCTGATCGGCGAAGTTCGGCGGCAAGGCCTGCGCGACCGAGAGGATGCGCGCCGTGGCCGCGCGACTTCCAGAGTCCTGGGCGTGAATCCGCTCGCGCACGTACGTCCTCCGCGCACCAGATGGCGCGGTGCGCAAGGGTAACTCGCCGATCGCCCGATCGCACACGAGACAAGGAATCAGCGACGTCGACGTTGACCGCGACGGCGACGGCTTATTCCCACAGCATCTGCTTGCCGGCCTTCGTGTTGACGACCGCGCGAAGCGCCGCGAGGTCGCTCTCCTCCGGCCGCCACTCGCGCAGGTGCGACAACCGTCGCATCGCGAACCGATGGCCGGCGGCGACCACCGAAGTCCCGGCATGGGGATGCGCCACGTGCGGCGTCTCGGAGCGCGCCAGCTTGGCGGTCTCGTGCCGGTGGTGCGGATCGACCCGGCCCTCGTCGTTCACGCGGATCTTCGAGAACCAGACGCGGGCGACCTGCGCCGGCTTCGCGCCGTGCAGCTCGAGCGACATCCCGATGCAGCGGACGAAGCCGTCCCCGTCGTGGCGGAGCGCGCGTTCGCCGGACAGGAAGCGCTGCATCCATGGATTGGAGATCCGGCGGATCGCTCCCGGGCCCGTGCGCTGGAAGAACCACAGCGTCCTGCGCGACATGTTCCTCCCGTAGCACGCGAGCGCGCGGCGCTCGCGAAAAGAGCGCAACCCCTGTTCAGCCAGCGACAGCGTTTTCGATCAGCTCGCGAAGCAGCGAGCGGTGGCAGTGTGCGTCATCCGCGCAGGCGCTGGAGCAGAGCAGCGTGATGGTCTCACCTGCGCGCACCCGCGCAGCGAGCTCCTCGATGCGCGCGCGCCGTCCCGCGATCTCCGCCAGGAAGCGCTCCCGGTATTCCTCCCACGGGATCGGGGGCCTGTTCTTCCCGTACACGTTCGCATGCAGCGCACGACTCGGCCCTAGATCCGGGTCCCATTCGTCCCACGTCTCCTCCGATTTGCGCACCCCACGGGGCCGGTAACGGCAGACCAGCAGGCGCAGGCCGTCTCCCGGCAACCTGCGATCGTTCCAGCGGCGGGTGCGGATCGGCATTCCGTAGTGTTCTAGAGACCCGCACGCGTTTGCCGCAGCGAATGCAAATTTCTCAACGGTCGGGGCGTGGGGTAGGGTCGACTCACGAGGAGGAATGTGCCCGCCCCCCGTCTGCTGGTCCTCGCAGATCCGAAGATGCTCCCCGCGCTCGCCGGCGGGCTCCGCGACGGCGGCAGGTTCGACGTCACCGCGGTGTCGCTCGCCGACGCCGCCGCGGCGCAGGCGGCCGCGGCTGGAACCGATGCCGTCGCGGTCTTCTATGGCGGTCCGGGGGCACCGCTGGCTGCCACGCTGCAGGCCGTCGCGCCGAAGTTTCGGGAGCGCGGTGGCCGCGTGGTGGCGGTGCTGCAGCGCGAGCAGGCCGGGCAGCGCGACGAGTGCTTTCGCGCTGGCGCCAGCGACCTTCTCTTCATGCCGACGCCGAAGGACCAGTTCGTCGAGCGGTTGGCGGCGTCCGTCGCGCTCGCGTTCGGTGCCGGGGATGGCGCTCCCGCGGCCGTCGCGGTGGCGACGCGCAGCGCTCAGACGCGCCTCGACCGCGCCACCGTGTCGACGGCCGGCATCGAATCGCCTTCGCAGCTTCCGTTGAAGGCTGGCGAGACGGTGCGCCTCTCGTGGGAGACGTTCCAGAGTTGGGGCCTCGTCGTTCGCGGCGGCCCCTCCGCCCAGATCCGGTTCGCCGGTCTCACCCCGGATGAGGAAGGGAAGATTCGCGAGTGGGTGAAGTCCGGAGCGCAGCAGCAGCCCGCGGCGGCCCCAGCCTCGCCGCCGCGTCCCGCTGCGCCGTCCCCATCGCCGCAGCGGCCGCCGGCGACGCCGGCGCAGGTCACTCCCGCGCCACAGCGTTCGACGTCGACGCCGCAGCCGGACTCCACGCCCGTGAGATCGCCGCCGGCTGCGCAACCCTCCATGGGGGCCCGCGCGGCGCCGGTCGCCGGACCGCCGCCGGGATTCATGGATCGCAAGCCCGCTCGCCCACAGGGACGCGCGGCGTCGGCCGGTCCGGACGTCTCGCCGGCCTCGAGCGCGGGTGCCGCGCGCGCCGCGCCTGCGCTGTCGCCGACGCCCCCTCAGTCGCCCGGGGCCCGGCCCGCACCGCAGTCATCGAACGGGGACGGCGGGCTTTCGACGCTCTTCGACGCCGACGGGGCCACGCCGGCGCCGGCGACCAAGCCACCGTCCCCGGCCAAGCCACCGCCCCCGCCGCCCGGACCTCCCTGGCCGGTGCCGGTGGCCATCGATGTCTGCAAGACGGCCGCCATGCACCTGCTGCAGGGGAAAAATCCAGGGCGCGACATCCCCACCAACGTCACCGCATCTGCGCGCAAGCTGACGGCATTGCTCAGCCTGGGCGAGCGCGCCTCGATCGAGAAGAGCGGGATCGATTCGCATTTCGTCCACGCGCTCGGCGCGAGGATCGCGCTCGAGGTAGCGACCGCCGAGGGTACGCGGCTCGCCTCGGCGAACGTCAGCCCCACGGTCGACGCCGAGGCGATGGCCAGCTTGACGAAGCTTGCCGATGAAGCCGCCGGCCGCCTGCAGAAAGAGGCGAACGCGGCCATCGGCAAGGGCGAGGTGGAGAACCTGCAGCTCGTCACGGCGGCCAGCGCGTCGCTGAGCCGCGATCTGCTCAACCTGAAGGAGACCGGCGATCGGTTTCGCGGCTTCGGTGCCGCCCCGCGGCTCGGGGCCGGGGCGCTCGATCCCGACGTGGTGCTCCCCGGCCAGCCCTTCCGCCCGAAGCCCCTTTCGCAGCAACAGACGCTGGCGCCGGTCAAGCCGGAGCTGCGCGATTTCCACGGTCTCGACGAGCGGCCTGGCCGCGCAAAGGGCGTGTTTGCGGTGCTCCTGGTGGCCGCGTGCGTCGGACTCGCCGTCTATTCCTTCCATTTCGCGATCCCGCAGCACGTGGAGGTCCAGGCCAGCTCGGCAGGACCGGGCGTGCAGCGCATAGACATCACCGGTCCCGCGGCGGTGGTGACGATCGCGCCGCAATGGTTGACGGCGTCCGAGACGAATCTGCCGAAGCTCGTCCGGGTGCTGCGGGCGCGGCAGGTGACGAAGGCGGTGTTGATGCTTGCGAACGGGACGGCCGCCGGGATCGTCGACGTCGCTGCCGGCAAGGCGACCGGAATGCCGGTGCCGGCGCCGAATTAGCCGCTGCCGCACGAAGTGCGGCTTTGCGGCCACGCTTGAGCGCGAACCCATGCCGGCTAGGTCATGAAATCTGTTCTAGCGGCTGGCGCCGAAGGGCCGGGCCTAGAATTCTGGGACCTCTACGACGTCGTAGGTCCCGCTGCCATGCAGCACTTCCGTATAGAGGTAGTTGCCGCTCAAGCCGGTCGCGCAGGTGATCGCGTCCGCTCCGAATCCAGGGAACGAGCCGCAGGCCTGCAGCGTCACGTCGTGTACCCTGCCGTCCGCGGCGGTCGCGCCCATCGTGTACCAGTAACGCATGCGGATGGCGCCTTCCGGCGGGAATGGGAGATCGGTCCAGCCGCTCGCGTTCGTCACCCAAGGCGCGGACTCCCCTGGACGGATCGCGGAAGAGGGATTGATCGCGCTGACCGCCGAAGCATCGAGCGTCTGCGGGGTGGAGAAGGTCCCTTGGCTATCGTGCAGGTTCTTGAAGTACAGGCGGAACTTGCTCATGATGGCCTGCAGCTCGGAGCGGCGGCCCCGCGCCGTGATCCGCTGATATCCCGGGATCGCGATGCTCGAGAGGATCCCGATGAGCGCGACGACGATCATCAGCTCGACCATCGTGAAACCGCGTGCCGGCCTGAACCTGCGTCCCATGGTGCAATTGTGCGGTGCGAAACGCGCGCCGCGCAACATCCCCGATGGCCCACCCCGACCTACTTCTTGCGCGCCTGCACCAGGTCGGCCGGCAAGACGGCGTCGGTGCCGAACTTTTCCGCGATCGCGTCGAGGGAGCGGTTCAGCCGCTCTCGCTTCTTCCTCTCGGCGTCGAACAGCCCCAGCTGGGGCGCGCCTGTGTGCAGGTCTCCGGCGTGCACGCCGGTCAGACGGACGGGGTAAGCTTCCACCTTACCGAGCAGCCGGACCGCGACGTGAAAGATCTCGGCGGAATCGTCGGTGGGCAGCGGCAGCGTCTCCTGACGAGTCACCACGCGGAAGTCGGCGTACTTGATCTTCAGATGGACCGAGCGCGCCTGCATGCCCGCCCTGCGCAGGCGGGCCCCCACCCGCAGCGCCTGCTCGTGGATGAACGGGAGCAGCTCTTCGCCTTCCAGATCGTCGTCGAACGTTTCCTCCGCGCCGATGCTCTTTGCCTCCACGTCCGGTTCAACGGCGCGCGGATCGATCCCGTTCGCCAGATCGTGCAGCCACGGCCCCATCGATCCGAGCTGCGCCTCCAGGTACGCCGGATCGGCGCGCGCCACGTCGCCCACCTTGCGCAGCCCGAGACGCTGCAGCTGTTCGTCGGTGCGCGGCCCGACGCCCCACAAGCGCGAAGCAGGCAGCGGGGCGAGGAACTCGCGCACCTGACCGCGCGGCACCTCGAGCAGCCCATCGGGCTTGCTCAGCTCGGAGGCGATCTTGGCGGCGAACTTCACCTCCGCGATCCCGACGCTGGCGGTGAGCTGCGTGCGCTGGCGGATGCGCGCCTTGATACCTTCGGCCTGCGCCCGCGGCGTCCCGAGCAGCGCCTGCGAGCGCGTCACGTCGAGGAAGGCTTCGTCGAGGGAGAGGCCCTCCACCTCGGGCGTGAAGGAATGGAAGATCTCGAAGACCTGATCGCTCACCGCGGAGTACTTCGCGAAGTCGGGCGGAACGACGATCAGCTGCGGGCAGAGCCGCAGCGCACGCGCCATCGGCATCGCCGAGCGGACGCCGAAGGGACGGGCCTCGTAGCTGGCCGCGCAGACCACGCCCCGCCGCGAGGCGCCTCCCACCGCCACTGCCTTGCCGCGCAGGCGCGGGTCGTCGCGCTGCTCGACGGACGCGTAGAACGCGTCCATGTCGACGTGCAGGATGGCCCGCTCCATCGGCGCGGCATAGTATGCCCCCCGGATGCTGGCGAGCATGGAAAACCGTGTGCGCCGCTGGCTCTACGGGCGCGATCTCGCCGTCTGGTATGCGCCCGAGTACCGCTGGCCGCTCAGCGCGCTCGAGGCGCGAACCGGGTTCCAGACCCGCCGGGCGGCCTTCGCGCTCTGGTACCTGCTCGAGCGCCGCGCGCTCGGCCGGCGGAATCTCCGTCGACGCCGCCGTGCCGAGTATCAGGAGCTGGCCCGCGTCCATACGCCCGAGCTGCTCGATTCCCTGGGGCGGCCGGACACGCTTGCGCGCGTATTCAGCGTCGACCCCTCCGACGTTCCGGTCGACGAGGTGATGAGCTCGGTGCGCCTGGTCTGCGGCGCCACCATCGCCGCCGCGCGCGAGATGCTCTCCGGCGCGGGCCCGCGAGAGGTCGGCCGGCGCGCGCTCAATCTTCTCGGCGGATTCCACCACGCGACCCCGGATGTGCCGGGCGGGTTCTGCCCGGTGAACGACGTGGCCATCGCGATCGCCGCGGTGCGCGCCGAGGGATTTCGCGGGCGCGTGCTGGTGCTCGATCTGGACGCCCATCCGCCCGACGGCACCGCGGCGTGCCTGGCTCGCGATCCGTCGTACTGGATCGGATCGATCTCCGGATCGGACTGGGGGGCGATCCCCAACGCCGACGAGACCGTGCTGCCCGAGCGGGCCGGCGACGCGGAATATCTCGCGGCGCTCGACGCGCTCCTCGAGCGCATGCCGCACGGGGAGCTGGCGTTCGTGCTCGCGGGAGGCGACGTGCTGGCCGGAGATCCGGTCGGCCAGCTCGGGCTTTCCCTCGAAGGGTGCCGGGAGCGCGACCTGCGCGTGGCGGACGCATTGGTTCGCGTGCCTTCGGTCTGGCTTCCTGCCGGCGGGTACACGCTCGACGCCTGGAAGGTGCTGGCCGGGACCGGTCTCGCGCTCGCGCTCAGGAGCCGGTCGCGGATCGCGCGCGACTACGATCCGCTGGTCGCCAGGTTCTCCGCCATCTCGCGCACGCTCGCTCCCCAGGACCTGGGCGAGGCGACGACGGAGATGGACGGCGTCGCCGAGCAGCTCGGAATCGCCACGCCGCGCCGGCGCCTGCTGCTCGGGTTCTATAGCGCCGAGGGCCTGGAACACGCGCTGGAGCGGTACGGCATCCTCGGCGAGCTGCGGCGGATGGGGTACGGCCCGTTCCGCGTCGAGGTGCAGGACGAGGGAGTGGGGCAGAGCGCGAGGCTCCTCGACGTGCCGGGCGGGCAGGCCTTGATCGAGACCGTGTTCGAGCGCCGCGAGGTCGCCGGCGCGCAGATGCTCTACGTGCACTGGCTTGCGCTTCGCAACCCTCGCGCCCGGTTCTCGGACGAGCGCCCGCAACTACCCGGCCAGGACGTGCCGGGACTCGGGCTGGCGCGCGAGATGGCGGAGCTGCTCTCGCGGATGGCGGCGCGCCTTGGCCTGGAAGGGGTCGCGTTCCGGCCCTCGCCCTACCACCTGGCGTTCCGTGGGCGCGAGGTGATGCGCTTCGTCGACCCGGCGCGGCAGGGCCGCTTCGAGGCGCTGGTCGATCTGCTGAAGGACGTCCCTCTGGTCGACGCGACGCGGGCGGTGGCCGAAGGCCGCATCCGGCTGAACGGCGCGCCGTACTCCTGGGAGACCGACGAGATGGTGAGATGGCTCGAGCCACGCCCTGACGATCGCGCCGCGATCGACCAGGCGAAGGAGGCTTCTCACTTCACGATCGCTGGGGTGTAGTCGACTGGCGTTGACGTCGACGTCGACGATCACGACAACGTCAACGCTGGGAGGCTACGCCAGGTCGATGCGCTGGATTGCGTGGTACGGCACGATCGTGAGCCGATCGCTGTCCAGCTTCAGCACGACCGAATATCCCGCTGCGTGGTGGTCCATCTGGAGGATGCGGCCGGCCACCGACTGCCCGCCGGAAAGGTGCAGCATCACCGGGCGCAGCTCGTCGGCAAGGGCCTTCAGGTTCAGCGTGTGCGCCCCCGTGGCCTCGATGCTGAATGCCACCGCCTCACGGTACAGCTCGTTCGTGGTGCGCAGGCGGGAGGCGACAATGCCTGCCATGTTGCGGAAGAACGCCGCCGCGATGTCCGGGTGCTCGCGCTGCACCTTGGCGAAGCTCTGCCGCGAAAGCACCAGGAATTCGCTGGCCTCGGTGGTACGCGCGGTGGCGCTGCGGCGCGCGCCGTCGATGAAGCTCATCTCGCCGATCACGTCGCCGGGCCCGAACGAGGCCAGCGACCGGTCGACGTCGCCGCGGATGTTCTTGAAGATGTCCACCCGGCCGCTCTGGACGATGAACAGCGAGTCGCCCGCGTCGTTCTCCCGGAACAGCTCCTCGCCGCCGACGAGATTGCGCTCCTCGCAGGCGTCGAGGACCACGTCGGCATCCTCGGACGTGAGCTCGGCGAACAGGCGCCAGCGGTTCAGCTTGCCTTCGTCGGCCACGCCTCGTGCATCGCATGGACCCCGAGAGGACCGCAAGTTATCCGGCGTGGAGCACGAGACCTGCGTAGATGGCGCGATGTGTGGGCACGGACAACCCGTGCTTCTGGGCGCGGCGGACGACGGCGCCGCTCAGCCAGGGCAGCTCGAGGCGGCGGCCGCGCATCACGTCCTGCGCCATCGAAGCGTACATCGCCGCGGGGAGTGTATCGACCGCCTCCAGAGCCTTCTCAGCGAACCCCTCGTCGAGCCGCGCGCCTTCGGCGCGGGCGACCGAGGCCGCTTCCCGCAGTGCGTCGAGCAGCATCTCCCGCGTCGCGGGATGGCCACGGACCTCGCCGATTGGCTTGCGCGTCAGCGCCGTCATGCCGCTGAAGGCGGTGAGGAAGGCGAACTTCTCCCAGGTGACACGGCGGATGTCTTCGCTGAGGACGGTCTCTACGCCCGCGGATCGGAAGGCATCGACTGCCGCTTGTAGCCGCGGCGTTCGCGAGCCGTCGAGCTCGCCCAGGGTGACGCGCTGCAGCCTGCCGGTGTGGGCGACGGTGCCGGGCTCTGCGATGACGGCGCCGATGTGGGTGACCCCGCCCAGCACGCGTTCGCGCCCGATCGCGCCGGCGAGGACCTCGTCCTTGTCGACGCCGTTCTGCAAGGATACGGCCGCCGCGCCGGGGACGCGCGCCACCGCCCGCGCCGCATCTTCCGTGTCCCACAGCTTCACCGCCACCACCACCAGATCCGCGGGGCCCGCCTGCGCCGGGTCGTCCACCACCCTCACGCGAAGCTCCGCATCTCCCAGTTCGCTGCGGATCCGCAGCCCGCTCTTGCGCATGGCCTCGGCGTGCGCGCCGCGCGCGACGAACGCCACCTGGTGCCCGGCCTGCTGCAGGCGCGCCCCGTAGTATCCGCCGACGCCACCGCTCCCCATCATCACGATCTTCATGGGCGATTGCTTGGATAACGCCCGTCTCCGTGGCAAGCAATCACGGTGCGACCCAGGCTGCTGGCCGGCGCCGTGGTGGCAGCGCTCTGCGCGCCCGTGCTCGATCCCGACGTCCAGCTCTTCTGGCGCGATACGCAGCGGTTCTTCTATCCGTTCAAGCTCGCCATCGCGGAGCGGTTGCGGCGGGGCGAGCTGCCGCTCTGGGATCCGTGGACGGAGTCGGGAGCCTCGGTCCTGGGCCAGCTCACCCCGGGGCTGTGGCACCCCGCGACGCTGCTCTATCTCGCGCTGCCGTTCCCGCTCGCCTTCAAGCTGAACCACCTCATCGCGCTGCCGCTGGCGGCGATGGGCGCTTTCCTGCTCGCGCGCCGGCTCGGAGCGCGACCGTGGGCGGCGTCGATCGCCGCCACCACCTGGTCGGGCTCCGGGTTCTTGTGCGCGATGGCGGCCAGCAACCTCCCGTTCGCGCTTGGCCACGCGACCCTTCCGCTCGCAGTCTGGGCGGTCCTTCGCTTCGTCGATGCGCCTTCCGCGCCGCGCCTGCTCGTCGCCGGCGCAGTGCTGGGGAGCTGCGGGCTCGCCGGCGAGCCGCAGAGCATGCTGCTCGCTGGGATCGTCGCCGGCGGCTGGGCGATGCTCGGTGCGGGGGCGCGTGCAGCGCCGCGGACTCTTGCGCGGCTGGCGCTGTGCGGCGCCTGCGGCGTCCTGCTGTCCGCACCCGCGACGCTCCCCGCCGCGGAACGCCTGCGTCTCGGCGATTCCCGCCGGCTGGAGCGCGCGGTGGGCGTCTTCGCGCTCGACGCCCGGCGTTTCCCCGGTCTCGCCTTGCCCTGGGCGTTCGATGATGCGCCCGAGCTCACCGGGCCGGGGGCCTCCGACACGCCGTACTCGGAGTACTTCTCCGGCGAGCCGCACGTCGCGTTCGCGGGTTCCATCGCCCTCGGCGTGCCGGTGCTGGTCCTGGCTGCGTTCGGCGGCCCCGGCCTTCTCGCGGGTGCGGCGCTGTTCCTGCTCGCTGCGCTGGGACCCGCGACTCCGATCGAATGGCTGGCGTCGCATCTCATCCCGGGTTTTGCGCTGTTCCGGTATCCCGAGAAGCTGGTCGGTCCCGCGACGCTGCTGATCGCTCTCGCGGCCGCCGCCGGAGCGCAGCGCGTGCTCGCCGGCGATCCTCGCGCGGCCCGGCGAGTGCTCGTGAGCTCCGGAGCGATCGCGGCCGTCCTGTTCGCGCTCCGGCTCGCGATCGCCTTCGGGCACGACCAGATGGCGGACTGGCTGGTGCAGCACGGGCGCGTGCACGCGGCCGCGACGGCGCCGCTCTTCGTTTCCGCGCTCTCCCGCGCGCTGCTGGTCGAGGCGCTGCTCGCGGCCGGGCTCGCGGCTGCCGCCGCCCTGCGGGAGAGGCGCGAGGCCGTCGCCGCGATGGTTTGCGCCGTCTCCGCCCTGGCCTGCGGGAGTGGACAGCTCGTCACCGCCCCTCGCGAGCTGCTCGAGTCGCGCCCGCCGCTCGCGGACTTGCTCGCCTCGCGGGCGGGCCCGAGCCCGTCCACCTGGCGCATCGAATCGGATACCGATCAGTCGCTGGTCCTGCCCGGGCTGGACGCGCGGCTCCGCCGCGCCGCATGGAGCGCGCAGGTGCTCGCGCCTCGGATCAATGCGGTTCAGCGCATCGAATCCGCCTCGGGGTACGGGTCGCTCAACGACGAAGCGTACGGGCTCGCGCAATCCGCGGCGCCGGCCGTGTTTCGCGCAGTCCTCGGCGTCCGATTCCGCGTCCGCATGCCGTGGGAGCCAGCGCCCGGACCGGGATGGACGGAGGGTCCCTACGGGACCTGGATTCTCGAGCAAAAGACGCTCCCGCGCGCATTTCTCGTCTCGCGCGTGGTGCGCGCGGGGGCGCCGCTGCCGCTGCTGCGGGATCCCGGATTCGATCCGGTGCGCGCGGCCGTGACCGCCGGGCTCGGGTTCGACGAGGCCGGCCCTGCCGGTGAAGCGCAGCTCCAGCGCGATTCGCCCGAGCGGATGCGGATCGCGCTGCAGGCGCCCGGGCGGCGGCTGCTGGTCGTTTCGGAGCACTTCGATCCGGGCTGGCGCGCGCGCGTCGACGGGGCGCCCGCGCCGGTGCTGCGCGTCGATCTCTGCGCGCTCGGTGTGGAGGTGCAGGGGGGCGCCCGGGAGGTGGAGCTCCGGTTCCTGCCTCGCGGCCTGCTGGCGGGCGCGATCGCGTGCGCAGTGACGCTGGCGCTGCTCGGGGCGCTCAGCGTCCGTCGATATAGGTCTGCAGCTGCTCGATGAGGAACTGCTTGTCGTCCAGCATCACCTGGATCACGTCGCGCATGGAGATGATGCCGACCACCCGCCCCGTCTCCTCGACCAGGAGGTGCCGGGTGTAGTTCGTCCGCATCAGCTCGGCCGCCTCCGCTTCGCTGGTGGTTGGAGGAACGCGAGGAAGATCCGTGCGCATCGCTTCGCCGATGGGCATGGCGCCGTTGTCCCCGGCGGCGAGCACACGCGCGACCAGGTCGCGCTCGGTGATGATCCCGACCACGCGGCCTGCCTCGCGGACGGCAACCGAGCCGATCTTCTTGTCCCGCATCACCTTCGCCGCCTCGCGACAGGGCGTCAGCGCGTCGAGCGCCACGAGCACGTTGGTGACGTGCCTTTCGATGGTGGCCATGTGACAATAGTACCTAAACTCCGTGGATCTCGAACAGCACCTCGACCGGCTCGGTGCGCTGCTGGACAGGGAGCGCGCCGCGGAGACGGAGCGCTTCGCGCAAGTCCCCTTCACGGAGCGGGTGCGGCGCGGGCTCGCGCTCCCGGATGTCGAAGCGATCGAGGAGTCCGGCCTCGCGGGTCGCTCCCTGGTGACGTACGCCCGCCCGGGCGGCAGCGAGCTGGCCGGGCAACAGCTTGGCGTCGGAGCCATCGTGCGCGTGATGCCGAAGCGCGAGGCGGCGGATGACGCCCCGACCGGCATCGTGGCCAGGCGCCAGCGCGCGCGCATCGGAATCGCTTTCGACGAGTCCCCGCCAGACTGGGCGACGGAGGGCCGCGTGGCGATCGAGCTGCTGCCGTCTTCGGCGACGTACGACCGGCTCGCAGGCGCCGTGCGGCGGATGCGCGACGCGCGACGCTGGCATCCTGTGGTTCGCGGTGAACCGCAGCGGTTCGAGGCGCGTCCCCGCGAGGCGCCCGGAATCCAGCACCGGCTCAACGAGGAGCAACAGGCGGCGCTGGAGCAGGCCGAGCGCGCCAACGACCTGATGCTCGTGCACGGGCCGCCCGGGACCGGAAAGACCACCGTTCTGGTGGAGCTGATCCGGCGAGCTGCCGCCAGGGGCGAGAAGGTCCTCGCCGCCGCCCCGTCGAATCTGGCGGTGGACAATCTCGTCGAGCGGCTGGTGGCGGCGGGCATCGACGCCGTCCGCGTCGGACATCCCGCCCGCGTCCTTCCCGGCGTGCTCGAGCACACTCTCGATCAGAAGACGCAGGCCCATCCGCAGGCGCAGATCGCGGCGGAGCTGGTGGACGAGGCGCTGCGGCTTCGGGCGGACACCCGCAAGCGCAAGCAGCGGCGCGGTCCGGGCCGATTCTCCGAGGCCCGCGCCCGGGAGCGGGAAGCGCGGCAGCTCCTCGCCGAGGCGAGGGAGCTGGAAGATCGCGCGGAGCTCTCGGTGCTGGAGAAGGCGCAGGTCGTGCTCGCGACGCTCACCGGAGTCGAGTCGCGTGCGCTGGAAGGGCGGCGGTTCGCGATCGCCGTGGTCGACGAGGCCACCCAGGCCGTCGAGCCCGCGGCTTACCTCGCACTGCTGCGCGCGGATCGTGCGGTGCTGGCGGGAGATCATCTCCAGCTTCCGCCCACCGTGCTGGCGCCGGACGCGCAGGAGCTCTCGCTGTCCCTCTTCGAGCGGCTGGCGATGGCGCAGCCGAGCGCGATGGTGACGCTTCTCGAGCAACACCGCATGAACGAGCAGATCATGCGCTATCCCTCCGACGCGCTCTACGGCGGCAGGCTTCGCGCGCACCCGGCGGTCGCGCATCACGCGATCGACGGCTCCCCGCTGGAGCTGATCGACACCGCCGGCCGCGGGTTCGAGGACGAGACGCCGCAGGAGAGCGACTCGAAGATGAACCAGGGCGAGGCGGAGCTGGTGGCGGCGGAGGTCCGCAAGCTGCTGACGAGGCTCCCGCCTCGGGACATCGCCGTGATCTCTCCATACGACGCGCAGGTGCAGAAGCTCCGGCAGCTGCTGCACGAGGTGGAGGAGCTGGAGATCGACACGGTGGACGGCTTCCAGGGCCGGGAGAAGGAGGCAGTGGTCGTCTCGCTGGTGCGCTCGAACCCGGCCGGCGAGCTGGGGTTCGTCGCCGACATCCGCCGGATCAACGTCGCCCTGACGCGCGCGCGCAAGAAGCTGATCGTGGTGGGCGACAGCGCCACCATCGCCCGTCATCCGTTCCACGAAGGGCTGGTGAAGTACGCCGAGCGCGCCGGCGCCTGGCGGTCAGCGTGGGACCGATGACGCCCAGGCTGCCATCCCGTCCACGATCCGCGCCATCCGCCCGTAGTCGAGCGTGTCGGGCGTGTCGCGCGCCGTGTGATAGCGCGGGTTCCGATACCAGGCCGTATCGGTGACCATGGCTGCGCGCGCGCCGTTGCGCCAGAAGCTCGAGTGATCGGAGTCGGCGATCCCGGGGATCAGTTCGGGCGCATCGATCGACCGCGCGGCGGCGCCGTTCGCGAGCAGCGCGGACTTGACCGCGCGCACCAGCGGAACATCCTGGAGCCTTCCCACCACGACGATGTAGTCGCCCCGCGACGGATAGAGCAGGCGCAGCGCCGCGAACGGGAACTGCTGCGTCTGGTCGAAGCAGCCGAGCATCTCCAGCGAGACCATGGCGCGGACGCCGCGGACGGATTCCGCGTGGGCGGCGCTGCCGAGCAGGCCGTACTCCTCGTTCGAGTAGAAGGCCAGGTCCACCCCGATGGCCAGCTGCGCGCCGCGCAGGATCCGCGCCAGCTCGAGCAGCGCCGCCGTGCCGCTCGCGTTGTCGTCCGCGCCGGGGTACGGACCGCGGACGTCGTAGTGCGCCCCGATGACGATGCGGTCCTGGGTCTGCGGCCCGAGATGCACGACGAGGTTGCGGAAGCTCTCGCCGTTCGCCACATAGCGCTGCTCCTCGAGGCGCCGCTCGCCATGGAATGGCGCGCCCCCGACGATCTGTCCGCGGATCCAATCCGCGGCGCGCGACTGCCCGGCTGCGTCGTTTCGCGGCCCGAGCGCGACCAGCGCATGTACCAGGCCGCTCAGCCGCCCAGGGTCGGCGCGCGGGCCTCGCCAGGCGGGCCCCCGGCGGAAGACCGGTTGCACGACCGCTGCGACCAGGGCGGCCAGGGCGAATGCGACCAGCAGGGCGAGCGCGACCGCGATCTTCACCGTGCCATCGCCAGCGCCTGGAAGATCGCCGCGGGCACGCCTTTCCCTTCCGCGCGCGGCGGGTGTATGCGATCCCGGCTTCGCGGAGGCGCGCGCATGTCCGACGAGAGGAAGCTGAGCCGGCGCGGGTTTGTCAAGGGAACGGGACTCGCCGCCTCGGCGGCGGTGCTGCTGGAAGGGGCGGAAGGAAAGCAGCCGCGCGGGCGCGCGAAGAAGCTCGGACCCGGCGCCGTGGAGATCTCCCTGAAGGTGAACGGCGTGGATCGCCGCGTGTCGGTGGAGCCGCGCGCGACGCTCGCCTCGGTGTTGCGGGACCAGTTTCACCTGACCGGAACCAAGATCGGCTGCGATCGCGGCGCGTGCGGGGCCTGCACCGTGATGGTTGGAGAGTCGGCGGTGGCCTCCTGCCTGATGTTCGCGCTGGACGCGGTGGGAAGCCCGATCCTCACCATCGAGGGTCTGGCGAAGCGGGAGCAGCTGGCGCCGATCCAGGCTGCCTTCGTCGCGCACGATGCGCTGCAGTGCGGGTTCTGCACGCCCGGCATGGTGATGTCGTGTCACGCTTTGCTGCAGCGCAGCCCGCATCCCAGCGAGGACGACGTGCGCAAGGCGGTGGCCGGGAACACCTGCCGATGCGGGACGTACCCCAAGGTGTTCGAGGCGGCGCTTGCCGCCGTCGCCACCGCGCCGGCCAAAGCGGGACCTGCGCAAGGCGATCTTCCCGCTGCGTTGGCGGCTTCCGGCGCAACAGCCTACGGCAACACCTCGCCCGTCCAAGGGGGTACGGCCGAGACGGACGCCGCCAAGGCGCACGACAAGGGCGAGGGCGAGGCCTCCCGCATGTTCCAGGTCGGTCTGCCGGGGGCGCTGACGACGAAGGAGCGCAAGGTGCCGGCGTCCGAGCCACAGCCCTGGGACGGCCGGGCGCAGCTTCGCGTGATGGGACAGCGGGTGCCGCGCATCGACGGGCCGGAGAAGGTGACCGGGCGCGCGCGGTACTGCTTCGACGTCCAGCTCCCCGGGATGCTGCACGCCGCGGTGGTGCGCAGCCCCCACGCGCACGCGCGGATCGAACGCGTCGACGTGAGCGACGCCGAGAAGATGCCGGGCGTGCACGCGACGTACGTGGTCGAGCGTCTGCTCGGGCCAGCCGAGCTGAAGGTCAAGCCGGCAAATCCGGGGCCGTATCCCCGGATCCGATACGAAGGCGCTCCGGTCGCTGCCGTGGCAGCGGCCACGGCGGCGCAGGCGGAGGATGCTGCCCGCGCGATCCGAGTCGAGTACGAGGTGCTGCCGCACGTCGCCGACATCGACGATGCCCGCAAGGAGGGCGCGCCGGTCGTATTCGAGGGAGGGGTCGAGCAGAAGGGGACCGCGGGTGGCGGCGGGGCCGCGAAGGACGTACCGCAACGCGGGAACGTCCGCGGTCCGGTGGTGGGCGGAAATGACGCCGATGTGGAGAAGGCGCTCGCCGGCAGCGACGTCCGGATCGAGCAGGAATACCGGACTGAGGTGCAGACGCATTCGGCGATCGAGACCCATGGTGTCGTGGCCGACTGGCGCGACGACGGGGTGACCCTGTACGCGAGCACGCAAGGGATCCACAGCGTGCAGGACGAGATTGCGGCGTTGTTCAAGCTGCCGAAGAGCAAGGTGCGCGTGATCTGCGAGTTCACCGGAGGCGGCTTCGGCGCCAAGTTCGGCGCTGGCAACCACGGGGTGATCGCCTTGCACCTCTCGCGCAAGGCGAAGCGCCCGGTGCGCCTCTTCCTCGATCGCCGCGCCGAGCACCTGGCGGTCGGGAACCGGCCGAGCTCCATCCAGCGGCTGCGCCTCGGCGCCTCGACAGACGGCACGCTGCAGGCGATCGAGCTGAAGGCCTACGGGAGCGCCGGTTGCGCGGCAGGCGCGGGCTGCGCGGGTCCGGCCAAGAACCTCTATCCGGCGAAAGCCGTGCGCACGGAGGAGAACGACGTCTTCCTGCACACGGGACCGGCGGCTGCCTTCCGCGCTCCCGGGCACCCGCAAGGGGCTTTCGCGCTGGAACAGGCGATCGACGAGCTGGCGGAGGCGCTGGGGATGGATCCGCTCGCGCTGCGCGATCGCAACGACGCCCATCCCGCCCGCCGCGAGGAGCGCCGGGTGGGCCGCGAGCGGTTCGGCTGGGACGAGCTGCGCAAGCGGCGCGACAAGGGCAGCCTCCGCCGAGGCATCGGCTTCGCGCAGGGGCTCTGGTACAACTTCGACGGCCCGCCAGCGAACGCCGAGGTGCTGATCCACGACGACGGCAGCGTCGAGTGCCGCAGCGGCGTCGCCGACATCGGGGGCGGGATCCGGACCGCTTGCGCGCAGGTGGTCGCGGAGGTGCTCGGCGTCCAGCCGCAGGACGTGATCGTGCACATCGGAGACACGGCGCTGCCGGAAGGGCCGCCTTCCGGCGGCAGCATGACCACCCAGATGCTGACGCCGGCCGTGCGGCTGGCGGCGGAGCGCGCGAAAGCGGAGCTCTTCTCCGGCGGGGAGCGGGGCGACGTGCGCGCGGCCGCGAAGAGGATGGGGCGGACGGTGCGCGGGTTCGCCTCGCGCGTGCGCGACTACGCCGGCTGGCAGGACGGAGATCGGTACACTGCGACCATCGGGGGCGCCCAGTTCGTGGAGGTCGAGGCGGACATGGAGACTGGCATCGTGCGCGTGGTGCGCGCGCTGGCCGTCCATGACTGCGGCCGGCCGGTGAACCGGCTCGGGATCGAGTCGCAGATCAACGGCGGCATCATCCAGGGCGTCTCGTACGCTCTGCACGAGCGCCGGCTGATCGACCGGGCCACCGGCAAGATGGTGAACGCCGACCTCGAGCAGTACCGCATCGCCGGCGCGAAGGATGTGCCGAGGATCGAGGCCATCGTGCTCGATCACTTCCGCGGCCGCAGCAGCACGGATGCGAGCGGGATCGGCGAACCCGCCACCGTTCCCACCTGCGCGGCGATCGCGAACGCAGTGGCGCATGCCACCGGAGCGCGGGTGCGCAGCCTGCCGATCACGCCCGCGCGCGTCCTCGAGGCGCTCAAGGGGATGCGGTCATGAAAGCGTTCACCTGGATCGAGCCGGAGGATCTCGCGGCCGCGATGTCCGCGGGGGCGCAAGAGGGTGCGCTGTTCAAGGCCGGCGGGGTGGACGTCGGAGATCGGCTCAAGGAGCACCTCGACGAGCCGGCGACGCTGGTCAACATCCGCCGTTTGCGCGAGCTCGACTTCGTCCGCTCCGAAGGTGGCATGCTCAAGCTGGGACCGCTGGTCACGCTCGCAACGCTCGCTTCCGACGCGCGGATCCGGGAGCAGGCGCGGGCGCTCGCGGACGCCGCCGCCGCGGCGGCGACTCCGCAGATCCGCAACGCCGCGACGCTGGGCGGCAACCTGGCCCAGCGGCCGCGCTGCTGGTACTTCCGCAGGGAGGACTTCCGCTGCCGCCGCAAGGGCGGGAGCGAATGCTTCGCGATCGACGGGCAGAACGAGATGCACGCAGTCTTCGACAATGATCTCTGCGCGATCGTGCACCCGAGCGCCACCGGTACCGCCCTCACCGCGCTCGGAGCGTCGCTGCTGCTGAGAGGACCGTCGGGAGAGCGCGCCGTTCCCGTCGAGGATTTCTTCGTCCGTCCCCAGGTGGATGTCACCCGCGAGAACGTGCTTCGGCCCGGCGAGCTGATCGTGGAGGTCCGCGTTCCCGCCGGGCGCAGATCGGGCTACGTGAAGCTGATGGAGAAACAGTCGTTCGACTGGCCGCTGGCGGAGGCCGCCGTCGCGCTCGGCGATGATCCGCGCGTGGTGCTCGGCGCCGCCGCCCCCATTCCCTGGCGCGCCAGGGCGGCGGAGGCGCTGCTGCGCGGCAAGCGCGTAGACGATGCGCTCGCGGCGCAGGCAGCGGAGGCCGCCCTGCAGGGCGTCAAGCCGCTCCAGCACAACGGGTACAAAGTGCCAATCCTAAAAACCGCGGTCCGGCGGGCACTGCTCGCGGCGGGAGGTGCCGCGTGAACGAGCACGAGCAGCTCTGCACTTACCTGCGCGCGAAGATCAGCGGCGCATCGCACAACGATCGGCGGGCGCTCTACGCCCTGCGCAACGAAGCGACCACGGTGTACTGGTGCCTGCTGACGATGTCGCCCGCCGGACCGGATGACGGCCTCGTGCACGCGAGCCGCTGCGGAGGCGGCCGCGCCTGCTGCGTACCCGCCCAGGATCCGGACGTCGCCTGAAGAGTGGACGCCGTGCAGCTCGAAGGAGTCGAGCACTTCGACGTGAAAGCGGGGGACGTGCGGCTGCATTGCGCCGCCATCGGTCCGCGGGACGGCCCCCTGGTGCTCCTGATGCACGGTTTTCCCGAGTGCTGGCTCTCCTGGCGGTATCAGTTGCCGGCGCTCGCGGCCGCCGGCTTTCGCGCCGTCGCTCCCGACCTGCGCGGGTATGGCGGCTCCGACAAGCCGAGCGGTGTAGCCGCCTACCGCATCGAGCTCCTCGTACGCGATGCGTCGGAGCTGATCGCCGCGCTCGGACGCGATCGCGCCGATGTAGTGGGACACGACTGGGGCGCGCACATCGCATGGCACCTCGCCATGTGGCATCCGCAGCGCGTGCGCAGGCTCGCGATCCTGAACGTGCCGCACCCAGCGCGGATGTGGCGCGGCCTGCGGACCCTGCGCCAATTGCGCAAGAGCTGGTACATGTTCTTCTTCCAGCTTCCGCTCCTGCCGGAGTGGCTCATGTCGCCGCGGCGATTGCGCAGAGCCCTCCGGTACACGCCGGCCCGCAGGGGCGCGTACGACGAGGCGGTCATCGAGGCCATCGTCGCTGCCGTGGGCGATCGCACCGCGCCGATCAACTACTATCGCGCGGCCGCGCGGTACCGGAGCCCGCCCTGGAAGCCCGTCGCGGCGGAGACGTTGGTGATCTGGGGGGAACGCGACCCGTGGCTCGGCGCCGAGCTGGCGGAACCGGATCCGCGCCGGGTACCGCGCGTGCGGGTGGAGCGGATCGCCGAAGCGTCTCACTGGGTACACGCGGACGCTCCCGGCCGCGTCAACGAGCTGCTGATTTCGTTTCTCGGATGAGCGCCGAAGGCGCCTGGCAGTTGCAGAACATCCGCGAAGTACGTTCTAAACGAGTCGTGCGGGGGATCCTGAAGCGCGTGGTCAGCGAGCCGGGAGCGGATACCGCCGAAAGCTTCGCGCGGCGCGTCCGCCTCCTTGCCGCGACCTACGCCCACAACCCCTGGGTGCCGGGATGAGGCGGGCGCTCCTCGTGCTGCTGGCCGTGGTCCTCTTGTCGGGCTTCGCATTCGTGCGGGGTTGCTCCGGACCGCGGCCTCAGCTCGTCTCGGCGCGCATGCGCGGCCCGGTCGCGGAAGCGATCGTCCGGAACGCCAGCTTCGGCGAGGGTCAGATCGAGGTGGATTTCCGCCTGCGTCCCCGGGCGGGCGGCGCCCCGTTCCTGCACAGCGAGAGGGCGACGCTTCGTCCCCACGAGACCGCGCGCATCGAGGTCCGGATCGACGGCGCCCGCGGAGACGAGCAACTGGACGTCGAAGTGGACTACCCCCCGCGTTGACCCATGCCGACCGTACGCACATGGCGCGTGCACGCAAGTCGTCCGGCAAGCGCACGGCCGCACGGCCGCGAGGGACGGCCTTGACGCGGCGCCTGCCGGAGTACGAGGCGAAGCGCGACTTCGCGGTCACCCCGGAACCCGCCCCCGGCAAGGCCGCGCCGCACCCCAAGCCGACGTTCGTCGTGCACAAGCACGACGCGACCCGGCTCCACTACGACGTGCGCCTGGAGATCGACGGCGCGCTCGCCTCGTGGTCGGTGCCCAAAGGACCGAGCTACGATCCGGCGGTCAAGCGGCTCGCCATCCAGACCGAGGATCATCCGCTGGAGTACGGCAGCTTCGAAGGGCGTATTCCGGACGGCGAATACGGCGCTGGCGACTCGCTGATCTGGGACGCCGGCACCTGTGACTCGGTTCCACCGGGTCAGCTCTCGCAGCAGCGCAAGAAGGGCCACATCGTGGTCGAGTTCCACGGCAAGAAGCTGCGCGGGCAGTGGCACCTGGTGCGCACGGACGGCGGGGCGCCCGGCAAGGCACAATGGCTGATGTTCAAGGCCAAGGACGGAGCGGAGGACCCGTCGTACGACGTGATCGCGGAGCGCCCGGAATCGGTGGTCAGCGGGCGCGTGATCACGCGCGGTCCGGAGAGGAGCGGCAAGCTGCGGGCGCCCCGCGCCGCACCCGAGGCGATCCTGCCCGCCTACCTGCCTCCGATGCTGGCGACGCTCGTCGACGCCGTGCCCGCGGGGGAATGGCACGCCGAGGTGAAGTACGACGGCTACCGCGCGCTCTGCGCGCTGTCGAACGGCCGGGTGGCGATGTGGACGCGCAACGCCCTGGATCTCGCGGGAAGGTTCCCCCGCATCGCGCAGGCGCTCGCGCGCATCGTGGTCGGCGATGCCGTGATCGATGGCGAGGTCTGCGTGCTCGATCCCCAAGGCGTGCCGCGTTTCGAGCTGATCCAGCAGGGCCGGACCGAGGAAGCAGTGCTCTTTGCCTTCGACCTGCTGCGGCTCGACGGCGAGGACCTGCGGGCGCACCCCCTGGAGGAGCGCCTCGATCTGCTGCGCAGCGTGCTCTCCAATGCGCCGCCGCAAGTCCAGCTCGCCGAGGAAGTGCGCGGCGACGTGGCGTCCGCGCTGGAGAAGGTGCGCGAGCGCGGGTTGGAAGGCCTGATCCTGAAGGCGCGCGGATCGGTGTACGAGAAGGGGCGCTCGCGCGAGTGGCTGAAGCTCAAAGCACAGGCGACGCAGGAGCTGGCGATCGTCGGGTGGACTCCGGGGAAGGGGAACGCCAGAGGTTCGCTCGGTGCGCTGCTGCTCGCGGTGGCGGACGGGAAGGGCGGCTACGAGTTCGCGGGGAAGGTGGGGACCGGCTTCTCCTCCAAGCAGCGCGCCGAACTGCAGAAGCAGCTGGCGCAGGACGAGCGGCCAGACCCGCCGGCGCGCGGCGCTCCGAGGTTGCGCGATGCCCACTGGGTCGAGCCGCGCCTGGTCGCGCAGGTGCGCTTCACCGAGTGGACTTCGGACGGGAAGCTGCGCCATCCGGCGTTCCAAGGGATCCGCGCGGACAAGAAGCCGGAGGAATGCTTGCGGGAGAAGCCTGCGCCGGTGCCGCCGGCGCCAGCCGCGAAGGGTCGCGCCCGCAAGCCGGAGCCGGTCCCGGCACCCGATCAGCCGCAGAAGCTGACCAATCCGGATCGGCTCCTCTACCCGAAGGACGGGATCACCAAGGCGGACGTCGCTGCGTACTACGACGCCGTCGCGCCGGCGCTCCTGAACGGACTCAAGGACAGGCCGCTGACCCTGGTCCACTGGAACCAGGGCATCGAGAAGCCGAGCTGGTTCCAGCAGGACGTGGGCGCGATGGCGGAAGACTGGATGCGGATCGTGGAGACGCCGGCGCGCACGAAGAAGGGAAGCGTGCGGCACTTGATCGCGGACAGCCCCCGCGCGCTGCGGTGGCTGGCGCAGAACTCCGTCCTGGAGATCCACGCCTGGCACTCGCGCGCGCCGAACCTGACCCAGCCGGACTGGGTGGTGTTCGATCTCGATCCCGCCGAGGGCGAGACCATCGAGCAAGCCCTCGAGGTCGCCGCGGTGCTCCACGGGATGTTCGAGCGGCTCGGGCTCCCCAGCATCCCCAAGACCACGGGCAAGCGCGGGCTGCACATCCTCGTGCCGCTGGCGAAGGGGCACACGTACGAGGACGCGGAGTCGTTCGCGCTGCAGGTCGGCGAGACCGTGGCGAAGCAGCTGAAGAACGTAACGCTGGAGCGCTCGCTGGCGAAGCGCCGCGGGCGCCTCTACTTCGACTGCATGCAGAACGCGTACGGAAAGACGGTGATCGCGCCGTATTCGCTGCGCGGGGTTGACGGCGCCCCTGTCTCCACGCCTTTGCGCTGGAGCGAGGTGGAGCCCGGGCTCGATCCGCGGCAGTTGAATTTGCAGACGATGCCGCAGCGGCTGCGCGAGTTGGGCGATCTGTTCGCTCCAGCGCTGACGCAAGGGGTGCGCCTGCCGCGCTACAAGCGGTGATAGTGTCGGCGGGTGCGGCTCCTCGCGCTAGCCCTGCTCCTGCTCGGCTGCGAAAAACCGTGTGCGTTGCTTTGCTCCAGCGATGGGGACTGCGGGCCCGGCGCGTACTGCTTGAACCAGTCCGCCTGCCTGCTCGATTGTCTGCGCTGCAACGGCGCGTGCGTGGAGAGCGTTACGAATTGCTCCGGGTGCGGCGTCGCCTGCCCCACCGGACAGAAGTGCTCGCGCGGGAGGTGCGCCGACGCCTGCGCGTCCGACCTGACCGATTGCGCCGGTTCCTGCTATGACTTGAAGACCGATCGGTATCACTGCGGCCGGTGCGATGCTCCGCCGTGCGCCCACGACGAGAACTGCGTCCAGGGCGTGTGCACCAAAGTCGATGTCTGCGGTTGACGTGTTACGCTCACGCTGTGAGCGACGAAGTCACCATCCCCGCCTTTCGCGCGGTGCCTCGCACCGGCGTCATCTACGTCACTTCCGAGGCGCACAAGCTCGGCTACCGCAGCGAGGATACGTCCTGGTGCAACCTCGGCCAGGGCCAGCCGGAGACGGGTCCCCTGCCGGGAGCGCCGCCGCGCGTGCAAGAAATCGGCGTCCGCGTCGACGATCAAGAGTACGCGCCCGTGCCGGGCCTCTGGGAGCTGCGCGAGGCGGTCGCGGCGCTGTACAACCGCCTCTATCGCAAGGGCCTGCGCTCCCAGTACGGCCCCGAGAACGTCAGCATCTGCGGCGGCGGGCGCGCGGCCCTCACCCGCGCCGCGGCGTCTCTCGGCCACGTGAACCTCGGCCACTTCCTCCCCGACTACACCGCCTACGAGGAGCTGCTCGACGTCTTCAAGGCGTTCACCGCCATCCCCATCCTCCTCGAAGGGGAGCGCGGATACGCTTTCACGGCCGACGATCTGCGCAAGGAGATCCAGGGGCGCGGACTCTCCGCGCTCCTCCTGAGCAACCCCTGCAACCCGACGGGCAAGCTGGTCCAGGGCGAAGAGCTGTCACGCTGGGTGCGCACGGCGCGCGAGCTGGAGTGCTCGCTCCTGATCGACGAGTTCTATTCGCATTACGTCTGGACCGGCCGGCCCGGACAGCTCCCCATCGAGAGCGCCGCCCGCTACGTCGAGGACGTCGACCGCGACCCGGTGGTGATCTTCGACGGCCTGACGAAGAACTGGCGGTACCCGGGCTGGCGCGTCACCTGGACCGTGGCCCCGGCCAAGGTGATCGACGCCGTGGCCAGCGCGGGATCGTTTCTCGACGGAGGCGGTTCGCGGCCGCTGCAGCGCGCGGCGATCCCGCTGCTCGCCGACGAGGTGGTGCGCAAGGAGACCCTCGCCATCAACGCGGCGTTTCGCGACAAGCGGGACAAGATGATCCAGCGGCTCGAGCGGCTCGGCATTCGCGCCGATCGGGCGCCGGACGGAACCTTCTATGTCTGGGGAAACCTCGGGGGCCTTCCTCCGCCTCTGAACGACGGCATGGGTTTCTTCCGCGCCGCGCTGGAGAAGAAGGTGATCACCGTGCCGGGCGAGTTCTTCGACGTGAATCCCGGGAAGCGGCGCAGCCACCGGGCCTCGCGATTCCGCAGCTACACGCGCTTCTCGTTCGGCGCTCCGCAGCCGCAGCTCGACGAAGCGATGACGAGGATCGAGCAGCTCGTCGTCTCCGCCACTTCGTCGCGGTAGCGGCTCCTCGCCGCTGCGCCGGAGGCGAGCAGAGGCGGGAACCTTCCTGCCCGCCCGGACTGAAGAGCGGTCGGGCAGGCGCCCGCCGCCGGTCTACCCCCGTGCGGCCCCTGCACCTTTCGTTCAACGCCTTACATTTTCCTCAGGCGCTTGGAGGGAGGACATGTTCTGCGTGGTCGCAGCATTGCTCGTCGCGGCGCCCCAGAACGTCCTCCCGGTTTGGGTGCAACCGGCGCTGCCGGCATTGCCGCGACCGCGTCCGGCATCCTTTTCGACGATTTCGTCCTCACCGGGTCGGGAAGCGGACGATGAGGGCGTCCTGAACTGAGCAAACTCCGCGGTGCGGAGCTTTGCGGATGCTGCAGCGTTCCCAGCTTGCCGCCGATGAGACCTTGCGGGGCCTTTGCCGCCCTCTGCGCGGCGTTCGCCACCTAAGGTTGCGGTGCACCGCTCGGCGGGAGCGCGGACGCGGGGGATCAGAGCGATCTCACGTTGCCCTCGGCCAGTTACTCGACGCACGCGATCGCTGGCGGCGGTTACGTCGTCGGAGCGACCTACGAGATCGACAACGACGTTTCGCCCCCGGGCTGGACCCATGGTTCGCTCTGGGGAAGCGGCGACGACCGGCACTGGGAGAAGCTGCTCGACCTGGCCCGGTTCGACGCGCACGACGACGTCCGCACCGACGTGTACTGGGGCCTTCCCGGTGGGGAGCTGGTGGTGAACGTGCGCAACGCGGCCGGATTCGGCCCTGGAGGAGTCGGATACCTGCTGCTGCGAACGACCCGCCACTGACAATTCAGGGAGGCGTCACTTCGTTCACGGCCGTGGTCGGTCGCTCTCCGCGCAGAACGCGCTCGACCTGCTCGAGAGCGATGCGCGCCATGCTCTCGCGCGTCTGTTGCGTCGCGCTGCCGAGATGCGGCAGCAGCACCACGTCGTCGCGACCGAGCAGGCCCGGGTGTACCGCGGGCTCGTTCTCGAACACGTCCAGCGCCGCTCCGCCGAGATGGCCGGACTCCAGGGCCGCTACCAGCGCCGCCTCGTCGACGATGGGGCCGCGCGCGGTGTTCACCAGTAGCGACCCGCGCTTCATCCGCAGGAGCTCCGCGGGGCCGATCAGGTGCCTCGTCTGGGGCGTCAGGGGACAATGGATGGAGAGAATGTCGGCCTGCGGCAGCAGCTCGTCGAACGGCACTCCGCCGCCGCGCGCGTTGAACAGCACGCGCATCCCGAATCCCTCCGCGCGCCGCGCCACCGCGCGTCCGATGCGGCCATAACCGAGGATGCCCAGGGTGCGCTCCCGCAGGTCGCGCCCGAGGAGCATGGTCGGCGCCCAGCCGCGGAACTCGCCCGCCCGCACCATCCGCTCGCCTTCGCGCACGCGCCGCGCGAGCGCGAGGATCAGCGCCCAGGTCAGATCGGCCGTCGCGTCGGTGAGCACGTCCGGGGTATTGGTCACCCAGACGCCGCGGGCGGTGCAGGCCGGGACGTCGACGTTGTCGTATCCGACAGCGTGATTGGCGACGATGCGCAACCGCGGGGCGGCCTCGAGCAGCTCCTTGTCCACGCGGTCTCCCCCGACCGCCAGCAGCGCCGAGGCCTCGCGCACCCGCCGCAGCAGCTCGCTGCGCTGCACCGCCTCCTCCGAATCGTGCACGTCGATCTGGATGCCCGCTCCCAGGACGTTCTGGGGAGCGAGCACGAGCCTGCGGGTGATGAAGACGCGCGGCTTCTCCACCCGCCCTGTGTACCACGCTGGGTCTTGACGGGGCCGGGGCAGGGAGCAGAGTTGCGCGCATGCTGACCATCCGCTCCCCCGCGTTCCCGCACGGCGGCGAGATCCCCCGGCTGCACACCTGTGAGGGAAAAGACGTTCCGCCGGCGCTCGAGTTCGCCGGTGCGCCGCAAGGCGCGAAGAGTCTCGCCCTGGTCGTTCACGATCCGGACGCGCCCGACCCGGCGGCGCCGCGAATGGACTACGTGCACTGGGTGCTCTACAACATCCCGCCGGACTGCAAGGGGCTTCCCCAAGGCGTCCAGGAATCGGCGCTGCCGGAGGGCACGCTCCCAGGGGTGAACGACTGGAAGAAGACCGGCTACGGCGGCCCGTGTCCGCCCATCGGGCGGCACCGGTATTTCTTCGTGCTCAGCGCTCTCGACACCGCGCTCGACGATCTCGGCAAGCCCACGCGGCAGAAGCTCGAGCGCGCCTTCGCCGGCCACCTGCTGGCGAAAGCCGAGCTGATGGGCACGTACGAGAAAGGGCGGAAGTAGAGCCTCGCCTTCAGGAGCTCAGGATCGGCCGCGCAGTTGCAAGAGCCGCGCGGCGGCGGCATCGGCCGCCTGACGGGATTCGTGCGCCTTCGCCTGCGCTTTCTCCGCCGCCTGCCGCGCCTGCGCCGAGACCCGTTCGAGCTGCTCCGCCAGGGCGGCCAGGCGGCGCGAGATCTGCTGCGCCCGCTGGACCTCCCGTTCGCGCAGTATCCGCTCGCGCTTCTCCGCGACGCGCCGTTTCTGCTCGTCGACCCGCGCCTCGAAACCCTGCCTGCGCTCCGCCGCCTTGGCAGCGACCGCGGCGGTTCCGGAGAGCAGCGCGCCGAACCCCGCGGGGGAAAGCTCGTGCTCGAGCGTGCCGGCGCGAAGCGCGTCCGGTTCCGCGGTGGCGGCGGTCTGGACGGTGTCCTGGATGCGCCGCTGCAACTCGAGTGTGAGCGCGGTCCCGGCATCGCGGGCCGCCTTGTCCGCCTCTCCCAGCAGCCGGCGCATCGTCTCGCGCTGCGCGTGCATGGCGTCGCGCAGCTCGTCGCTGCCGCCGCCGTGCAACTGGGCCTGCTGCGCCCGCTGCGATGCCTCGATCAACGCGTCGACGGCGCGCGAGTCGCGGCGGGCGAGCTGGTTGACGATCCAGAGCGCGGTGCTCGGACGGCGCAGCGCCGCGATGCGGCGCGCCTCCTCCGTCTGCCCCTCATCTCGCAGCTTGCGGACGAGCGCATCGCGGGCCTTCACGAACTGGTCCGGTGGGACCTCCGCCAGTGGGTTGCGGGGGCGCATCGGCGCCAGCTTACGACAACGATGCGAGATCCAGCGTCTCGCCGTTGGCGGGAATGTGCAGCCGCTCGCGCGGGAGCCGGCGGCGATCCCATTCGCTGACGAGCCGCTCTGGTGGCTCGTCGAGCGGCTCGTCCGTGAGCTTGAACGTGCCCCAGTGCATGGCCAGGAAGTGGCGCGCGCCGAGATCGATGAACGCCTGGATCGCCTGCTCGGGATTCATGTGCTGCTTCTCCATGAACCAGGCGGGATCGTAGGCGCCGATCGGCAGCAGCGCGGCATCGATGGCCGGAAAGCGGGCGCCGATCTGCGAGAATCCCTCGAAGTACGCGGTATCGCCGGCGTGGTAGATCCGCGAGCGCGACCCTTCGATGACGAAACCGCCCCAGAGCGTCTGGTTGACATCGAACAGGCCGCGGCGGCTCCAGTGCTGCGAGGGAACGTAGGTGATGCGGACGCTCTCCCCGATCCGCTCCGTCTCCCACCAGCCGAGCCCCCGGACCGGCAGCGGCAGCCCTTTCCCCAACCCGACGCCGGTCACCACTGGCGCGCCGGCCGCAAGCACGGAAGGGCGATCGTAGTGGTCGTAGTGATTGTGGGTCACCAGCGTCCGGTCGATGCGCGGAAGCTGCGCGGGCTGCAGCGGCGCCGGAGCGTTGCGCCGGATCACGTACGAGATCCGCTCGCCGAACACCGGATCGATGAGCAGCGAGGTCCCGTCGAGCTGCACGAGCCAGCTCGCATGGCCGAGCCAGGTGACACGGCCTGGCTCTCCGGCGGCAGGCGGGGTCCGCAGACGCTCGACGTCGGGAACCACCGACGGGACCGCGGCGCTGGCCGGACTCTTGCGGCGCCGTCCCATGATGCGGTCGAGCACGGCCCACCGGAACACCATGGCCCCGGCGTTCGGGCCGCTGCCGTCGAGGTTCTTGAACCGGCTCACTGCTACCTCGGGGGCGCCCACGGCACTTCCCGATTCTTGCGCGCGGCTTCGTCGCCCAGCCGGGTCCAAGGCCCGCTCGCGACCGCGGGGCGGTGCAGCCATCCGGGCTCGGCGAAATCGCCTGCTCCGGCGCCTCCCGGGTCCGGGAGGAGACGGTTCACGAGAGCGGCGACGCGATCGACGAGGCCGGGCGCGATCCCATGCAAGAGGCGCATCGCCTTCGCCAGGATCCCGACGCTCACGTAGACC
>MNFJ01000062.1 GCA_001918155.1 Deltaproteobacteria bacterium 13_1_40CM_4_68_19
AGACCGAGAAGCGCACGCCCTTGCAGTTGTGCTTCGCCACCAGATCCGCGCGGTTCTTCTTCAGCTTGGCGGCGAATCTCTCGAACGAGATCCGGTCGGCCGGCTCCCCCAGCTGCGCCTTGAGCTCGCGGAACCGGTCGAACGTCTCGCGCCAGTGCTCCTCGTCGGGATCGCTCTCTTCCGCTGCCGGAAGGGAAAAGTCTTGCATGGTGACCGCCGCGCTGCCTTCCTGGGCGGGGACCTCCTCGTCCCGCTCGCGCAACTTCTCGATCAGCGCCGCGCTCACCGGTTCGACGCGCGTCGGCTCGTCGCCCGGGAAAGGTTCCGCTGCCGGTTCGCTCGTCGCGAGGCGCGGCGCGCCGTTGGACGTGTCAGCCTCCGCGCTGGCCGGCGGAAAGGATGGATCGAGCTCGCCGAAGCTGAACTCTGCCTTGCCTGCGGTTCCGGGCGGCGCCGGAATTTCCCAATCCGGCACGGACGCCGACGGATTCGTCGCTCCAGCGGTCTCGGCGGAAAGGGGTCCCCCCCAAACCGCCGATTCGGACGCGGCGGTCTGCCGCTCGGGCTCAGGATGCGCTTCGGCGGCGAGCCCCAGGTCGCTGCGCGGGGGCAGATCCGGGTCCAGCGAATCCGGCGAGGGAGCGGGCGTCGCAGGCACCGCCGCCGGGATGGCTTGCTCGCGGGCAGCATCCCCTCCTTCGGACCAAGGCATGTCGCGCGCGGGCGCCGGAGCGGAGCGCGCCTCTCCGAAGTCGGTGCCCAGCGGAGGCATCCGCGGGGCGCGGCGCGGCGGGCTGACGACCCCGTCCTCCGGTTCGAACGGCGTGGGCGGCGGCGTGAACACCTGCTGGACCACCGGCGCCGGCGCGCGCGCGACGAGTCCCCAGATGAGGCCGAAGAGCAGGAAGACGGCGAGGCCGGCTGCATAGAAAGCCTGGTAGCGCCCGAGCCAGGCGAGGTAGGGCGAGGCAGGTACCGTCAGCGCAGCCTGCACTCCCCCGTCGAGCGGCAGCAGAGCGCCCCGCACCGCGTAGTGCGATGCTCCGCGCGGCAGCTCGCCGGAGAGGTTGGTCCCCACGAACGGCAGGCGGATCTGAAGCACGCCGTATCCGGGGCCAGGCGCCGCCGCCCACCGCGTCAGTCGCGCGCGGTCCTCACCCTGGGGGAGCGAGCTGGCCAGGACGCGGCCGGCCTGGATCAGCGTCACGTCGGCGTCGACCTGGCTCTTGAGCTGCGCGGCGAACCGATCGTCGACGAGCGTTCCGACGACTGCCGCCGCGGCCGCGCCGGGAACGCGAGAAGCGGCGAACCGATAAACCGCGGCGTCGAACGTCGCGAACGTCGGCACCGCGACCCCCCCGTTCGCGGCCTGCGACAGGGGAAGCCGGGCTGGATCCTCCAACACCTGGACCGGGCGGGCCCGCCGGGACACGATCGCGCCGTGGGAATTCGCCACCGCGAACAGATCCGGTTCCGGAGAGAGCACGGCTCCCGCGGCGCGCAGCGCGCGCTCGTCGGGCCGCGCCGGCGACTGCCCGTCTCCGCCGCGCACCGCCTCGATCAGGTCCGGCATCATCGCGACCGCGCGCGGCGCGAGGCGCGCGTCGAGCAGATCGAGCTGCCCCCGCAGCGCGTTGCTCGCGGCGGCGACCCGCGCCCGCATGGTGTCTTCTCCGGTCTGGGCAATGCTCAGCGAGACCCGGGCGAGGTTGAGGGCGAGGGCAACCGCAACCACAACCGTGAAGATCCAGATCCGGGCTCTCATCGATCAACTGCTATCCCCACTTCCCAGTGCGGTCAAACATTGGTTCACGCGCTCGAATCGGCCTCTTCGGCGTCGTTTTTGCTGATCTCCCGGAGGACGGAAACGGCATAACTTCCCTTGGGCAAGGCGAACGAGACGACCAGCGCGTCGTCGCCTGCCGGCTCCACCCGGAGCTCGCTTGGCGCGATGCGGTAGGGCCTGCGCGCCCCTTGCATCTCGTCGCCCGCGGAGGCGAACGACTCGGGGTCGATGTGGGACGCGACCAGCACCGCCTGCTCGCGGCGGGCCGCCTCGCCGCGGGATGCGAAGAGCGAATGTCCGGGCAGAGGTCCCGCCGGATCCAGCTCGCCCGCGAGGACGCGCGGAGCATCGGCGCGCGGATCGTCGCACACGAACAGCCCGCCGGTGGCGCGCTTCTTCAAGACGTCGCCGTCGATCGCGGTCGCGAACAGGCCATCGGCGATCCGCGCCGCCAGGCACCGGTTGAACAGCTCCGACTGCAGCGCAGAGAGCGCGATGCGCCGCAGGAAGCGGTCGCGCACCTGGCGCTCGCGCAGCAGGATCGCGCGGCCGAGCTCGGCGTTGTCGCCGTGCTTTCCGAACCGCTGGGGACCGAACAGGTTGGCGACGCCGGTTTCCGCCAGGCGCGCACAGACGGTGCGGGCGCGCGCGATCGCCTCCGGGACGACGCCGCGGACGACGATGCGGAAGCGGTTCCCGCGCAGGTGCCCCGGGCGGAGCTTGTTGCCGTGCCGGCCTGCGGCCAGCACGCGGAATCCACGCCCCTGCAGGCGCAGCGCCTCCTCCGGGGTTGCCTTGGAGAGGACGCTGATGCGCTGCACGCTGACGGCGCGCTTGTCCTTGAGGCCCGCGGTGCCCACGTCGCGTTCGCGCGCTCCCAGGTTCCGCGCGATCTCCTCCGCCACTTCCACGGTGGAACGACCCCGTTTCTCCACCGTCAGGTAGAGGTGCTCCCCGGCCCCGGACGGCTCGTACAGCGGCAGCTCCTCGACGTAGAAGTCGTCCTCCGCGACGCGGACCAGCCCCGACGTGCCCGGTAGCTCCGGCGTCAGCAGGGGAACGGACCGCTGCGCGAGCAGGTCGGTCAATCTCAGTCCTTGTCCCAGCCGCCCCTGTTCCGCTGCCACTCATCCTCGTCCTGCGCGGAGAAGACGAGGAACTCGAGCTTCAGCGGCAGCGTGGATTGCCGGCCATTGAAGAATACCGTGGGCGTGGCCTGGACGCCGGCTGCGACGCCTTCCCTCTTGTGCCGCTCGATGACGGCGTCGAATCGCCCCGCATACGCCTGCCGCAGCATGGCGTCGCCGTCGAGCCCCAGCTGCCGCGCGAACGACTTCAACTCGGAGTCGCCGAGCTCTTCCTGGTGTGCGAACATGAGATCCCCCATCTCCCAGAACTTGCCCTGCTGCCGGGCATACTCGGCGCAGGCCGACGCGATGGGTGCGCGCGGGTGTCCGGGAAGCGGGAAGTACTTGAAGCAGAGGCGCACCTTGGCGGGGAGCGCGCGCACCAGCTCTCGCAGCGGCTTCGCCGCCGCGGCGCAGTGCGGGCACTGGTAATCGGAGTACTCGACGACGGCGACGGGCGCCTTCGCCTCACCGAGCTGGGCACAGTCCTGATCGAGCAGCTTCTGCCTCTTCTCCTTCGCGAAGCTCGCGTAGTACCGCTCGACCATCTCGATGGTCGCCGACGTCGACAACCCTTCGAGAAGCAGCGCCTTGACCAGCTCGGCCATCCGTGGCGCGTGCTTGTCGGTGACGTTCGCGGCGAGGCAGCGCGCCAGCGTGTCGTTGCAGCCGGCGTATCCGAACGTGTCGCCGGCGACCTCGAGGAACTGCGCGCGCTGCTGATCGGTCAGGGCATGCAGGTCTGCGCGCGGGAGGATCTGGCGCGCGCGTTCTTCGGAGAGCCCGGCCTGCGCGAGCAGGGCCGCGATGAGGAGCAGGGGGGGCATCGGGGGCGGGACCATAGCAGGGGAGGCCCTCAGGGTGGCGGAGCAACGCCCTCCGGCGGAGGTCTTCTCAGCCCGAGCAAGGCGCGCACGTCTGGCCGGCGGCGAAGCGACTTGAAGTCCTCGTCGTTGCGTCCGAGGACCTGCACGCGCGCGGGATCGACGGCCGCGGCGCGCGCGAGCATGTTCACCGCCTCTTCCGCGCGATCGGTGAGCGCGGCTGCGGCGGCCGCGTTGTAGAGGCCGTCGACGTACGAGGGATCGGCGGCGATGGAGCGGCCGAACTCGCGGCGCGCCGCATCCAGCTCGCCGGCGGCGTAATCCTGGAGACCGTGCGCGTTGTGCAGCTGCGCCTCGCTTCGGTCGAGCAGCGCCCGGTGCAGGCCGACCGTACGCCGCAGCGGGTTTGCCCCCACCGAACCCGCCAGCAGCCACGCCACGCCGCCCTGGAGGAAGAGCTGTGGCCCCACGACGTCGCCGGTCAACAAGACCCTGCCGAGCTCGACCCCTTCGTCGCCGAGCCGATCGGAGAGCAGCAGCAGCAGCGCCGGTGGCTCCGCCGCCGGCGACACGCGCAGCGCCAGTGGCAGGGCCCCGGCTTCGGCGGCTCCCTCGATGTGCCAGACCGCGCGCCCTGGTTCCGGATCCGAGGGTGGGCGCGGCGCATACCCGAGCTGCGCCGCACGCACAAATGCCTCGGGCCACCGCGCGGCGACGATCGCCGCCAGGGCAGGCGCGGGCCCCCTCGCCGCCGCCTGCAGCTCCCGCGATGCGGCGCGCGCGCTCTCCAGGGAAGCCTCCAGCAGCGCGCGCGTCGCGCCGCCGGCGCGGTCGAAGACGAGTAACGCGAGGCGCGGCTGGGCGCCGTCGGCTTCCAACAACTCGGCCACCGCGGCGTCCCCCTGCGGCGACAGGCCGAGCAACGCCTGCTCGTGCAGGACCGGGCGCCCGGCGGCTCGCTCCGGAAACGTCGGCGGCATCCGCCACTCTGCGCACGCGAGGACGCAGCCGAGCAGCGCGAGACGGCGCATTGCCTTCTTTTACCTTAGAATGCCCGCTCCGATGCGCTGGCCCCTGCTCGAACCCGTCCGCACCCGGCTCGCCGACGAGCAGGGCGCGCTGCGCAAGCAGGCGGCCACCCGCATAGCGCTCTGTTATCCGAGCCCGTATCACGTGGGGATGAGCTCCCTGGGCTTCCAGACCATCTATCGCGAGATCCACGCGCACGACGACGCCGCGGCCGAGCGCGCATTTCTTCCCGACGACCTGCAGGCCTGGCGCGAGGCGCGCGTTCCGCTCTGCACGTACGAATCGCAGCAGCCCGTCGCCGGCTTTTCCTGCCTGGCGTTTTCCGTCAGCTACGAGCTGGAGATCGCCGGCCTCTTCGACATGCTCGATCTGGCCGGGATCCCCATCCTTCGCGAGGAGCGGGACGAGCGGCACCCTCTGATCGTCTGCGGCGGTCCGCTGACGTTCTCCAATCCGGTCCCGCTCGCGCCGTTCGCGGACGTGATCGTGCTCGGCGAGGCCGAGGAGCTGATCCACACGCTCTGCGACGCGCTCACCCTCCCCCGCCACGAGCTGCGAACGCAACTCTCCCGGCGTCCCGGATTCTACGTGCCCGAGCTGTCCGGCTCCTGGCCGGGCGTCGTGAAAGCGGAGGACGACCGCCTTCCGGCCCGCTCGCAGATCCTGACGCCGCATACCGAGCTGCGCTCGATGTTCCTGATCGAGCCCGAGCGCGGCTGCTCCCGCGGGTGCACCTACTGCGTCATGCGCCGCACCACCAATGGCGGCATGCGCACCGTCGACCCGGAGCGGGTGCTCGACCTGGTGCCGGAGGGCGCGCGCCGGGTGGGCCTGGTGGGCGCTGCCGTCACCGACCATCCGCGCGTCGTCGAGCTGGTGCGCAAGCTCGTGGACGACGGGCGCGAGGTCGGCATCTCCTCGCTGCGCGCCGACCGGCTCTGCGCGCGGCCAGAGCTGGTGGCGCTGCTGGCGCAGTCCGGAGCGAGGACGCTCACCACGGCCGCGGACGGGGCGTCCGAGCGCCTGCGGAAGGCCCTCGACCGGCGCACCACCGCGGATCAACTGCTGCACGTGGCCGGGCTGGCCCGCCAGGGCGGGTTCCAGCGGCTCAAGCTCTACCTGATGGTGGGGCTGCCGGGCGAGGAGGATCGCGACCTCGAGGAGCTGGCGGAGCTCGCGGCAGAGATCTCGCGCCTCGTGCCCCTCAGCTTCGGCTGCGCACCGTTCGTGGCCAAGCGGAACACGCCGATGGACGGCGCGCCGTTCGTCCCCATCGACGAGGTCGAACGCCGCGTGGCGTACCTGCGCGCCAGGTTGCGCGGCCGGGCCGAGGTTCGCCCCACCAGCCCACGCTGGGCCTGGGTGGAATACATGCTGGCGCAGGGCGCCGAAGATGCCGGCCTCGCCGCCCTGGAGGCGTGGCGGGCTGGCGGGACGTTCGCCGCCTGGAAGCGCGCTTTCCGCGACCGCGGGGTGCGACCCTCGCGCGGACGGCGCGTGCAGGACGGGCGCTTGCGGCTGCCCAGCCTCGCCGCGTGGCCGACGATCTAGCCGCTCCCGGACCCCGGAATGGGTATGCGGCTACGTTTTAGACTGTACAGGTTTACGAGATGCGTTCTACGTTGCGGCGTCCGATGCCCGCGCTGCAGATCGGCTACCACGACCACTGTTTCGACGGCGTCGCCTCCGCGGCGGCGTTCCTGCGCTTCTACCGCGACAAGGTAAAGCCGGGGCTGACCGACGTCGGCCTGCGCGGTCTCGCGCACCGGGCTGGTCAGCTCTTCGACCCGGATGTCTTCGCCGGCGAGGAGAACGCGGTGGTGGACTTCCGCTTCTCACCCGATCCGCGGCTCACCTGGTGGTTCGATCACCACCAGAGCGCGTTCGAGAGCGCGAGCGACGAGGCGGTATTCCACGCCGACCGCAGCGGCCGCAAGTTCTGGGATCCGCAGGCGAAGAGCTGCACGCGCTTCCTCGCGCGGGTCGTGGAGGAGAAGTTCGGGTGGGATCCCTCGCCGCTGCGCGAGTTGATCGATTGGGCCGAGATCATCGATGGGGCGCTCTTCTCCACCCCGCAGATGGCGGTGGCGCTCAGCGACCCTCCCATGCAGCTCATGTTGTTGATCGAGGCGTCGAAGGATCCGGCGCTGCTTCCGCGGTTGATCCGCGAGCTGTCGCAGCGTCCGCTCTCCGCCGTGCTGCGCGAGCCGTGGGTGACCGTGCCGCTGCAGCCCTTGCTCGAGCGACACCACGAGCTGGTGAGGCTGGTCACGGGCCGCATCCAGCTGGACCGCGGGGTGGCGACGTACGACCTCGCCGATCTGGGCGTCGAGAACGTGAACAAGTTCATCGCCTATGCGGCGGACGCCTCGACGCTCTACACCGTCTCCGTCTCGCGCGGGACGAACCGGAGCAAGATCTCGCTCGGATCCAATCCGTGGAAACAGCAGCTGCGCCGGCACAACCTGGCGCAGATCGCGGAACGGTACGGGGGCGGGGGGCACCCGGCCGTGGCGGCGATCTCTCTTCCCCCCGACCGGCTGCAGGAAGCGCGCGCGGCAGCGGCCACCATCGCCGACGAACTCCGCAAGGAAACAGCCTGAACCCCTTCCCGATCTGGGGCCTACTTTTTCCTGTTGGTTTCGGCCTGCGCCTCTTTCTTTGGCTCCGCAGCCCGAGGCACGTACTCGAAATCGAGCTCGAGATTCACGTCGTCGGAAACCACCGCGCCGCCCGTCTCCAGCATCTTGTTCCAGGTCAGCCCCCAGTCCGAGCGCTTCAGCTTCCCCGTGGCGCTCGCCGGATAGACGCTGGTCCCCATGGGCGACTTGATCGGCTGGTCCGCGAAGCTCGCTTCCAGCGTGAGCGGCCGGGTCACGCAGTGCATGGTCAGATCGCCCGTCACCTTGTACTTGTCGCCTGACTTGTCGATCTTGCGCGACCGGAACGACATGTCCGGGCACCCCTGCACGTCGAAGAAGTCCGCCGACTTGAGGTGCCCGTCGCGCTTCTCGTTGTTGGTGTTGATGCTGGAAGGATCGACCTTGAGCTCGACGGAGCTCTTCGCCGGGTCGTCCCTGTTCCAGTCCACCGTGGAAGAGAATCTCGTGAACTGCCCGCGCACGGTGGTCGCGACCATGTGCTTCACCGAGAAGCCCACGGTGCTGTGGTTGGGGTCGGCCTCGAGAGTGACCGGGGCCGCGGCGAGAAGGGCTGCGAGGACGATCGTCATTTTCTCATATCTCCTTGAGGGTCAGGCGATCTGCCAGAGCTTCACCACGGAGGCGGGATCTCCCCCAGAGGCCCCATAAGCCTCGAGCACCCGCTCGGCGTACGTGCGGCCGGAGTCCAGGATGTCGGACAACGGATCGAGGTTCCTCGATTCGTCCAGACCGGAGATCTGCTGCCATCCTTTGAGGCCGCTGCGGGCGATGGCCAGCAGATCGCGCCCGAGCTCGAGCGCCGTCGCGCCGGCGGGACCCTTCGCCCGCAGCGCGACGCGGGCGACGTCGGCCTGGAACTGCAGCAGCTCGGAGAACGTCCAGTCGCGGGTCAACTCGGCAGCGTCCTCGCGCGCACTGCGGTCGTAGAGGATTCCGACCCACAGCGCCGGGAGGGCGATCATCAGGGGCAGAGGCACCATGTCCGCACCGCGAAGCTCCAGGACGCGCTTCACCCGCACTTCGGGGAACAGGGTGCTCAGGTGATCGATCCAGTGCGACAGGGTGGGCTGGGACTTCTCGCCCGAGGCCAGTCGTCCGCTGGTGAGCCAGTCGCGAAATGTCTGCCCGCGCGCGTCGCTGTACGCGGTCCCGTTGCGGACGAAGAGCATCGGCACGTCGATGGCCCACTCGACGTACCGTCGATAATCCCACCCGGGCTGCAGCATCTGCTCCAGCAACCCGCACCGGGCAGGGTCCGTCTCGCGCCAGACCTGGTAGCGGAAATCGAGATAGCCGCAGTCGCGTCCGTCGATGAGCGGGCTGTTCGCGAACATCGCGCTCACGACGGGCGACACCGCGGTGGCCGCGCGCACCTTTGAAGCGAGATCGGCCTCGTCGCTCCAGTCCAGATTTGCCTGCACGGTGGCGGTCATCAGCATCATGTCGAGCGCCAGCCGGCCCTTGTTCCCCAGCGACGCCTTCATCGCCGCATAGCGCCCCTTCGGCATCCAGGGAACCTGATCGCGCGTGCCGAAGGGCCGGTAGCCGGCCGCCAGCCAGGCGATGCCGCGTGAGTCCCGCCGCACCTGCGCCAGGTGCGCCTCGATCTCTCCCCGGATGTCGGCGAAGGAGCGCAGGGGTGCGCCAGAGAGCTCCAGCTGGCCTCCCGGCTCGAGCGTCACCGAGGCATCCTTCGAGAGCAGGGCGATCGGCTGTCCGTTTTCCTTGTGCTTGTGCTGCGTGCCGCCCGCCGAGCGGGCGATGGCGTCGAGCAAGGCCCGGATCCCGTCCGGACCATAGTAAGGCACCGGCTCGTAGCGCGGCCCGCGCACGCCGATCTTCTCGTGCTCCACGCCGATCAGCCAGCGATCCGGCGGGCGCTCGGCGCCCTTCACGTACGCGATCAGGTCGCCGATGCTGGTGACCGGATTTGAGAGGCCGCCGAGGTCCAGGGACATGAATGAAAAGTGATGCCGGCCGGCCCGATTCGGAGCTTACGGGGACGGCTTCGGTTCGAATGCCGCCAGTTCCGGCCGGCCCGCGAACGCCCTCTGGGCCGCGGCGACGATCTGCTCCTCGATCGCCCTGGCCCGCTGCACCGGGTCGGCGCCGCCGAGTTCGCCTTCCAGTTGGTCGCAGAGGGCGACGAGATGCCTGACGGTGGCGGCGTTGATCGCGTACTTGATCAGGTTCTGGGCGTACCCGGGCGCCTCCCGCGCCACGTGCCGGCCGAGCGCGAGCACGTCGCGGGGCTCCGCGGGCATGCGCTCCTGCGCCTTGAACACGGCCTGGAACGAAGGATTTGCGTGGAATTCCTTCCGGATGGCCGCCTGGAACTCCTCGACCTCGCGCTGGATGTCGCGGACCAGCACCTTGGCGGCGCCGCTGGCCGCTTTCGCCTGGGTCGCGCCCCGCAGCGCGACCTCGTAGCTCTCGATCGCCCGCGGCGGCAGACCGGCCGCCTCCAACTCGTCCTGGTGCTTGCGCGCGGCATCGAGGAGCCGCCGGTGCGGTCTCTTGCGTTTCCTGGCCATGATCATACCTGCATCAAGTCCTTCTCCTTGGAGGCGATCACCTCGTCCACCTTCTTCACGCCGTTGTCGACTTCCGTCTGCAACTTCTCCATCGCCTTCTTGCCGTCGTCCTCGGTCAGCTCCCCTTCCTTGACCGCCTCCTCGATCATCTCCTTCGCGTCACGCCGTTCGCTGCGGATGGCGATCTTGTGCTCCTCCCCCTTGTGCTTGACCAGCTTGACGAACTCCCTGCGCCGCTCCTCGGTGAGCGGAGGGATCGGCACCCGGACCACCTCCGCGTCGGATTGGGCGTTGACTCCCAGCCCGGCGGCATTGATGGCCTTCTCGATCACCGGGATCATCGACTTCTCCCAGGGCTTGATCACGATCAGCCGGGGGTCGGCGACGGTGACGTTGGAGACGTTGTTGAGCGGCGACATCTGCCCGTAGTAGTCGACGCGCACGCCCTCGAGGAGCGCGGGATTGGCGCGGCCGGTGCGCACCTTCGCCAGCTCGCGGCGCAGATCGTCCAGCGTCTTGTTGATGCGTTTGCGCAGGTCGTCCAGGACGTCCTCTGCCATGCCCATGGGACTCATGCCTCCTGCTGCTGTGGCTTGAGCGAGCCGACCAGGGTGCCCACGTCCTCCCCCTGCACCACGCGGATGATGTTCCCGCGCTGGCCGAGATCGAACACGATGATGGGGAGCTCGTTGTCCATGCAGAGCGAGATCGCGGTCGAATCCATCACCTTGAGGTTCTTTCGCAGCACTTCGATGTAGCTGAGCGTCTTGTAGCGCGTCGCGCTCGGGTCCTTGACCGGATCGGCCGTGTAGATGCCGTCCACCTTGGTCGCTTTCAGGATCACGTCGGCGTGGATCTCCATCGCGCGCAGGCTCGCGGCGGTATCGGTGGTGAAGTAGGGATTGCCGGTCCCGGCGGCGAAGATGACGACGCGGCCTTTTTCGAGATGTCGGACGGCGCGCCGGCGGATGTATGGCTCGGCCAGTTGCTGCATCTCGATCGCGCTCTGCACGCGGGTGAAGACGCTCAGCTTTTCCAGCGAGTCCTGCAGCGCCAGCGCGTTGATCACCGTCGCCAGCATGCCCATGTAATCGGCGCTCGCGC
>MNFJ01000104.1 GCA_001918155.1 Deltaproteobacteria bacterium 13_1_40CM_4_68_19
GCAGCTCCTCGTCCTGACGGTTGAGCTTGCGCGTCAGCTCCTCCAGCTGGGTGGCGACGAGGTCGAGCCAGGCGCGCACCTCGCGCTCGTCGAGTCCCCCGAGCGTGACCTTGCGGAAGGTCTTCTGCTGCAGGTCGAGGGGAGTGAGCCTCATGGCTCGGAGGATACCCCTGCCGTCAAGGTTCCCGTCCGCTCCGGAGCTTTGGGCGAGACCGCCGCGAAGACCCCGCCCCGCTGCGAGGCCTTCACGTGGTACATGGCCTCGTCCGCGCGGCGGATCAGGTTCTCGGGATCGCGCGCGTCGTCGGGAAACGCCGCCACGCCGAGGCTGGCCGTCAGCTTCACCGGACCATAGGGCTTGTCGCCGAGAAACGCTTGCCGGGCGATCTCCCCGCCGATACGCCGGGCGGCCGCGACCGCCTGGTCCTTGCTCGTTTCCGGCATGAGGACGACGAACTCGTCGCCGCCGTAGCGGACAGGCACGTCGGTCGAGCGCAGCGTCTTCAGCAAGAGCCGGCCGATCTCGTGCAGCACCTGCGAACCGGCCTGGTGACCGTGCGTGTCGTTCACGCTCTTGAAGTGGTCGAGATCGAAGAAGATCACCGAGACGGGATGCCCGAAGCGGGTGGCGCGCATGACCTCCTGCTCCAGCTGGCGCTTCATGTGGCGGGAATTGAAGAGGCCGGTGTGATCGTCGAGGACCGTGAGCTCCTGCACCTTGTGGAAGTTGCGCGCGTTCTCGATGGCGATGGCACTGAACTCCGCCACCGTGCTGAGGATCTTCAGGTCCTCCTCGCCGAACGCGCCGTCGCGCGGCCCGTTGACCAGCTCGATCACCCCCAGCGTGCGTTCCTTGAAGGTGAGGGGCACGCAGAGGATCGACTTGGTGTGGAAGCGCGAGGCCTTGTCGAACCGGCTGGCGAACCGCGGGTCGGCGTGGACGTTGGGCACGAGCAGCGGCTGGTTGTGCTGCGCCACCCAGCCCGCGATGCCTTCGCCGGGCCTGAGCCGCATCCCCAGCAGCCGATCCGAGCCCTCGCCGACCGCCGCGTGGAAGTAGAGCTCGCTCGTCGTGTGATCCTTGAGCAGGAGGGACCAGTTGCTGGGCTTGAGCAGCTCGCTCACCTTCGCGAGGATGACGTGCATCACCTCGCCGATGTCCAGCGACGAGGTCAGGGCCTTCCCGATCTCGTTGAGGACGGCGAGCTCGTCGACGGTGCGCTGCAGCTCCCGGAGGAGATCCTTCCCCCTCATTTCGTAGAGTGTACGCTCGGTTGTCGCGACGCGCCAAATCTTGTACAGGCGACGCGATGAAGCTCATCCTTTGCTCCGCGTCGCCGCGCCGGCGGGAATTTCTCCAGCGGCTCGGGGTGCGTTTTTCGGTGGCGCCTGCGCACATCGACGAGACGCAAAGAGAGGGCGAATCTGCCCGCGAGTACGTCATGCGCATGGCCCGGGAGAAGGCGCAGACCGCAGCGGGGCGGGGGACCGTCGCGCTCGCCGCCGACACCATCGTGCTGGTGGGTGAGGAGGTGCTCGGCAAGCCGCGTGACCGGTCCGACGCGGAGCGGATGCTGCGCATTCTCTCCGGTATCGAACACCGCGTGATCACGGCCGTCTGCGTGCCGCCGCGCGCGCGCGCGGTGGAGACGGCGGTCAAGTTCGCGCCGCTCTCGGACGCGCAGGTGCGCTGGCTGGCCGCGTCCGGGGACGGCGACGACAAGGCGGGAGCGTACGCGGTCCAGGGGCTCGCAGGGGCGTTCGTGGAGCGGATCGACGGCAGCTTCACCAACGTCGTGGGCCTGCCGCTTCTGGAGACGCTGTCGATGCTGGAGGAGGCCGGCGTGGAGCTGCCGTGGACGTAGCCGAGGGGCTTTCCCGGGTCCGCGAGCGGATTGCAGCCGCATGCTCGAGGGCGGGGCGCGATCCCGCCTCCGTCCGTTTGGTCGCGGTGAGCAAGACCAAGCCGATCGGGATGCTGCGAGAGGCCGTCGCCGCAGGTCAGGCGATCTTCGGCGAGAACTACGCGCAGGAACTGCGGGAGAAGGCCGCCGCTCTCGCCGGCGTCGAATGGCACTTCGTCGGCGCGCTGCAGACGAACAAGGCGAGGTTGGTCGTCGGCCGTGCCGCGCTGATCCACACCTGCGACCGCCTCGCGCTCGCGCAGGAGCTGTCGAAGCGCGCCGCGGCCGCCGGGCTCGTGCAGCGCGTGCTTCTGGAGGTAAACGTCGGCCGCGAGGCGCAGAAGGCCGGCGTGCTGCCGGAGAACGTGCCGGCGCTGCTCGAAGAAGTGCGGGCGCTGCCGGCGCTCGCGTGCGAGGGATTGATGTGCATTCCGCCGGAGGAGGGCGATCCGCGCCCAGGCTTCCGCTTGCTCCGGCAGCTGGGAAAGGCTTGTGGCCTTCCCCAGCTGTCGATGGGAATGAGCGCCGATTACGAGGCCGCCATCGAGGAGGGCGCGACCCTCGTGCGCGTGGGCACCGCAATCTTCGGAGAGCGAGCGCCATGATCCTCGCCCTGCTGCTCGCCGCCGCCGCGCCGGTCGTCGGAGTGCTGGAGTTCCGCGACAAGGTTCCCCCGGAGCAGCGGATCGACGTCGCCTATCTCTCCGACCAGGTGCGCGCCGCGGTGAAGGAGGTCCTGCCGCAGTCGCGCGTGATCACCCGCGAGAACATGCTGGTCCTCTTGCAGGCGAGTGGAAGGAAGCTGGAGGAATGCGAGGGCGAGTGCGAGGTCGACACGGGCCGGCGGATCGGCGCCGACCTGGTGGTGAGCGGCGAGCTCTTGCGCTTCGGCACGCAATACAAGCTGAACATGAAGCTCCACGACACCGGGCAAGGCGAGCTGCTCTCCGGAAGCGTCGCCGGTGGCGCCACGGCGGACGAGCTGGAACGCGATCTGCGTCCGGCCGTGCGACGGCTGCTCGCGCCGCTGCTGCAGGACAGGCTCTCCGATCAGCGAGAGGAGGCGCGAGAGACGACGGTGCAGCGGGTACGGCCGCTCCCATCGACCGCCGCGGCGGTCTGGATCGTGGCGGGTTACGACTGGACGTCCCATACCGGGACGCTCGCGAGCGCGCCCGGCTCGGCATTCGGCTGGGACCTCGGCGGGCACCTCTTCTTCCGCATCGCGGGCCCGCTGTACCTGGGCGCGCTCCTGGATTACAGCCTCTCGGGTCCGAACGAGCTGCTCGCCGCAGGCGGCGTCCGCCTCGCGCTCGAGAACCTTGGGATCTCCGCGGGTGGCGGATATGCGAACCTCGCCTCCGGCGGATGGGGAGTCCTCGGGGCGGTGGACTTCGGCCTGGGCAGCGGGTTCTCGCTGCGCGGCCAGGCCTCCTGGCGGCGCGCCAGCACCGATACCCTTCCCCGGCAGGAGATCACCGTGGCGTCGGTGATGGGCGGCTTGTCACTGCAGTTCTGACGCCCTTGCCTCGGCTCGGCGCCGTCGATATGAAGCCGCGCCATGGCGCCCTTCGTCGACGAGAAGCTGAAGTCCGCGCTCCGCTCGTTCAACGAGCGCGGCCAGCTCGGGCCCGACCCGCTCGCCGCGCGTTACGCCGAGCGCCGCGCCGGATACTCGCTCTTCTCGCGGATGCTGTCCGACGCGGACATCGAGGCGCTGCGGCCGTACCTCTTCTGCTACACGGAGCTGCCGCCGCGACGGAAGCTGACCATCCGCAACTTCATCGGCGGCGAGTGGCGGACGCCCGCATCCGGCGAGCACGGCTCCATGACCTGTCCCGCCGACAAGCGCGTGCAGCTCTTCGACGTTCCCGCCTCCGGGAAGCAGGACGTCGAGGCCGCGCTCTCTTTTGGTCACCAGGTGTGGAAGTCGCTGGCGTGGGCGGACGAAGGCCTCGCCTGGCGCAAGCACGTGGTGCAGAACGTCTCCCGGATCCTCGCCCACTACACCGAGGAGTTCCTGCACGAGATCCGCCAGCAGATCCCGAAGACCAGGCTGGAGGCCGAGAAGGACTTCTTCGAAGCGAAGCGCGCCTGCGACCATCTCGAGGGCAGCTACGAGGCAGCGATCAAGGGCGAGATCGTCCCCGACATGATGGCGGGACAGCGCTTCTGGCGCGACGCATACATGCCCGCCGGGCTCGCCGCCATCATCACCCCGATGAACTTCATCTGGGGCATCCCGATGATCCACCTCGCCGGCGCGTACCTCGTCGGGTGTCCCTGGATCTTCAAAGGGCACCCCTTCGCCGCGGCGACGAACACCACCATGGTCCGCTGCTTCCTCGCGGCCGGCGCCGACCCGCGGTTCATCCAGAAGGTGGAAGGGTTCGGCAAGGGCATCGCGCCGCTGGCGACCGATCACCGGGTGGCCGTCGTCGCCGTGACCGGTTCCTCGGATACGGCTCGCGCCATCTCCTCGGGCCGCGGTCTGGCCCGCACCCGCTTCGAGGGCGGAGGGTGCAACTGGTCCTGGGTCGACGACGGGTACGACGACGACGAACTGGAGAAGATCGCCGAGCGCCTCACGTACGCGAAGCTCGGGCTCTCCTCGCACAAGTGCACCGGCCTGCACGGCGTGTCCGCATCGCGCGCGACCCTGGACCGCCTGGTGCCGATGATCGCCGCGGAGATGGATCGCTGGCAGGTGATGGACCCGCGCAGCCCGGACGCGACCGACAAGACGCTGGGGCCCCTGATGGTGCACAAGGCGCAGACGGCGCTGGAGGTGGTGGCCGAGGCGCGCAAGGCGGGGTTGAAGATCGTCCGCGAGGGCGGGCGCGCGGGCGGCGACTACGGCTCGAACTCGGAAGCGGTGAAGCCGGCGCTGATCGACGGCGTCACTCCTCAGACGTCGCTGCGCCACGACTGGGACGGCAAAGGGGTTCGCGAGTACAAGCTCGCGACCACCGAGCTGTTCATGCCCATCCTGGTGGCGATGGCGCTGCCGCGCTTCGAGGACTTCGTGAAGTTCTCGCTCTTCGACAACCCGCACGATCTCGCCACCAGCATCTGGACCCGCGACGACCGCAAGCTCACCCGCGCCCGCCGCACGCTGGCCGGCATGCTGAAGGAGAACGATGGGACCGACTCCGCCCTGGAATGGGAGGAGTTCGGCGCCTCGACCATCGGCGAGAGCGGGAACATGGGCGTGGGTGAGGTGCAGGCGACGATCTCGATCTATGCGCGGCGGCAAAAGGGCAGGCACTTCGTCTTCTGACAGTCGCGGCCGCCGAAGGCGGCATGGCGACTGTTGCTTTTGGGCTGTACCGGTTATGAGATTCTCGAGCTAGATGCCGCGGATCTCCCTGGACGGCGCTCCCATCGAAGCGCAAGCGCAAGACACCGTCGCCGCGGCGCTGCTGCGCGCCGGCGTGACCACCTTCACGCGCTCGATCAAATACCACCGCCCGCGCGGGCCGTTCTGCTTCGCCGGTTCCTGCGGGCAGTGCCTGATGCGGATCGACGGGTTGCCGAGCCTGCTCGCCTGCCGCGTCCCCGTCGCGGAAGGCATGCGCTGCGAGCGCCAGAACGGACCGCTCGGGGTGGAGAACGACCTGTTCCGGGCGGCGGACTTCCTCTTTCCGGAGGGGCTCGACCACCACCATCTGCTCGTGCGCTCGCGGCTGCTCGGGCGCGTGGCTCTCGAGATCGCGAGACGGCTCGCCGGTCTGGGGGAGCTCCCCGACGGGGTGGAGCGGCCGGCCCGCGGCGAGCTGCGCCGGGTCGAGCTGGCCATCGTCGGCGCCGGAGCTGCCGGGCTCGCGGCTGCCCGCGCCTCCGGAGCCGGAGCGCTGCTGATCGAGCGGGAGGGGCGCGCCGGTGGGGCGCAGCTCCTCTTCGGCGCGCCAGTGGATACCGAAGTGGGACGCGCCGAGCTCCTGCTCGATGCCGAGTGCGTCGGCCTGTACGCGAACGATACCGACATTCCGGGGAACGCCCTTCTCGCCGTTCGCCACCGGGACCGGCTGCTCGCCGTCGTCGCCGAGCACGTCGTCGTCGCGACCGGCGGAGTCTCGCAGCCGTTGCCGTTCCCCGGCGTCGATCGCCCGGGCGTCTACGCGGCGCGCGGGCTGCTTGCGCTCGGCGCGCGCGTCGGTCTCGAGCTGGCGGTCGTGGGAGAAGGGGAAGAAGCGAAGCGCTGCGCGGAGGCGCTCAGCCGGCGCGGATACGAGATCGCCATGATCTCGGGGGTTCCCCGACGCGCCCTGGGAAACCCGGTGAAAGCAGTCGATACCGCCGCCGGGACACGGATCCGCTGCGACGCCGTGGCCATCGCGCAGCCCCCCGCGCCGCTGCACGAGCTGGCCTCCTCGGCGGGAGCGCAGGCCCATTTCGACGGCGCGGGGTTCCCGGTGCAGACCGATGCGGAGGGTCGCACCAGCGTTCCCTGGCTGTTCGCCGCCGGCACCGTCGCGGGCAAACCCGCCGTCCCCTCCGGCGAGGCCGCGGGGAGCGCCGCGTGCCGCTGAGCGAAAAGGCGATCGTCTGCGCCTGCGAGGACGTCAGCGTGCACGACATCGACGACGCGATCGAGCACGGGTACCCGGACATCGAGAGCCTCAAGCGCTACACCGGGCTCGGCACCGGTCCCTGCCAGGGAAAGAGCTGCGAGGTGGGCGCGATGCGGATCTGCGCGCAGCGCAATGCCGTTCCTCCGCCGGCGCAGGTGCCGTTCCGGGCACGGCCGCCGCTCGCCCCGACCTCGATGGCCGCCTACGCCGGGCTGCCCGCCGGCGTCACCGGCGCCCGCCATCCGACCGCGGGCCTGCGTCCTACATGGGGAAGAGGCGCGCATCCGCTCCAGCCGCCCGCTCCGCTGCCCGGCAGCGCCGACATCGTGATCGTGGGCGGCGGCATCATGGGGCTCGCGCTGGCATGGAACCTCGCTGGGAGGGGCGCGGGCCGCGTCCTGGCCCTCGAGCGCGGCTACCTCTGCGAGGGCGCTTCGGGACGCAACGGTGGGGGCGTGCGCGCCCAATGGACCACGCCCACGCTGATCGAGCTGGCGAAGGAATCGATCGCGTTCATGGCCCGCTTCGCGCAGGAGCTCGGGATCAACGTCTGGCTCCGCCGCGGCGGCTATTTGTTCCTCGCGCACGACGACGAGACGCTCAGGCGGATCGAGTACGGCGCGGAGCTGCAGAAACGCCACGGGCTCGCGACCCGCGTGATTACGCCGGGGGAGGCGGGCGAGATCGTCCCTCAGCTCGACACTTCGAAGTTTCTCGCCGCGTCGTGGAACCCGGAGGACGGCGTGGTCTTTCCCTGGCCGTTCCTCTGGGGCTACGCGGACGGCGCGCGACGGCGCGGCGCGCAAGTGGAGACGTTCACCCGCGTCACCGGCATCGAAGTGAGCGGCGGCCGCGTGCGCGGCGTGCAGACCGACCGAGGGCGCGTAACCGCGGATCGGGTGGTGATCGCGGCCGGCGCCTGGAGCCCGACGGTCGCGCGCCTGGCAGGAGTGCAGCTTCCCAACGTCCCGTATCGGCACGAGATCGTCTCTAGCGAGCCGCTCAAGCCGTTCCTCGGGCCGCTGGTCTCGATGCTGGGAACAGGCCTGTACTTCTCGCAGTCGATGCGCGGCGAGATCGTCGGTGGAATGGGCGATCCGGACGAGGAGCCCGGGTTGAACCAGACTTCCTCGCTGCGCTTTCTCGCCCGCTACGGAAGGGCATTGAGCGAACTGGTTCCGCAACTCGGCGCGGTCAAGCTGCTGCGGCAGTGGGCGGGCTGCTATGACGTGACCCCGGACCATTCTCCCGTCCTCGGCGAGACCCCTGGGGTTGCGGGCCTTTTGCAGATGAGCGGCTTCGTCGGACACGGGTTCATGATGGCCCCCGCGGTCGCGCGCCGGATGGCGGAGTGGATGGGCGGCGCGAAGGACGAGATCTTCGAGCGCTACAGCGTGCGCCGGTTCGCGGAGGGGCGGCTGATCAAGGAGACGTTCATCATTGGATAGCCGCTGCCGCCGAAGGCGGCTATGCGGCTATGTAGTTGCTGGCTGTTTCCGCGAAGGCGGAAACAGCCTTGCAACACTGTGAAGATGCGCGTTATCGGGTGGCATGGTCACGGACAAGATGCTCGGGTTCATCGGCGCCGGCAACATGGGAGAGGCGCTGCTCAAGGGCCTCCTGAACACGAAGGCCGCTCGGTCCGAGCAGATCTTCGTGAGCGCCCGCCGGCCGGAGCGCGTGCGGGAGCTGGTCAAGTCGTACGGCGTCCGCGGCGGCGAGAATGCGGACGTCGCGCGGGAAGCCGAGGTGATCGTCCTCTGCGTCAAGCCGCAGATCCTCGACCAGGTCCTGCGCGGCATCTCCGCCGACGTCTCGCGGGAGAAGCTGATCGTGAGCATCGCGGCGGGCGTCCCCATCGCCGCCATCGAGCGGCGCCTGCATCCGCCCATGCGCATCGTGCGCGCGATGCCGAACACCCCCGCAACCGTCGGCGCCGGAGCGACGGCGCTGGCGCTCGGCGAGCATGCGACGGAAGCGGACCTCGCCACCGCCCGGACCATCTTCGACAGCGTCGGGCTCACGGTGTTGCTCGAGGAGTCGCAGCTCGACGCCGTCACCGGGCTCTCCGGGAGCGGTCCGGCCTATCTGTTCCTCATCATCGAGGCGCTCGCCGACGCCGGCGTGAAGGTCGGGCTGTCCCGGCGCGCATCGATGCAGCTTGCCGCCCAGACGGTGCTCGGGAGCGCGAAGCTCTTGATCGAGAGCGGGCAGCACCCGGGCATGCTGAAGGACGGCGTGACCAGCCCGGGCGGCACCGCCATCGCCGGCCTGCACACGCTCGAGGCCGGCGGACTGCGCAACGTGCTGATGAACGCCGTCGAGGCCGCGACGCGCCGGTCGCGCGAGCTGGGCGAGGAATTCCTCCGCAAGCTGTAGCGAACCGATGGATCTTCCCGGGATGAAGCTCGCGCCGAAAGGTGCACCGAAAGAGGCGCTGGACGCGATCGCGGGCCTGCCGGCCGATCTGCGCGCGTTCCTCGAGCAGCACGACGGCGGGCGCGGCAAGGTCGGCAGCCGGCCGCTCATCCTCTGGAACGCCGAGCAGATCGCGCGTGAGTCGCAATCGCAGGAAGTCTCCCTCGCCACGCCAGGGCTATTGCTCTTCGGCACCGACGGAGGCGCCGAGGCCTACGGTCACCTCGCGCGGCTGCGCGAGCGGCGCTACGGCCGGATCCCTCTCATCGCGGCCGGCGCGCACGAATTCGAGGCCCTCTCCGATTCGCTCGAGGGCCTGCTCCAGGCCCTCGTAGAGGGTCGCTGAGCAGCGCTCAAGCAGCGCGCTTCAGGGCTTCGACGAGCGCGGCGGGGGGCGGATGATCGCCGGGCCCGAGCGAGACGTACCGATACGTCACCTTGCCGTCAGGCCGGACCACCAGCGCGCCGCCCTGCTGCCACAGGTCGCCGGCCGTCCGACCCTGCCTGAAACCTTTGATCGAGGCGCGCACGAAGCGAGCCACCGAAAGCGGATTGAACAACGTCAGCATCACCGAGCGCTTCAACCCCGCCAGGTCATACGCCGTCCGCCCGGGGTCCGTCAGCACCGCGACCGACGGGGGGAACCCGACGTGCTCCGCCCACGATTTCGCCATCGCCGGCCACCCGTTGCCGATGACGGCCAGCTTCCCGCCGGCGTTTGCGAACTCCTCCGCGTGCGGCCGCAACTCGGCCGCCTGTTCCCGGCAGAGCGCTCACCCGTAATGCCGGACGAACACCAACACCGCCGGCCTGTCCCGCCAGAGCTCGCCGAGCCGCAGATCGCGGCCCTCGACGTCCTTCACGCCTGCATCCGCCAGTTCCAAAAAAGAAGACCTCGGCGCGCTCCGCGCGCTTGATCCGAAGAGCTAGAAGTCGTCCGGCGAGTACGCCTCGTGCGCGGGCCCGACGTCGTACGAGAGCATGTGCTCGTTCTCGACGATCTTTGCTCGCTTCCGCAGTCCCTCCACCCACTTCGCGTAAAGCTCGCCCTGCTTCTGCCCGATCAGGCGGTCGCGCACGGCCTTGCTTTCCTCGGCCTCGAGCTTCGACGGATCCGCCCGCTCCCGAGACTTCAGCCGGAACACGTACCAGGTATCGCCTTCCTCCACGGGCGCTGCCGGAATCGCGCCCGGCTGGGTCAAGGCGAACACGGCCGCAGAGAGCTTTGGCGCCTGCCCGATGCCCGGGATGTAGCCGCCCATCGGATGGAACGTCTCCGTTTCCGTGGTCTGCGGCGCGGTGAACGCGCTGAAATCGAACTGCCCCGGCTCCGTCTTCTTCACGGGGTAGATGTCTTGAAGGCGCTTGCCGGTGCGAAGCTGCGCGAGGGTCTCCTCGGCCTTCTGCTTCGCCACCTCCTTCGCCTTCTGCGACTTCACCAGGTCCGCCGCGATCTGCTTGCGCACATCGTCGAGCGGTTGCAGCCGCGCGGGCCGCTCTTCTTCCGCCTTGAGGATGTGGAACCCGGAGCGGTCCTTGAACACGTCGCTGAGCTGGCCCGGCTTCAACCGGATGGCCTGATCCTCCAAGGTCTTTCCGTACGGCGACTGCCCGCGGGCGACGAAGCCGAGGTCCCCGCCGGTCGCCTTCGTCGCCTGGTCCTCGCTGCGCGCCTTCGCCACCTCGGCGAAGTCTTTTCCGCCCTTCACCTCCGCAGCCGCCTGATCGATCTTCTCGCGCGCCGCTTTCTCCTGCTCGCCGCTCGCGTTCGGCGGCACGGAGATGGTGATGGCGCGGACCTTCATCGCGGCGGGCTGCGTCCAGCGAGCCGCTTTTTCCTCCTCGTATCTCTTCGCGATCTCGTCGCCGTGCGATTTCGCGAACTCCTCCACCTCCGCATCGCTCGCGCCCACCTTGTCGCGGAACATGAAAGGATTGAGGCGCACCCAGGCGATCGCGGCGCCCTCGTGCTGCGCGGTATACGCCGCCTTCACCTCGTCATCGGAGACGTTCGCGCCGGCGATCGCGGCCTGGACCACCTTGCCGCGCACGAGGTCGCGGCGATAGGTCTCCTCGAAGCGCTTGATGCTCATTCCGTAGCCGTTCTCGACGAGGCGCTTGTAGTAGTCGAAGTCGAACTTGCCGTCCTGCTGGAACTGCGGGCTGCGGGCGATGGCGTCGGCCACCTCGGCGTCGCTCACGCGGATGCCGAGGTCGTCTGCCTGCTGGGCGATCAGCTCCTGATCGACGAGGCTCTTCAGCGTCTCGACCTTGAGATTGTCCTGCCGGGCGTTGTCGGTCGTGTACTTGCCGCCCCGCATCGCCGACATCTGCCGGAACCGGCTGGAGTACGCCTGGGCGAAATCGCTGGCCGTCACCAGCTCGCCGTTCACCCGCGCCGCCCAGGTCTCCGGGGTGCGGGTGCGGAAGCCCGAGGACCCGCGGCCGAAGGAGAAGACGAAGGTGAGGATGATGGCGCCGAAGATCAGCGCGATCAGCGAGGACTTGGCATTCGACCGCATTACGTCGAGCATCGGACAACCACTCCGTCTTCTGGTCGCTGGGGGGCGTAAAATCGCCGTCCGCACGGCTGCTTGGAAAGCTTGACACCCTAGAGAACCCGCGCGACAGATGCAAGGGGAAAAGCCCGGGAAGAGACCGGCGCCTCCCCCGGGTTGTGAGCCTGCGTGCACTCGATTTTCAAGCGCTTTCGCGAGCCGATCTTCGTGATCGCCCTGTTGGCGGTCCCGTTCGCCATCTTCTTTGTCAAGGCGAAGCAGGGGCGCGACCTGAACGTGCTCGATCGGGCGGTGATCTTCGCCATCGCGCCGGTGGAGAAGGTCATCACCCTGAGCGCATTCGCAGTCATCGACGCCTGGCACGGCTATGTCGCGCTACGCAACGTGCGCGAGGAGAACGTCCAGCTGCGCCGTGACAACCTCAAGGCCCACCAGCTCGAGCAGCAGGCGGCCGAGCTGAGGCTCGAGAACGACCGGCTGCGACACCTGCTCGACTACGTGGACAAGCAGGCGCCCGCCCGCCTGATGCTCGCCCGGGTGGTCGCCGTCGGCGCCTCTCCGCATTCGCACACGCTTCGGATCGCGCGCGGTTCCGACGACGGGGTGGCGAAAGGCGCGCCCGTGATCGCGCCGGAGGGAGTGGTTGGCATCGTCTCCCAGCTCACCGGCAGCTACTCCGACGTCCAGCTCATCCTCAGCCCGCTGAGCGCGATCCCGGCGGTGTCGCAGCGGACGCGCAGCCGCAGCACGGTGAAGGGCACGGGAGACATCTCCCGGTGCAAGCTGACCTACGCGCTGCGCACCGACGACCTGCAGGAGGGCGACGTCCTGGTCACCGCCGGCGGCCCGGGATTCTTCCCGCACGGGCTCCGCGTGGGCCGGGTGGTGAACGTGGTGAAGAGGCCTCATGGGTTGTTCCTCGACGCCGAGGTGATCCCGGCGGTGGACTTCTCGCGCCTCGACGAGGTGGCGGTGGTGATCGAGGGCGCCCCGCGGGCGCAGGGAGTCGCGGCGGGCGGGCCGGCTCCAGGGAGCGGACCGTGACACTGCGGACCGCGCTGGTCCTGCTGGTGGCCATCGCGCTGACCATCCTCGAGTCCGTGATCCCGCACCTCTTGCACCTGCGCGCGGCGCGGCCGGATCTGCTCCTGATCGTCGTGCTGTACCTGGCGCTGCGCGACGACGTGATACAGGGTGCTGCGCTGTCGGCCGCCGCCGGTTATCTATCGGACCTGACTTCGGCGACGCCTGCATTTCTCTACACCTTCCTCGCAGTCCTCACCTTCGTGGTGGTGCGGACGGCCGGGGCGGCGTTGCGCACCGAGGGCGGCATCCAGTCCGCGGCCGTCGCGTTCGGCGCGAGCCTCGGACACTCCCTTCTCGCCACGCTGGTCTTCGGGTTCTTCACCGGAGCCGGCCTGCATTTCGAGCTTGCGCCGATGATGTGGTCGGCGTTCGGCACCGCCATCGCGGCGCCGTTCGTTTTCGCCGCGCTTCGCCGCGTGGACGCGAGCTTCCAGCACGGCGAGGAAGCGCCGAGAGGCTTCCGATGATGCTCGTCCGGCGGGACGCCGACGACATCCGAGAGATCCGTCCGCGCGCGGCGCTCGGCGCGCTGATCGTGGTGTGCACGATGCTGGTGCTGGTGGTCCGGCTCTACCAGCTCCAGATCCTCCGCGGCGACGTCTACGTCGTCCAGTCGATCGCGAACTTCCGCAAGTCGCTGTTCGTTCCCGCGGACCGGGGCGTGATCAAGGACAGCAAGGGGCGCACGCTGGTCGACAACCGTCCTTCGTTCGACGTGTTCCTCACCCCGGCGTTCTGCAAGGGAAAGGAGCGCGACGAGGTGATCGAGAAGCTCCAGGACTACTTGCGCCTGGGCCAGGACGACGTCGAGCGGATCAAGCTGGATTACCAGAAGAGCTGGTTCAGCAAGGACAAGCTGGAGCGCTTCAAGCCCTACCTGGTCATGCTCGACATCCCCCGCGACCAGGTGGACGTGCTGGAGGCGCACAAGACGGAGATGAGCTGCGTCAACCTCATCCCCACGCCGCACCGCGCCTATCACGCGCCCACCAGCCTCGGGCACGTGCTCGGCTACATGAGCGAGGTCACGCCGGAGGAGATGGACGATCACCCCGAGTACCGGCGTGGCCAGACCATCGGCCGGCGCGGTCTCGAGCGCCGCTGGGAAAAGGAGCTGCGCGGAGCCGACGGCAAGCAGAACATCGCGGTGGACGCCAAGGGCCGCGAGCTCGACAAGGACACGCAGGAGGCGCTCATCCCGGAGACCGAGCGCCTGGTGCCCGCCACACCGGGCAACAACCTCGTCCTCTCCATCGACGAGAAGCTGCAGCGCGCCGCCGACGTCGCCTTTCCTGGCCGGGCCGGAGCGGTGGTGGCGATGGAGGCGAAGACGGGCTTCATCCTCGCCATGGTCTCCCGGCCGTCGTTCGACTCGAACAAGATGTCCGGGCGCATCAGCCGGGCCGAGCTGAAGGCGATCTCCGAGGACCCCCTCAAGCCGATGCTCAACCGGGTGATGAACGAGAACTACCACCCGGGGTCGACGTTCAAGACCATCATTTCCTTCGCCGGCCTGGAGAGCAACGCGATCACGCCGGCCAGCACCGTGTTCTGCGGCGGCGGCTACACCATGGGCAACCACCGCTGGCGCTGCGACAAGCCGGAGGGTCACGGCTCGCTCGACCTCAAGCACGCGCTCTCACGGTCCTGCGACGTCTACTACTACACGGTGGGCGACCGGGTCGGCCTCGACGCCATCGCGGACATGGCCCGGCGGTTCGGTTACGGGCAGCCCACCGGGCTCGATCTGGGACGCGAGATCCCCGGCATCATCCCCGACTCGACCACCATCTCGCCCGAGAGCGGAAGCGCGCGCGCCCACGCCATCAACGCCGGCATCGGCCAGGGAGAGATCAACGTCACTCCCCTGCAGCAGGCGGTCGCCTACGCGGCGGTGGCGAACGGTGGAGACATCCTCCTGCCGCAGATCGTCCGCCGGATCGAGGCTCCGGACGGAAAACTGATCCGCGAGTTCAAGCTGCAGGTCCTTCGCAAGCTCGGCTTCAAGGAGTCCTCGCTGACGGCGGTGCGCGGGGCGCTGCGCGCCGTGGTGAACGAGCCGGGAGGTACGGCATACCGCTCGCGCCTGCAGGACGTCGAGTTCGCGGGCAAGACCGGGACGGCGCAGGTGATGAAGCTGGGGCAGAAACAGAAGCTCGACCCGGCGACGCTGGCGTACTTCTCGCGCGACCACGCCTGGTTCGCGGCGTTCGCGCCTGCGGACGATCCCGAGATCGTCGTCGTGGTGCTCAACGAGCATGGCGGTTGGGGAGCGGAGGCGGCCGCTCCGGCCGCGGCGAAGATCGTCTCCGCCTATTTCAAGACGAAGCGCGAGGAAAGCGCGCCGCCGGCCCCGCCGCCCGCGCTACCGCCTCCTCCTCCCCTGGCAACCAGCTCCATGGTGCAGTGACATGTCCCTGGGCGTAACCGAGAAGAAGCTCGACAACCTGCACTGGCCGCTGGTGCTGTGCACGCTGATCATCTGCTCGCTCGGGGTCTGGAACCTCGCCTCCGCCACCAAGAACGCGCCGGTGATCATGGCGCTCGTGCAGTTCCGCTGGATGCTGGTGGGCGGCCTCTTCATCGCCCTGCTGCTGCTGGCCGATTACCGGTGGCTCCAGACTGCGGCCTGGCCCGGTTACGTCGCGGCCATCGGGCTGCTCGCCGGCGTCGCCTTCGCGGGAAAGAAGGTGCTCGGCGCCCGCCGCTGGCTGCAGGTCGGCTCGATGCAGGTGCAGCCCAGCGAATTCGTCAAGCTGGCGGTGATCATCCTGCTCGCCCGCTGGTTCGCGCGCGACGAGACGGGCTTGCGCAAGGGGCATTACGGCATCCTCGATCTGCTGCGGCCCTTCGCCTTCATCCTGCTGCCGGTCGCGCTGGTGATGAAGCAACCCGACCTCGGGACGGCGCTGGTCACCTTCGCCATCGCGATGACGATGGTGATGTTCGCCAAGGTGAAGTGGCGCGACGTGGCGATCATGGTCGTGGGCGGCGCCGGGGCCGCGGTGTTCGCCTGGAGCCGGTTCCTCAAGGACTACCAGAAGCAGCGCCTGCTCACCTTCCTCAATCCGGAAGCCTACGCGAAGGGCGCCGGGTACCACGCCATCCAGAGCGTGATCGCGGTGGGGAGCGGGCAATGGAGCGGGAAGGGCTGGGGCGAAGGAACGCAGAACCAGCTCGCCTTCCTTCCCGAGCAGCACACCGACTTCATCTTCTCCGTCTGGGCCGAGGAGCATGGGTTTCTCGGCGCGGTGGTGCTGATCGCGCTCTACGCGTTCCTGGTGCTGGCGGCCCTGGACGTGGCGGCGAACGCGCGCGACAAGTTCGGCAGCTTCCTCTCGCTCGGCATCGCAGCGCTCTTCTTCTGGCACGCCTTCATCAACATGGGGATGGTCACGGGGCTCTTGCCCGTGGTCGGCGTACCTCTGCCTCTCTTCAGCTACGGCGGCAGCAGCGTGGTGGCGGACATGCTCGGGATCGGGATTCTCCTGAACGTGTCGCTCCGCCGGTTCATGTTCTGAGGCGTTCGGCGTCGCTGGCCTTCGCCATCAGAGGGCCCGCTTGACCATGGCGTCGAGCTTCGCCTTGGGCACCGCGCCGACGATCTGGTCAGCCACCTGCCCGTTCTTGAACAGGAGCAGGGTAGGAATGCTCATCACCCCGTACTTCTGGGGAACGTTCTGGTGCGTATCGACGTCCAGCTTGCCCACCTTGAGCCTGCCCTTGTGCTCCACCGCGATCTGATCGACGAGCGGCGCGATCGCCCGGCAGGGCCCGCACCAGGCTGCCCAGAAGTCCACCAGCACCGGCTCCGTGGAGCCCAGCACCTCACTCTGGAAGTTGTCGTCGGTGAAGGTCACCACGTCCGCGCTCGCCATTTCCAATCCGCTCCTCTCGCCGGTCGGGCGAATCTGCCGCCCGCCCGGCCGCTCGTCAATCACATTGCGCGTGACCCGCCGTCGCTGGTATCAGTTCGAGACGATCCCGCGTTGAGATAAGATGACCGACGCGCGGCGAGGATGCGCAGCGCCCCATGGCCGACTACCTCTTCGTACCCCAGTCCGTGCTCGACAAATGGTCGGAGCAGGGACGCATCGAGGTGGACGGGAACGTGCTCACCATCCTGGGCGAGCAGAAGAGCTTCGCGCTGACCAGCGCGGTCCGGTTCATCAAGATGGAAGCCGGCGAGGACAACGCCGGCCTGCTCGCGAAGGTGAAGACCACCGATGCCCTGAAGCAGATGGGCGCCGAGCACTACATGGAATCCGTCATCCTCGGCGAGAGCGCCTATCAGGTGCAGCAGGGGTTCCTCGCCGACGCGAACGCGTTGCGCCGCGCCGCAGCCGCCTCGCAGCCGCAGCCCCCCAAGCCCGGAGCCGCTCCCGCTGGCAAGCCCGCGGGAGGCGCGAATCCTTCCTCCAATCCGCAAGCTGCGCAGGGTGAGGAGAAGGGCGACGACCAGGATATGCTGGAGCAGTTTTTGCTCGATAATCTCTAGAGCAGGCGCCGATGGCCACCATCCTCGTCCACATCGCGCTCGTCGCCTATACGGCTGGCGCCGCGGCTTTCCTAACCTGGCTGGTGCGCCCGGCGCCGGGATTCGCGCGCGCGGGCCGCTTGCTGCTGCTCGTCGGCGTGGTGGTCCATTTCGCGGCCTTCGGGGTCTCGCTCGGCGTCGCCGGCGCGGGTCTCGGCGTCAAGGCCTGGAAGGGCGGGGAGCTCTTCAGCTTGCTGGCGGCCGTCACGGTCGCCGGGTACCTGCTGCTCGATTTCCGTTACGAGCTGTCGGTGGCGGGCGCGTTCGTGGGTCCGTTCACCGTCGCGATCATGGTCCCCGCGCACCTCGTGCATTCGGACGCCCGCGCCATCGCGCCGGAAGTGTCGCACAGCATCGCACTCTTCGTGCACGTGGGCGCGTCCGCCATCGGCACCGCGGTGCTCGCGCTCTCGTTCGGGCTCTCCGTTCTCTACCTGGCGAGCGAGCGGCAGATGAAGGAGAAGCGGCCTGGCCGGCTCTTCGCGAGGCTGCCTTCGCTCGACCTGCTCGATCGGGCGGGATACCGCCTCGCGGTCTGGGGCTTCGTCTTTCTTTCGCTGGCCATCGCCACGGGCTCGCTGGTCTCGAGGGAGGCCACCGGTTCGCCGTTTCCGCTCGCCCCGAAGCAGGGGTTCGCCATCCTCGCCTGGGCCCTCTTCGCCTCGCTGATCCAGGCGCGGCTCGTCGCGGGTTGGCGCGGGCGTCGCGTGGCGATGCTGGTGGTCGCCGGATTCGTGCTGCTCATCGGGACCTACGTGGGCCTGCTGTCGGCGGCGCCGGCCCTGCAGGGGACGGCCGCATGACGCTGCTCTGCGTCGGCCTCTCGCACAAGCAGGCGCCCATCGGGGTGCGCGAGCAGATCGCCGTTCCATCGGAACAGCTCGAGGCGCGCTTGCGGCAGCTCAAGTCGCTTCCCGGGGTGCGCGAGGCGATGCTGGTCTCCACCTGCAACCGCATCGAGATCTTCGCGGTGGCCGATTCGCGGGCGGCGGGCGAGGACGTGCTGGAGACGCTGGGATCGGTCGCGGCGCCTCACGCCGTCTGCCGATTCGAGGAGGAGGCGCTGCGCCATCTGTTCCGCGTCGCCGCCAGCCTGGACTCGATGGTGGTGGGCGAGGCGCAGATCCTCGGCCAGGTGAAGGAGGCGGCCGCCATCGCGCAGCAGGCGGGCGCGCTCGGCCCCGAGCTGTCGAAGGCGCTCGCGCGGGCGACGACCGCCGCCAAGCGCGTGCGCACCGAGACCGGGATCGCGCGGGGCGCCGTCTCGCTGTCGAGCGTCGCCGTGCAGCTCGCGCACAAGCTCCTCGGCAGCCTCGATGGGCGGTCCGTGCTGCTCGTCGGCGCGGGCGAGATGGCCCAGCTCGCCGCCCGCGAGCTGCGAACGCAGGGCGCCCGCGAGCTGCTGGTGGCGAATCGCAGCCCGCAGCAGGCGGAGGAGCTGGCCCGCGAGGTGGGCGGGCTGCCGGTGTCGCTGGCGGAGCTGCCGGCGCTGCTGGAGCGGGCCGACGTGGCCATCTGCTCGACCGGAGCGACGCAGGCCGTGGTGACGCGCGAGATGATGGCGCGGGCGCTGAAAGCCCGGCGCTACCGGCCCATCTTTCTCGTCGACCTGACGCTGCCCCGCAACGTCGAGCCGAGCACGAACGAACTGGAGAACGTCTACGTCTATGACCTCGACGATCTCGAGCGGGTGGCCGCGCAGAACCGCGATCTGCGCACGGCCCAGGTGGGACAGGCGGAGGAGATCGTCGAGCAGGAGCTGAAAGCGTTCTTGCTGGCGTCGCGAGAGCGCGCGTCGGTGCCGGTGCTGGCGCGGCTCCGCGCTCACGCGGAATCGGTCGCCCGGGCCGAGGTGGAGAAGACGCTCGCCTCGCTGCAAGGCCTCGACGAGAAGCAGCAGAAGACCGTGAGGGCCATGGCGAGCGCGATCATCAACAAGCTCCTCCACGCGCCGACCTCCAGGCTGCGGGCGGAGGCGGGGCAAGGTCCGCTCGGCGAGGCGACGGCGGCGCTCTTCGGGCTCGAGGGCGAGGCGCAGCAACCGGCGGACGCCGAAGCATCGAGCGAAGAGGGGCCGGCGGAGACCGCGGCGGAGGGTGCTGTACTGCCGCTCTTGAGGAACAGGTAGATGCTCCGCATCGGCACCCGCAAGAGCGCGCTGGCGCTCTGGCAGGCCGAGCGCGTCCAGGGATGGTTGCGCGAGCGCGGACACGCTTGCGAGCTCGTGCCGATGTCCACCGAGGGAGACCGCATCCTCGACCGGTCGCTGGCGGAAGTCGGCGGCAAGGGCCTCTTCGTCAAGGAGCTGGAGCAGGCGCTCTCGGAGCGCAGGGCCGATCTGGCGGTGCACAGCGCGAAAGACGTTCCATTCGCGCTTCCGGAAGGATTTGCGCTCAGCGCGTTTCCCGCGCGCGAGGATCCGCGCGACGCGCTGGTTGCGCCGCGGGCGAAGACGTTCGCCAACCTGCCGCGGGGGGCGCGGGTCGGCACGAGCTCGCTGCGGCGCGCGGTGCAGCTTCTGGCCGAGCGGCCCGATCTGGCGATCGTTCCCGTGCGCGGAAACGTGCAGACGCGCCTCGCTCGCGCCACGGGAGCTACGGTGGTGCGCGGCGGAGTCGAACGCCGTCCTGCCGAGGGAGATCCGCAAGGACCGCTGGACGCGGTGGTGCTCGCGCTCGCCGGCCTCCGGCGCCTCGGTCTGGAAGCGCAGGTGACCGAGGTCCTCGCTGTCGAGTTCTCACTTCCCGCGCCGGGGCAGGGCGCTCTCGCGATCGAGACCGTCCGCGGATCGGCCGGGTTCCTGGCGACCGTCCCTCTCGACGATGCGCAGACCGCGCAGTGCGTCCGCGCAGAGCGGGCGGTCCTCGCGCGGCTCGCGGGCGGCTGTACCGTCCCGGTTGGAGCGCATGCCGTCCTGGAGGGCGACCGGATCTGGCTCCGCGCGCTTCTCGGTGGCCCCGACGGGCGCGGCGGCGTCAAGGTAGTCCGCGCCGAGCGGCGCGGTCCGGCGGCGGAGCCTGAGGCGCTCGGCAGGAGCGTCGCCGAGGCGCTGCTCGACAAGGGCGGAGCACCACTGCTCGAGGCGGCGCGGTCGCAAGCCGAAGGGCTGCCCGCGCCGAAGCGCGCGTGACGCTCGCGGGGGCGCGCGTTCTGGTGACGCGCGCGGCGGAGGACGCGCCGGAGCTGGAGGACCTGTTGCGCGAGCGTGGAGCGGTCCCGCTGCGCATGCCGTGCATCGCGTTCGAGGATGGGCCCGACACGGCGCGCATCGCCTCCGTCTTGCGCGAGCGGCAGGCGGACCTGATCGTGGTGGGGTCGCCGAACGCCGCCCGCCGCCTGCTCGCGCTGCACGGCGCCCCGGGCGTGCCGTTCGCGGCCGCCGGCGCGGCCACTGCGCGGGAGCTGCCCGGCGAGGTGATCGTGCCGCGCACGGGAGTGGGTGCCGACGCCCTGGTGCGGGAGATCGGCGGGCGAGTGCGCGGGAAGCGCGTGCTGGTCGCGCGCGCCGAAGGCGGCAACCCGGCCCTGGTCGAAGGGCTGCGCGCGGCGGGAGCCATCGTCGAGGCGTGCACGCTCTATCGGACCGTGACGGCGCAGAAGGCCGATCCGGAGGCGCTTCGAGCGCTGCGGGAAGGCCAGGTGGACGCCATCGCGTTTGCGAGCGGCAGCGCCGCGCGAGGGTTCGCGGCCCTTGCCGGGCCGGCGAGCGCCGAGAGGTCCGCCGTGGCGTGCATGGGCCGCCAATGCGCCGAGGAGGCCCGCAAGGCGGGCCTGCGCGTCGACGCCGTGGCTGATGGTTTGCTACCGGAACTGTGCGACGCGGTCGCACTCGCCCTGCGCGCAGGCAAGGGATAGGCTGCGCCGCGTGGCAGAAGGCCGGCAGATCCTCATCGTGGACGACGACGAGGATACCCGCACCGTGCTCCAGGATCTGCTGGAGCTGAATGGGTATGCCGTGCGCGCCTTCCCGGATGCGCGCCGTGCCATCGACGCGGCCTGTGCGCTGCGACCCGCCCTGATGCTGGTGGATTATTTCCTGCCCGATGCGAATGGCGCCTGGCTCGTCCAGCAGCTGCGCGACGCGGGCCTGGGGCAGGTCCCCGTCGTCCTCACCACCGGCTCGAACGAGGGGCGGGAGCAGGCGGAGCGCCTCGGCGTGCGCTCGATGGAAAAGCCATTCGACGTCAGCCGCCTGCTCGACATGGTGAAGATGCTGGTCCCCGGCGCATGAAGCGGCCGGCAGGCCTGCAGACCATCATCGTCTACAAGCTTGCGAAGTCGGTGGTCCAGGCGCTGCTCGGCGTCGCCTTCATCTGGCTGCTCGCCCGGGGCGCCGAGGCGGGCGTTGCCACCTTCGCGGAGTTCCTCCTCGAGCATTTCACCGGCGCCTGGGCGCTGCAGGTGGCGACGGTCCTCGTGCGCGCGACGACCGCGGGCCGCGTGAAGCTGCTCGCCTTGGCGATGATGGGAGACTCGGTCTTGTCGGGTGTCGAGGGCCTCGCCCTCCGCGCGGGGCGATGGTGGGCGCCGTGGCTGGTGGTGATCGCCACCTCCGCGCTGCTGCCGATCGAGATCTGGGAGGTCGTGCGCCGGCCCGCTTGGGGGCGCGCCGGCATCATCGTCGTCAATCTGGCCGTGGTCGCGTATCTCTTGCGCGCCGCCGCGCGCGAGCACCGCGCGGCGATGCCGCCTCAGGCCAGCGGCAGCCCCAGCGCGCCGCCCCGGTACAGGCCGTAGATGGCGGCCCAGCCCAGCGCGAGCAGCAGGACGAAGAAAGCGATCGACAAGCGCTCCAGCCACTTCATGGCGCTCTTGCTGACGGTGATTCCCCAGCCCATGGTCATGAAGCTCCAGAGGCCGTTCGCGAGGTGATACGCGATGCCGATCACGCCGAGGATGTAGACGACCAGGGTCGGCGTATGGAAGCGCATCTCGCGCGAGATCTCCGCGAACGGCTCCGGACGGCCGTGCAGGAAGCGCGGCTCGAACCAGGCCAGGTAGAGGTGCGCGCCGAGGAAGAAGAGCAGTCCGACGGCCGAGAGGCGCTGGAGGAGGTATCGCAGATTCGAGAACCCGCTCTCCAGCGGCCTGGGGCGGCTGCGCAGCATGCGGAGGATTCCCCAGATCGTGTGCCAGAGCAGGGGGCCGAGCACGAGCACGAAGACGAGCACGGTGCTGGCGACGTTGACGTGCGCGGTGACGGCGGTCTCCCACGCCTGCGGCGATTGGTAGGCCGCGAGCTGATGCCAGAGATGCACGACCGTCCACACGCCCACCGGCGCAAACGCGAACAGCGAGCCGAGCCGCGCCAGGATGAAGTCGCGGGCGATGGTCCGCTCGTCCGGAGCTACGCTGCGCTCGGGCTGATCGGTCGTGAGAGGCAGCGCCATGGTGGGGGTTCTCCAATGCTGCGGCAACCGCTAGAGCGCATCTCATCATCTGTCCAGCCAAAAACATAGCCGCAAAGCCGCATTTCGTGCGGCAGCGGCTGGAGAGCCGAACCGCTTACGCACCCTGCTGCGGTCGCCGATCCCTGGCCTGCGGCGAACGGCCTCGTCACTGCGCTGCTCTGCGTAGGTCGACTACGCATCCGCTGCTCGCTCCTCGGGCGCTCGCCTCGGGGTAGGGCTCAGCGCCCTCGCGACGGGTGGTAAGCGGTTCGGCTCTCTAGTAGATCGGACATGACAAAGTGCTGCAGTCAGGCGCCTGCTTGCAGTTGCAGACAGGCAGCTGCGTGCCGTCGAGCGTCGTGCACACCGTCGACTTGAACTTCCCGGAAAAGTTGAATTGGCCGTTCGCCGTGAGCGGCGGCGGCGGGTCGTAGAGCAAATTGAAGCTCCCCGAGGACCCGCCGCCCGGAGCCTCCGACCAATCCGTGAGCGCGATGTATCCCACAGATTGTTGCGTGGGGTCGGGTATGGGGAACGGCGCTACGGGCTTGCCGGCCGTCTCGATCGACTTCTGAGCCAACGATGGATCCGCGCCGATGATCTCGCTTCCCGTTCCCACGTCCCGGCCAGGCAGGAACGTGCCCAATCGGTCGTCGCCCGGCAGGAAGAGGATCAAGGCGACGTACGCTTCCGGGGGGTTTTGGAAATAGTCGCGATGCTGTGTCAGGCGGTCGCAGAGGGCCGGACGATCGCTGACGATGACCACTTCGGCGGTGCCGGTGGCGACGCCGTTGGCGTCCGTCAGCGTGGCGCGGCCGGAGATCACGCTGTTCACGTTCTCGAAGGTGATGAACGGCGTGATGCTGCTCGCTCCGATGGCT
>MNFJ01000025.1 GCA_001918155.1 Deltaproteobacteria bacterium 13_1_40CM_4_68_19
CTCAGGCCGGGCGACGAGGTCCTGGTCACCACGCACGATCATTTCTCCCACCACGAAGCCATCCGCTTCGCCACGGAGAGGAACGGCGCCTCGGTGCGGAAGTTCGCGCTGTTCGACGAGGCGTCCACGGCCACGGTGGACGGCATCGTCACCCGCGTGCACGACGCCGTCCGGCCGGCCACCCGCGTGCTGGGGATCACCTGGGTGCACTCGAGCACGGGGATGCGGCTGCCGGTGCGGCAGATCGCCGAGGCGCTTCGGGAGGTGAACCGGGGACGCGCCGGGAACGAGCGCGTGCTGCTCGTCGTCGACGGCGTCCATGGGCTGGGCGCCGCCGATGAGACGGTGGCCGCGATGGGATGCGACTTCTTCTGCGCAGGCGCGCACAAGTGGATCTTCGGACCGCGCGGCACGGGCATCGTCTGGGCGCGGGCGGAGAACTGGGCGCGCCTCAAGCCGCTGATCCCTTCCTTTAGCGACTCCGAGCTCTTCACGGCCTGGACCGAGGAGCGGCCGCCCGCCGGTCCGAGCAACGCCAACCAGGTCACCCCGGGTGGGTTCCTCGCCTTCGAGCATCAGTGGGCCATGGGCGCCGCGTTCCGCATGCACCAGCAGATGGGCCGTGCCCGCGTGGCGGGGCGCATCCGCGAGTTGAACGGGCGCTGCAAGGCCGGGCTGCAGGAGATCCGCGCGGTGAAGCTGCATACGCCTCTCGACCCGGAGCTGTCCGCCGGGATCTGCTGCTTCGAGGTGGAGGGGCTTTCACCGGACGCGGTGGTCAAGGCGCTGCTGGCGCGCAAGATCGTCGCGAGCACGAGTCCGTACAAAGTGAGCTACGCGCGGCTGGCCGCGGGCCTGTTCAATACGCCGAAAGAGGTCGACACGGCCGTGGCCGCGGTGCGCACGCTCGCCACGGCGTAGCCGCGCCCGCCGAAGGCCGGATAGCGGCTATTCTTGAGCGCAAACACTCGCAGGCAGGTCATGAAATGGGTTCTAGTCGCATAGCGACTACGGGTTCGAGTCGACGTTTCAGCAGGTCAGCGCTGGGGCGCGATGAACAACCTCCCCGCCGTGAACGACTACCCGCGCATGCTCCACCCCCGCGTGGTAGGGGAGGTGCGCCGCGTCGGCGCAGGAGAAGAGCACCAGATCGGCGCGCAGGCCGACCCGGAGGACCCCGCGATCGTTGAGCCGGAGCGCCTTGGCTGCGCCGGCGGTGCACGACCAGAGAGCCTGGGCCGGCGTGAGCCCGGCCAAGAGACAGCCCGCCGCCAGCAGCATCGACACGCTCTCGATGCGCTGGGTCCCGGGATTGATGTTGCTGCCCAGCGCGACCGTGATGCCGGCGTCCAGGAAAGGCTGGGCCTGCGCCGCGCGGTCTCGCAGGAACCAGGCCGCGAGCGGCAGCAGCACCGCCGTGGTTCCCGCGCGCGCGAGCGCCTGGATTCCCTCCCGCGTCGCCCGCTCGAGATGGTCGGCGCTGGCGCATTCAAGCTCCGCGGCGAGCTGTGCGCCACCCGAAGCGGACAATTGATCGGCGTGTAGATGGCAGACGAGCCCCGCCTGCCCGCCGGCCTCCAGCGCCGTCCGGCACTCGTCCGCGTCGAAGGCGCCCTTCTCGAGAAAAGCGTCGCAGCCGCGCGCCCCCTCGCGCGCCGCCTCCGGAATCAGCTCCTGGACCACGGCTCGCAGCCAATCGATGCGGTCCGAGTCCGGCGGCACCGCGTGCAACGCGAGCAGGGTAGGGAGCACTTCGCATCCCGCCCGGCGGCCGGCGGCGCGCGCGATGCGCAGGAGCCGCAGCTCTTGATGGACGCTCAATCCGTAGCCGGTCTTCACCTCGACCGTGGTCACGCCGCTGCGCACCAGGCGCGCGAGTCGCTCGCGCGCGCCGGCGAGCAACTGGTCATCGGAAGCCGCGCGCGTGGCCTCTACCGTGCTGCGGATTCCGCCGCCCGCCTGCGCGATCTGCGCATACGTCGCACCCGCCAGCCGCTGCGCGTGCTCCCGGGCGCGGTCGCCGGCGAAGATCAGGTGGGTGTGCGGATCGATCAGCCCGGGGGCGAGCAGGGCGCCCTGGGCGTCGATGCGCTCGCCGCCGGGCGGCGCACCGCTGGCGCGTCCGACGTACGTGATGCGATCGTCCTCGCAGGCCACCGCGCCGCGCTCGACGATCGCGAGCGGCGCATCCGCCGCCCCGGCCTGCGGCCCCGTCATGGTCGCGACGCGGGCGTGTTCGATGACCAGCATCAGCGCGTCAGACCCGGGATCTGCACGCCGCGCTCGCGCGCCACCTGGATCGCGTCCTCATATCCGGCGTCGGCGTGCCGGAGGATGCCCGTCGCCGGATCGCTCGTCAGCACCCGCTCGAGCCGCCTCGCCGCCGCCGGCGTCCCGTCCGCGACGATCACCTGGCCCGCGTGCAGCGAATATCCGATGCCCACGCCACCGCCGTGATGGAAGGAAACCCAGGAGGCGCCGTTCACGGCGTTGACCAGCGCGTTCAGGATCGGCCAGTCGGCGATGGCGTCGGAGCCGTCTCTCATCGCTTCGGTCTCGCGGTTCGGGCTGGCCACGCTGCCGCAGTCCAGGTGGTCGCGCCCGATCACGATCGGCGCCTTCACCTTCCCGCTCGCCACCAGGTCGTTGAAGACCAGGCCGGCTTTCGCCCGCTCTCCATACCCAAGCCAGCAGATGCGCGCGGGCAGGCCCTGGAACTTCACCCGCTTCTGCGCCATCGTCAGCCAGCGGCGCAAGTGCGCCTTCTCCGGAAAAGCATCCAGGATCGCCCGGTCGGTGGTGAAGATGTCCTGCGGATCTCCGGACAGCGCCACCCAGCGGAAAGGCCCCTGCCCCTGGCAGAAGAGAGGGCGGATGTACGCGGGCACGAACCCGGGATACGCGAAGGCGTCGCGGACGCCGCCCTCCTGGGCGAAGGCGCGCAGGTTGTTGCCGTAATCGAAGACGTGGCTGCCGCGGCGTCGCAGCTCGAGCATCGCCTCCACGTGGCGGGCCATGCTGGAGAGGCTCCGCTTCTGGTACTCGGCCGGATCGCGCGCGCGCAGCTCCGCGGCCGCCTCGAGCGAAAGGGCCGATGGGATGTATCCATTCAGTGGATCATGCGCCGAAGTCTGGTCCGTGACCAGATCCGGCTTCACTCCCCGGCGCACGAGCTCCGGCAGGATCTCCGCCGCGTTCCCCACCACTCCGATCGAGCGCCCTTCGCCGCGCTCCACCGCCCGCTGCGCCTCGCGCAGCGCTTCGTCGAGCGACGGCGCGAGCGCGTCCAGATATCCCTGCTCCACACGCCGCTGCGCGCGCGCCCGGTCGACTTCGATGCCGATGAACACGGCGCCGCACATCGCCGCCGCAAGCGGCTGCGCCCCGCCCATTCCGCCGAGCCCGGCGCTGACCACTAGCCGCCCGGAGAGATCGTCCGACCCGAAGTGCTGCCGCCCCGCCGCCGCGAACGTCTCGTAGGTGCCCTGCAGGATTCCCTGGGTGCCGATGTAGATCCACGACCCGGCGGTCATCTGTCCGTACATGATCAGGCCGGCGCGCTCGAGCTCGCGGAACTTCTCCCAGGTGGCCCATTTCGGGACCAGGTTCGAGTTCGCGATCAGCACCCGGGGCGCGTCGGCATGCGTGCGCAGCACGCCGACGGGCTTCCCGCTCTGCACCAGCAGGGTCTCGTCGTCCGCCAGGGTCCGGAGCGTCGAGCAGATCCGCTCGAAACTGGGCCAGTCGCGCGCCGCCTTGCCGCTGCCGCCATAGACCACCAGTTCTTCCGGCTTTTCCGCCACCTCCGGGTCCAGATTGTTCTGCAGCATCCGGAGCGCCGCTTCCTGCACCCAGCCCCGGCAAGAGAGGGCGCTCCCGCGGGCGGCACGGATCGCGTGGGCCATGCGCGCTTCTATGACACAGTTGATACATTCCGGGGATGGAAGACTGGCGCCGGAACCTGATCGAGGACGACGAAGAGCAGTTGCTCGGGCTGCTCCGATCGGCGCGGCGCATCGCCGTGCTCGGCATCAAGACGGACGCCGCGCGAGGGCAGCCGGCGTACTACGTGCCGCAGGCGCTGCTGCAGATGGGGCTCGAGATCGTTCCCGTGCCGGTCTACTACCCGGACGCCACCGAGATCCTCGGGCAGAAGGTGTACCGGCGCCTCGCCGACGTGCCCGGCGAGATCGACATCGTCGACGTGTTCCGCCGCTCCCGCGACGTGGCCGCGCACCTTCCGGACCTGCTTGCCACGCGGCCACGGGCGGTCTGGCTGCAGAGCGGCATCCGCGACGACCGCACGGCGGAGGCGCTGGCGCGCGCCGGCACGCTCGTGGTGCAGGACCGCTGCCTGATGGTGGACTACCGCGGAGTCGCGCGCAGCCGCTGAAGCGCCCGCAGGTGGTCGGCGTTCGTCCCGCAGCAGCCCCCGAGAAGCCGCGCACCCGCGGCCCGGCTCATCACCCGCCGGGCCCAGGCTTCGGGAGCAAGGCCGGCGGCATCGGGCTTCAGCACCTTGGCGCCGGCAGCGTCGGCGGGCCAAGGGGTGCAGTTGTACCCAGCCGCGTCGGCGCCCACCCGATCCAACTCCGCGAGCGGCGCCTGCTCCATCGCGCAGGTGATGACGATGGGAATCGAGGTGGCTTCCCTCGCGATCGCGACCGCGTTCAGCGCCTGTGCGGCGCTGGTCGCCGACTCCAGCCAGATGGCGTCGGCGGCAGAGAGCTGCGCGATCTGGCGCTGCAGATCGGGCAGGCCGGCCCAAAGCGAGCCGGCGACGAACTCCGCGCCGCTCTCGCGCGCGAGCCGCAGCGCCGCCGCGGACTCTTCGGCCGTTGCGCCGACGAATGTGTTGCTGAGAACGACCTGTGCTCCGGCCTCGACGTGGGAGCGATGCACGGCGAGGACCTCGCGCGGATGCGTCAGGTTCCATTCCGGCGCGCGCCCCTGCAGCCCGCGGTCGATCAGCGCGGTTCCCGTCGCGGCGTCGAGGAGCAGTGTTCGCGAGCGCAAAGCCTCCGCGAATGCGCTCACAACTGCACTTCCTGACCCGGCTGTGGCGCCTCGACGCGCCAGCCCTTCGCGGCCAGGCGGGCCCGCTGCGCCTCGATCGCGGACGGCTCCCCATGGACGAGGAAGACCCGATCCGGCGGCGACGGAGCGCGCGCCAGCCAGCGCTCCTCTTCCATCCAGTCTGCGTGCGCGGAAAAGCCGGTCATCTGCACGATCTTCGCGCGCACGGAAACCACCGTCCCGCGCAGCTTCAGCTCCCGCGCGCCCTCCAGCAGCCTGCGGCCGCGCGTCTCCTCCGCCTGGTACCCGACCAGCAGCACCGTGGTCGCGGGGTCGGGCAAGTGCGCCTCCAGATGGGCGAGGATGCGGCCGCCGGTCACCATGCCGCTCGCGGCGATGACGGCGAAGAACCCTTCCCGCTCGAGCAGCTTCGCCGATTCCGCGGCGCCGCGGACGAACTGCAGGCGCGCGGGATGGAGCGGGCGCACGTTGCGGGCCAGCAGCGACCGCACGCCGGCCGACTGGTCCTCGGGATGCTTGAGGTAGAGCGGCGTCGCGTCCGTCGCCATCGGGCTGTCGACGAACAGAGGCACCCTGGGAATGCGGCCTTCGTGCTCCAGGCGGCGCCAGAGGAAGAGGATCTCCTGCGTCCTGCCGATGGCGAAGGCAGGGATCAGCAGTGGGCCGCCGCGCTTCATCGCGTCGAGGATCGCTGTCTCCAACTCGTGATCCGGCGGCTCCGGCGGATGGGTGCGATCGCCGTAGGTGCACTCGAGAAGCATCGCGTCCGCCTGCACGGGATTGTCGGGATCCGCGAGGAGCGTCGTGCCGTATCGTCCGAGATCGCCCGAGAAGAGGATCCGCTTCCCGTCCGCGCGGACGTCGAGGAACGCGCTGCCGAGGATGTGGCCGGCCTGGTGGAAGGTGACCTGGACGCCGTCCACCACCTCGACGGGGACGTCGTAGCGGAACCCTTCGAGGCGGCGCGCCGCGGTTTCCGCCTGGGCGGCGGTGTAGAGGGGCAGCGCCGGACGGTGCTTGCTGTACCCGTGCCGGTTCGCGTAACGCGCTTCCTCTTCCTGGAGATGTCCGCTGTCGGGAAGGAGCAACCAGGCCAGGTCGCGCGTCGCATCGGTGCACAGCGCGCGCCGCACCAGACCCTGCGCGCACAGGCGCGGCAAGAACCCCGTGTGATCGATGTGCGCGTGCGTGAGGACCACCGCGTCGAGTTGGCCGCTGGTCCAGGGCGCCCAGTTCCGTAGCCGCAGCTCCTTTCGCCCCTGGAACAGCCCGGCGTCGATCAGGACGCGCTTGCCCGACGCAGTCGTGAGCAGGTGGCGCGACCCCGTGACGGTTTGCGCGGCGCCGAGGAAGGTGAGCGAGGCCACTGCGGCACAGTGCCACATCGGCCGGCTGCGCGCGCGGGAGCTACAGGCCGCGGCGGGAATCGACTGTCGTCCTCGGTTCAAGATGTCAGCGACGCAGCTGGTCCGCATCCACGTCGGTCAGGTGACCGATATCAGCAGGTAAATGATTGCGGGAATATGTCCCCAATCATGAGAAATGCCCAACTCGCATTGAAGCTCCCTCACCGCGGCGGCAAGCGTCGCGGTGCTGGCCGCAAGCCGAAGGCGCAGCGGCCGCAGGTCTCGCACAAGGCGCGACCTCGTTTTGGTAAGCCTTCCCCGGTCCACGTCACTCTTCGCGTCGGTCGTCGTGTCTGGAACCTGCGCAGCCGCCGCTGCTTCCGGCTGATCGAGGCCTCTCTCGAGGACGCGCGGGAACGGTTCGGGCTGCGCGTGATCGAGTTCACGGTGCTCGGAAACCACCTGCACCTGCTCGTCGAGGCAGATTCCGACGCGTCGCTCTCGCGCGGCATGCAGGGCCTCGGCGTGCGCATCGCGAGGGCCCTCAACAGGCTCATGGGCCGGCAGGGGTCCGTCTTTGCGGACCACTACCACTCTCGCGTGCTGCTCACGCCAACTGAAGTCGTCAACGCGCTCGCGTACGTGCTGGGGAACCGCGCACACCACTTCGGGGGCGCGTCTTCCGGCGATTCATTCTCTTCCGGCGCGTACGGAGCTTCCACCAGGCGACGCGTTCTGGCCATTCCCGTTGGCTGGCTCCTCCGGGTCGGCTGGCGACGTGCGCGGCGCGCGCCCGAGTGGCTCGCAGATTGGTCCTTCTCACCCAGCGGAACGGACGCGCGGTGAAGCTCCTCGAGGCTGAGTTACGAACCGGAATGCACTTGATCACGTCGTCGGCAATTGCTCGCTCCTTGTACTCTCTGGTTGGCCAGTCTACGCGGCCGTTGCAGGGCGGCGGCCATCCGCGACATGTCGAGGTAGCGCCGGTCCGCCCAGATCGCGGTGACCTGGAGCGTCACGGCGGCGATGAGCGGCAGGGCGCCCGCGCGGCCCGGGGAAGGCACCTGGCGCGCGCGTGCGCCGTTTGATTTCACCGTGCAGGCGCTCGAGCCCGTTCGTCGACCGGATGCGCAACCAGTCGACGCGCGTCGGCCTTGTTCGGCGCATTGAACACCTTCGACCCTCGCAGACGCCCCGGGGTCTTGGCGAGCACGTTCCACACGAGGTGGACCGTGCACCGCCCCAATCATGCGCGTCACGCAGATGCCTTGGAAGCATACGTTCATCCCCGCCGCACCGGCTGTTGTCTTCGACGGTGAGGAGCACGGCCGTTGGCTAGAAGCCTCGTCCGCGCAGCTCGCGGAGCAGCTCTTCGTAGAAAGAGACCGCGTCGAATCCGCGCCCCCAGCCGATCTGAGCCCAGTGATCCGCCTCGATCTCGCGCAGCACCTCCCCGCGCGCCTGCGACGTCGTCGGAACCACGCCGTCGTTGGGCCCGGAGCACTCGGCGAGATACAGGTGCGAGGGCCAGAGCAGGGGATTGGTCTTGAGCCGCCCGCTGCGTCCCACCACGCTCGCGTACGCCACGCCCTGCGCGTCTGGCACCTCGAGGTTGAACATCGCCATCCCTTCGGTCGTCAGGTCGCCGAACCCGGTCAGGTCGACGAGCTTGCGCAGTAGCCGCGTGATGCGCCCGAACACGGCATGGCCAGCGTCCGCGAGCGGGGTGCCGAGGTGTGGCGCGCCGATGGTGACGAGCGAGGCGACCCTGTCTGCCAGACCGAGCCGGGAGATCGCGTACCGGGCATCGAGACCGCCCATGCTGTGCGCGACGATGTTCACGCGCGGCTCCGGGACCGCGCGGATCAAGTCGGCCAGCCGCGCGGCGCGGGCGGAGATCGAGGAGGCCGGCGGCACCCTCGGGCAGTAGAGCTGCGCACCCGCCCGTTCGAGTTGCTCGCCGATGCCTCGGAAGTAGGGATGCTTGCGGTTGCCGACTCCGATCTCGTCGAATCCGAGGAACCCATGCGCGAGCACGACGGGGAGCCGCGGCGCCGCCGGCTTGCGGGCGCGTCGGAGCTTTCGCGACTGCTTCCAGTGCTGCAGCGCGAGCGCGACGACGATTGTCGCCGCGAGGGCGAGGAGCAGCCAGGAGAGCATGCGCTAGCCTAGAGCGCGTTTCCGACCGCCCGCAAGGATGTTTCCGCGCTCGCGGAAAGGACTTCAAGCTGCGCAGGCACTACCCCGTCTCTGGCGGGCATCCCTGAGCGGCACCTCATCACCCGTACAGTCCAAAAACATAGCCGCATAGCCGCACTTCGTGTTCATGACCGGTACAGTCTAAAACGTAGCCGCAAACCCGCACCTTTCGGCTCTCTAGGGGCTGGTTCCGGTTTCCACCGGCGACACGGCGGCGGCAGCCTGTACCCGCGCGACGCCGAAGTTCGCCCGATCCGCCTCGAAGGCGCAGGTATTGAGGAGCTCCTTCTGCTCCGGGGTGCGCTTGCGGATCCGGGCGCGCGCGGCCTGCGCCTCGGCGAAGGCATCCGCGCTGAGCCGTCCCTTCGCCAGTCGCGACCGGTAGTCCGCTACGCCGAGCACCTGCCGCCAGAGCGACTCGTACAGCTTGTCGAAGTGCTCGTGCACGTCCCCTTCCAGCGCTTGCACCGGCGCCTCGGTCGACTGCCCGTCGACGGGCACGACGACGGAATCGAGGGTCCCGAATCCGTTCGCCCCGCGATCGACCAGCGCCATCGCCTCCCTGGTGGAGAGCGGATAGTCATCGTCGAGGATGGAGAAGCGGATGGTCTGAGGATCGCTCAGCGCCACCACCACGGAACGTCCGCCGAAAGGAAACGTCAGGCTGCGTGTCGTCTCGGCGAGGAGCTGCTTGATCAGGCGATCGCGATCCTGCGCGGTGATCTCGTTGTGCACCCCGGCGGGATCGCGCTTCGGCACCTTCAGGGTCTCGAGCTCCTCGCGCAGCTGATCGACGGCGACCACCGCGTTCAGCGCCGCCGCGTCCGTGTAGCCGGCATGGTAGATGCCGACCAGCTCCGGCTCCGAGGTGCGGCAGGAGATGGCGAACACGGGGCTCCCGCTGTTTCCCGAGGCGAGCAGGGCGTCGATCATGAAGTCGACATGGTTCCAGCCGCGCTCGGTGTCCTGGGTCAGCGGATTGAGCACCTTGCCGGTGTTCAGGGCCGCAAAAGCGCCGAGCGGGAAGCCGCGCACCTGGACCAGGTTGCCCGCCCGCAGCGCGCCTGACCGCCCGATGCGGTACGGCATCACCGGGAGCAGTTTGCGCGCCTTCAGCACCGCGACGTCGGCCTGCGCATCGACCAGCAGCTTGGTCAGCGGCACGTGGCCGGGCTCGTAGTCGTCGGTCTCGTCCCGCACGATCTTCAGCTGCTCCCGCACCTTCTTGGAGCCCATCGGCACGCCGTCGACCGGGTGCTCTTCATCCGTCACCTCGGGCTGGCTGGCCACATGCTCGTTGGTGACCAGGTGCGTCTCTCCGTTCACGATCCGGTACGCAAAACCGCTCCCGTGGACGAGCGACCGCAGGTACGCGCGGCGCAGTTTTCCGTCGCGGCCGTAATAGACGCGCTCGTAGGTCGCGGTGTTGCGGATGGCGAAGACGAACGCCTCGCGGGGCGTGTCGAGGATCGCCGACGCCTTCTCGGGAGGAACAGCGTCCGCGTAATCTCCGGAACAAAGCGCCGGATGCGGCGCCGGCGCCGCCGCAGGCTTCGGTTGCGTTTTTTGCGGCTTGTTCTTGCCCTTCGCCAGGGCCGGAAGGGCCAGGGCGAGCGCCAGGGCGGTGAACAGAGCACGCATGGGAATCTCCGTTCCCAAGGTTAAGCCACCGCCCTCGGTGTGCAACTAACCTGGCGGACGCCTTGCCGCGTGCTCCACCCGGGTCTATCGTCGGTTCTCATGCCACATCGGATCCGTGTCGTCGCCGCCATGATCGAGAGGGACGGCAAGTACCTCATCACTCAGCGCCGCCCCACGGCAACCCTGCCCCTGCTGTGGGAATTCCCCGGCGGCCGCGTGGAGGAGGGCGAATCCGACGAGGCGGCGCTCGCCCGCGAGCTGAAGGAGGAGATGGAGATCGACGTCGATGTCGGAGACCGCGTCATCCACGTGCAACACAGCTATCCCCACTACGACATCGACTTCCGCGTCTACCGGTGCAAGCTCACGCAGGGCGACATCAACCACAAGAAGGTGCACGACCACCGCTGGGTCTCGCCACAGGACATGGATCAATACGAGTTCCCGGCAGCAGACGAGAAGACGGTCGCTCAGCTGCTCGATTTGACGCACTGACGCAAGCTGCCAATTCTGCCCGCCATCGTTAATGTTTCCCGGGGGACTTTGCACCTTCTGGGGGAGGGGGCCCGTTCGATGGCGATCGGAAAGCCGAATCCGCGCGGCAAGAAGCTCGACAAGCAGCCTGGGTCGGGCCCGCGCTTCGGGTCGTCGCTCATCTACGTGCTCCTGCTGCTGGTCGGTTTCCTCCTCTTGCGCTCGCTGTTCCAGGACGTCGGGTTCCAGCGCGTGCCCTACAGCCGCCTGCTCGAGCGCGTGCAGAGCGACGGCTGCCAGAAGGTCGTCCTGAGCAATGATTGGGTGAAGTGCTACCCGAAAGCGGGCGACGCGCAGTCCAAGGGCGAGCTGCCTTGGTTCGCCGTGCGCGTCTCCGGCGACACCACGCTGATCAAGACGCTGCAGGACAAGCACATCGAGTTCGACGCCGTCTCCGAAAGCGGGATGAGCGAGATGATCTGGATGCTGATCGTTCCCATCGGCATCGGGCTCCTCTTCGTCTCCTGGCTCACGCGGCGCATGTCCGGCGGCATGCCCGGCGGCCCGCCCGGAGTGATGTCGTTCGGCAAGACGAAGGCGCGCGTCTACATGGAGTCGAACACCGGGGTCACCTTCAAGGACGTGGCCGGCGTGGACGAAGCCGCCGACGAGCTGAAGGAGATCGTCGAATTCCTCAAGATGCCGTCCAAGTTCCGGCGGCTCGGCGGCCGCATCCCCAAGGGGGTGCTGCTGGTCGGCCCCCCGGGGACCGGCAAGACCCTTCTCGCGCGCGCGGTGGCGGGCGAGGCGGGCGTTCCGTTCTTCAGCCTTTCCGGTTCCGAGTTCGTGGAGATGTTCGTCGGCGTCGGCGCCGCGCGCGTGCGCGATCTGTTCCAGCAGGCGGCCGCGAAGGCGCCCGCGATCATCTTCATCGACGAGCTGGACGCCATCGGCAAGAGCCGCAACGCGGGCATGTTCGGCGGCCACGATGAGCGCGAGCAGACGCTGAACCAGATGCTGGCGGAGATGGACGGCTTCGACTCGCGCACCGCGCTGATCGTGCTTGCGGCGACGAACCGACCCGAGATCCTCGATCCGGCGCTGATGCGGCCGGGTCGATTCGACCGGCAGGTCCTGGTCGATCGCCCCGATCGGAAGGGGCGCGAGGAGATCCTCCGCATCCACTCGCGCGAGGTGAAGCTGGGGGCCGACGTGGACCTCAAGCTGGTGGCCGCCCGCACACCGGGATTCGCCGGCGCGGACCTGGCGAACGTGGTCAACGAGGCGGCGCTGCTCGCCGCGCGCAAGGATCGCGACAAGGTGGTGATGGCCGACTTCATGGAGGCCATCGAGCGCGTGGTGGCGGGGCTGGAGAAGAAGACCCGCCGCATGAACGAGAAGGAGAAGGAGATCGTCGCCTACCACGAGTCCGGACACGCGCTGGTCTCCACCCTGCTCACCCACTCCGAGCCGGTGCACAAGATCTCGATCATCCCGCGCGGCCTGGCCGCGCTCGGGTACACCATGCAGCTCCCCCTCGAGGACCGGTACCTCATGTCGCGCGAGGAGTTGCTCGACAAGATGGCGGGCCTGATGGGCGGCCGGGCAGCGGAGGAGATCGTGGTCAGCTCGATCTCCACGGGTGCCTCCAACGACTTCAAGCAGGCCACCGAGATCGCCCGCCTGATGGTCACCGAATATGGCATGAGCGAAGCGCTTGGACCGGTGAACTACGCCGAGCGCGGCCGGTCGCCCTTCCTGCGAGGCGCCGACGGCATGGCCGGACTGACGGACAAGGCGTACAGCGAGCGGACGCAGCGGCGCATCGACGAGGAGGTATCGCGCCTGGTGGAAGAGGCCATGCAGCGCGCCCGCGAGCTGATCGTCCGCCACCGCGAAGCGCTGGGCCGGGTGGCCGCACGCTTGCTCCAGACCGAGGTGATCGAGGGAGATGAGTTGCGGAGGATCCTGACCGAGTCGGGTGCGTTGCCAGCGGAGAAGAAAGGGCCTGCCGCCGAGGCCGAACGCGAGCAGCGCGAGAGCGCTTAGTCGCGGCCCTCGAATGCGGCTCAGCGACCATGTTTTTTTGGCTGACACGCCATGGGAGGTGTTCTAAGCCGTTGCCGTACGAGGAACCCGAATGTCTTCGCTGAAGACCGGCCGATCGCACAAGGCGCGCAAGGCGCTGTTCACGCGGGGCATCCGCCGCGGGTTTCTCACCGTGCAGGAGATCGACGAGGCCTTGCCGCCGGGCAGCCTGACGGACGCGGAGCGCTGGCTGCTGTACTACTCGCTGCACGCCTCGCGAGTCGAGGTCCTCGACCAGCGGGGCAAGCGCGTCGAGCTGGAGGATCTGCGCTCTTCGCGGGACGAGCTGCAGGGCGCTCCCGAGTCGCACTGAAACGCGACCGCTACACAACTGTCTTGACGCGGGGAGCCACGGCGTTACGTTGCTTCGCATCGCGGGGTTCGCCGCGAAAGATTTTCGCTCGTGGTCCGTCGAAAGAAATAGATGGGACGTATCGCTGTTCAATCTGGCGACCGCTCCCTCGGAGGTTGCATGCATCGCCGGTTTACCGTCATCACCGCATTGCTCGCCGGCGCCTTCGCCGCGATCGCCGCCCTGCCGCTGGTCTCGTCATGTCAGCGCAGGCCGTCGGACACCTCTTTCCTCGCCGCCGACGCGCAGGCGGCAGCGCCGACCACCACCGCCGAGACGGTCAAGCAGGTCGGACCCATGCCGTCGCTCGCTCCGTTGGTGAAGCAACTGCGGCCCGTCGTGGTGAACATCAACTCGCGCATCAAGCCCCGCCAGGGCCGCGTCTCGCAGAGGTTGCCGCAAGGGCATCCGCGGGTCCGCCCTCCGCAGGACGAGGAGGACGGAAGCGGCGACGAAGAAGACTCGCAGGACCCGATGGAGAGGTTCTTCCGCTACTTCGGGCAGCCGACGCCCAACGAGCAGGAGCGCCGCGGGCTGGGGTCGGGCTTCCTGATCGGCGACGGGCTGGTGCTCACGAACAACCACGTGGTGGAAGTGCAAGACGAGTCGCGGCCCGGGCGGTACCGGCCGATGGACGAGATCAAGGTGATCACCGATGAGACCGCGCCGGGCGGCGCCCGTGAGTTCTCCGCCAAGGTGATCGGCAACGATCCGAAGAGCGACATCGCGGTGCTGAGGATCGAGGGCAAGGAAGTCGAGAAGCTGAAGTACGCGACGCTCGGGGACTCCGACTCCGTGGAGGTCGGGGATTACGTGCTCGCGATCGGCGAGCCTTTCGGCCTGCAGGCCACCGTGACCTCCGGCATCATCAGCGCAAAAGAGCGGACGCAGTTCGGCGGTCCTTACTCCGACTATCTGCAGACCGATGCGTCGATCAATCCGGGCAACTCCGGCGGACCGCTCTTCAACCTGAAGGGCGAAGTGGTCGGAGTGAACGCGGCCATCATCAGCGGCGCCAACACCATCGGGTTCGCCATTCCGGTGAACGTGGTCAAGCAGATCCTGCCTCAGCTCAAGCAGACGGGGCGCGTGGTGCGCGGATTCCTCGGAGTGCAGCCGCAGGCGATCACCGCGGACATGGTGGACAACCTCGGTCTCAAGTCCACGAAGGGCGCGCTGATCGCGGACGTGGTGAAGGACAGCCCGGCCGAGCACGCCGGGATCAAGCCCGGCGACGTGGTGGTCGGACTGAACGGGAAGCCGGTGAACGACAACAGCCAGCTCACGCGGGACGTGGGCGTGATCCCGCCGGGCAACACCGTGAAGCTGGACGTCGTCCGCGAGGGCAGGCCGCGCACCGTGGAGGTGAAGCTCGCCGAGCGTCCCGACGAGCGCGAGCAGACCGGCCGCACCCCGAGCCGCAGCAGCGGTGAGAAGGAGCAGGGCGATCTGCTCGGCCTCTCGGTCCAGGACGTGACCCCGCAGCTGGCGAGGCGCTCGCAGCTCGACGCCTCCACCAAGGGCGCCGTCGTCGTCGACGTCGCCCCGGACTCCCCTGCGTCGGACGCGGGCCTCGAGCCGGGCGACGTGGTCGTCGAGCTGAACCGTCGGTCGGTCAACTCGGCGGCGGATTACCGCAGCGCCGTCAAGACCGTGAAGAAGGGCGACACCGTGCTCGTCCGGGTCAAGCGCGGGCAGGCGACGCAGTACATCCCCGTCCGGGTCAAGTAGGGCCGCTGCAGAGTTGCCTACGCAGTCGCCTTGCGGACTGGCTGGGGGCCTGGGCGGGGAGGCGTCCCGCGGAAGCGGGAAGGCGGTGGAGCGCGATGCTCTTCCTGGTGGCGCCGTTGCGGAGAGCGGCCCTCCGGGTCCTCGGGCAGCGGCGCCGGCTTGTCCGGCGCCTTGTCTGCCGGCACCCAGGGAATTCCGGCCCGGCCGCCGGGCGCCGAATAGCGGTTGCTCTGTCCAGTGCGGACGGCGGTGACGCCCTGCTGCCTCGGCGCGCCGTGCGCGACCACGACCGCCTGGAAGAGCGCCAGCGCCACGGCCACGGCCGCGAGCCCGGTCGTCAGAGCGGCGCCGAGATGGCCCCTCATGAGTTCAATCTAAGCTGGAGCCGTTCGCCGCGCGACCAGCCGCCACCGCTTTCTTGACGCAGTGTTCGCCCGCACCTAGGGTGCGACCGTCCCGTCAAGCCCGGAGCGCTTCGGAGCATGTCCAGTCGTACCGACAAAGTACAGTCTGAACATAAGCCCCCGATCGGGGTCGGAAAGTTCGACAAGGCCTTCCCGGTGTTCCTGGAAGGCGACCGGGGCATGGCCAGCGGGATCGGACGAAACATCACGGATAGCGGGATGTTCGTGGAGACGCGGGAACCTTTTCCCCTCGGGTCCCGGGTGAAGGTGACGTTCTTCTCTGCCCAGGGTGGCGCCGAGATGACACTCGAGGGCGAGGTCCGCTACCAGTGCTACATCAATTTCGTGCGCACCGATGCGAGCCGGGCGGGGATGCGCGGGATCGGTCTGAAGTTCGTTTCTCCACAATCGCCGCAGACGAGCCCGCGCGGTTCAATTCATTAGCCGCGCCGGCCGAAGGCCGGTTAGCGGCTACTCTTGAGCGCAAACACTGCACGCTCAATCTTGCTTTTCGTAGAGCGCCCATCGGCCTTCTCGCACGAGCAGGCGCCAGTGCGGACCCGGCTGCGGGTGTCCGAACGGATCGACCAGGCCCCCGACGAGGACATAGTCATAGTAGTAGCCGTCGAGATCGTTCCGAAACGCATTCGCGTGCCACTCCCAGCCGGCGGGGTGCGGCGGAGGCGCATTCTCCGGCCGGTAGCGGAGCGGCGACTGCGGGAGCTCGGCGAACGAGAACGACGCCACGCCGCCCATCCGCGCGCGGTAGTAAGCCTGGAAGTGGAGGAACGCGCTGAACTTCGCATAGCGCGAGTTCTGCTCGAAGATCATCCCGATCAGGCGCCGGCCCGGTTGAGCGCGCGCGAGCACATCGTCGAACGGACCCACTTCGCGCTCGAAAGCGCGGATGTTCGCCAGCGCGGTGCCCGCGGCGAAGAAGGCCGTCGCCGCCACCAGCAAGAGGGGCAATGCGCCGCGCAGCCCGCGCGCCGGCCGCAGGAGCGCCGGCACCAGCAACGCGAACAGCAGAGCGTAGCGCTCGTTGAGCTGCCACATCCATCCGATGGAGACGGGAAACGCGAGGTACAGCACCGCCGCCCATGCCAGCCAGACGGCGACCACCCCCCGGCGCCACGGATGCTCTTCGGGCTCGCGCCGCTGGGGCCAGGCGATGAGCGCGATGGCGGCGAGCAGCGCGAGCAGGCACCACTCGTCTTCCGGACCCCGCCAGATGTCCAGCAGCGCGTCGGTGAGGTTGCGGAGCGAGGTCGCCGGGGGTTCCCAGGTCACCGCCATCGGCTGCCGCCACCCGACCGATTCGGGGTGCACCACCGGGCTGTTCAGGAGCCAGAGTACGGACAGCACGGCGACCGGTGCCAACCAGAGCAGCTTGCGCGGCCATTCGCGGAGCGGCGCGAGGCGGGGCACGCCGATGGAGACCAGCGCCGCCGCCGGCGCGAGGAAGATGAACGCGGACAGGTGCAGGTAGAAGAGCGCCACGGCGGCGGCTGCCAGCGTCAAGAGCGTCCGCCGCGAAGGCGTCCCGGCCTGCCGCAAGGCGAGCGCGAGCGCCCAGATGGTGAGCGGCATCGCCGCGACGTAGTTGAAGAAGCCGATCAGCAGCGCCTGGCTCCAGAAGAGCGCGCATCCGAACAGCGCCAGGCGCGTGTCGACGCCCAGCGCCCGCAGAAGCGAGCGCAGCGAGTATGGATACGAGATCGCGATGGCGGAGAGCAGGACGAGGTTCGCCCGCTCCGCGCTTCCGAACGGGAACGCCAACGCCGCGCCGGCCAGGTAGTAGAGCAGGTACTGCGTCTGCCCGAGCTCGAGGGTGAAGTACTGCTGCGACTTCCAGGCGGGGTCCCACCAGTGCCTCAGGGTCGCGATGGCGGAGACGTGCTGCGGCAGATCGGTGAAGGGCAGGTGGCCCGCGGACCAGAGCGGGACCACGATCGCCGCCGCGCACGCGCGCAAGAGCCAGGTCCAGAGCGGGTGGTCTTCTTCGGTCCAGTGCAAGGCAGCGGGCGCCAGTGTAACTTCGGGGGCGTGAAGTTTCGCCTTTTCGCGCTCGCGCTGCTCGCCTGCAGCGGTCCGACGCGAGAGCCGTTCTCCTGGCCGCGCAACATCGACGATGCCCGGGCGCGGCTGCTCGTCTACATCCCGGTGGGCCGCGAGATCGAGGGTGCGAGACAGTGGATGGGCGAGCACGGCTTCGCCTGCGAGGCGCCGATGCCTTCGGCCACCGACGCGCACGCGCATCTCTGCCACGGTGGACCCTCGGCTCCGCCCGACGCGGGCTGGCGCCGGTGGACGATCGTCCTCTACGAGCGCGGCGGCCGGCTCGCGGACGTGTCGGCGAAACGTGAGCCATGAACTGTACAACCAAAAGCATAGCCGCAGAGCCGCACTTCGTGCGGCAGCGGCTATTGAGAGAACCCCTCCAGCTGGTAGTGCGCCTCGATCCGCTTGAGCGCGAGCACCATCGCGGCGGTGCGCATGTCGAGGTCCTTCCCGATCGTGTACCGCGAGCTGTTGTGCGTCGCCGTCCTGCGCGGCATGTTGCGGGCGATGTCGCGGATGATCCGGTAGTTCGACTTGATCGCCTGCTCGAGACGGCCGTTCACCTCCGTCTCGCTCCAGTGCTCCATGCGCTTGTTCTGGATCCACTCGTAGTAGCTGACGGTGACGCCGCCGGCGTTGGCGATGATGTCCGGGAGCAGCTCGATCCCGCGCTTCGCCAGCACCCGGTCGCCCTCCGGGGTGGTAGGGCCGTTCGCGCCTTCCGCGACCAACTTGCACTTGAGCCGTTCGGCGACGGGACCGGTGATCTCGCCTCCCAGCGCCGCCGGGATGCAGATGTCGGCGTCGATGTCGAAGAGGTCGGTCTTCGAGATCTGCTGCGCCTTGGGATATCCGCCGACGGTGCGCCGCAGGTTGCGCGGGTTGTCGTAGACGTAGGAGACGAGATCGCTCACGTCCATGCCCGCGGGATTGAAGATGGTGCCGCCCGCGTCGTTCACCGCCAGCAGGCGGGCGCCGAGGCCGCAGAGGATCTCCGCGGCGTTCGAGCCGACGTTTCCGAATCCCTGCAGGATGAAGGTGCTGCCCGCCGGGGTGGCGCCGCGCTCCGCAAACCATTCCTGGATGCAATAGGCGAGCCCCTGTCCGGTGGCCTTCACGCGCCCCTCGGATCCGCCGATGCGCGTGTCCTTGCCGGTGACCACGCCGCGCAGCTTGTGCCGCTCGCGCTCGCCGTCGGTGTACTGGCGCAGCAGCAGGCCCATGATGGTGCCGTCAGTGCCGACGTCCGGGGCGGGGATGTCCAGGTCGGGCCCGATGAGCGGCTTCAGCCGGTACATGTACCGGAGCGTCAGCGCTTCCAGCTCCTCGGAGCTGAGGGTCTTCGGGTCGACCTTGATGCCGCCTTTGCCTCCGCCGAACGGGACGTCCGCGATGGCGGTCTTCCAGGTCATCTCCGCCGCCAGCACCTTGAACAGATCGAGGGAGACGTCCTGGTGGTAACGGGTCCCACCCTTGTAGGGCCCGCGGGCCTGGTTGTGCTGGACGCGATACGCCTTGAACCGCTCGGGCCGCCCTGGCACGACCTTGTAGAGTCCCTTGCCCTTCAGGCGCACGACTCCGTCGCGCATGGAGAGGTTGGCGCCGATCAGCGCGCGCCGCTTGAAGACGAAGCTCCCGTCGAGCAGCGGCTCGAGCCCGTCAGGGAGGAGCTCGCTGTCCGGGAGGTCCTTGAATCTGTCCGTGTCCTGGGTGAGCGGCGCGAGGCGGGTGTGCAGCTTCACGGTGACGTAGAAGATGTGCTCGTAGTCCGGCTCCTCCAGCTCCATCCGGACGCGGCGATCGAGCCCGATCAGGTCGGCGGCGCGATGGAAGACCTCCATCGCCTCCGTGTAGATGGTGGACTTCGTCTCGCTGGTGGCTGGTCTCGAAGCCAATCTCTCCTCCGGTCGGGCGGGGCGCACGGATCAGTGCGTCATCGCCAAGGGCGCGCGTTTCTAGGGGGCTTTCCGCGGCCTGTCAATGGGCGTCGCGTCACTTTTTTCCGAAGGCGCGCACGAAGGGGACGAGCGCCTGGATCTCCTCGGGCGAGAGCTTGTTCTTGAAGGCGGGCATCTTCTTCTTCCGCAGGCCGTTGGTGATCGCGTCGACGATCTCCTTGTCGGTCGTGTGCTGCTGGAACTTCGGCTTGGTGAAGTCCTTGGCCTTCAGCTCCCGACCCTTCTTCGTCTGCGCCTTGCCGTCGCTGCCGTGACACTTGGCGCAGCGCTGCTCGAAGATCTCCTCAGGAGTGCGCACCCCGGTCACCGGGGCCGGACCTGGCATGGTGGCCTGCGCGAGAAGAACGAAGGCGAGCGCGATCATATGATCTCCTGCGAACGCCGCAGCGCGCGCTCCACCTCGTCGCGGAGAGCTTCGCGCGCGTGCTGGGGACCGGCGATCTCCGCTTCGCCGGCGAGCGAGAGCGCGAGCTGCACGGCGTACCCGGTCCCGGCGCTCTCGATGGAGACGTCCACCCGCCCATCCTGGAGCTGTCGCGCGCGCGAGCCATAGCGCTGCAGCGCCCAGGCGGCTGCCGCGGGCGAGAAGCGCAGGGTGATCGCGTGTTCGTGGCCGCTCGGGAAGAAGAGCTGCTCGCGCTGGAAGCGCGCAGGGTCGAGCGGGCCCGGGTCGGGAAACGTCTGGCCGGTCTCGCGGACCGAGAGGATCCGGTCGACGCGGAAGGTCCGCTCCGCGCCGCGGCCCACGTCGTGCCCGATCACGTACCAGACACCGCCGTGGTCGATGACGCCCTGCGGACGGAAGATGCGCTCGCCCGCGGCACCGCGCCCTTCCTTGTCGTATTCGAGCGCCAGCTCGCGGTGCTGCTCAGCGGCACTGCGCAGCTGCGCAAGGATGCTCCGCACGCCCCGCGGCGCCGGCGTGGAACCCGCGATCCTCTGCGCGAGCTGCGCGTAGAGCTGCCGCGCTTTCGGCGTGAGGTTCCGGGTCAGCTTCGCCAGCGCCGAGGCGACGGCGGGATCGGCCGGCGCCGCTTCCAGCGCGGCTGCCGCCAGCGCCAGCGCCTCGAGGGGCGTCAGCTGCGGCGGGCGCGAAAAGCTCTGATCGAGCGTCACGCTGACCCGATCGCGCTCGTCCACGCTGATGTCGATGAGATCGTCGGGCGAGAAGGGCGGCCGGCCGACGAGGCCGAGCAGGTCGATGTCCTCGCGCAACTCCTCGGCCTCGAGGCCGAGCTCCAGCGCGAGCTCGGGCAACTTGATCCCGGGCCTGCGCCGCGCAGCGGGCACGATGAGCAGCAGCCGGCGCAGCCGCTCGCGCTTGCCGTCCTGCTCGGCCGCCTGCCGCGGCTCGGAGCGCTCCTCTTGCGCCGGCAGCCGCGCCGGCTCCGGCTCGGGCTCGACGGGGCGCTGCAGCGCGAGCAGGATGCGCTCCAGCGCGCCGCGGACCTTGTCGCGAGCAGAGGCGGGCGACTCGACCAGGACGCGATCGCCGAGCGAGAGGATCTCCGGCACCAGCCCGTCGATGTTGCTGACGGTCAGCGTACGGTCCCCGATGCCGAAGACGCGCTCCGCGATCGCCTCGCTGCCCGGCGCGAACCGGAGAGTCACCTCTTCGGGAGCGTGGTGGGCCCACCGCCAGGGCTTGCTGGAACGGTCCGCTTCGACGGCCGCATCGAAGCCTTCGGCCGGCTCGAAGTCGGGCGTGTGCGGCTTCTGCGCGTTGATCTCGACCGACTCGATGCGATCGACGAGAAAGACGCGCTGCTCGCGCTTCTCGTGGCACCAGCCGACCAGGCGCCAGGCGCGCCCGCGGAAGGCGAGGCCCCAGGGATCGACGTCGCGCTCGCTGCGCTTGCCGGGCTTTCCCTCCAGGTTGGGGGGCGACTCGTACCGGATGTGGACGCGTTTTCGCCGCGCGACGGCCTCGCCGAGCGCGCGCAGCTTCTGCGCCCGGCCCGGATCGCCGGGGCGAACGACGAGGAGCCGGCGTGCGGCCGCGCTGCCCACCGCGTGCGTGTCTCCAGCGAGCGAGATCTTCCGCAGCGCGTGCTGAAGATCCTGCGAGAAGGGGAAATCGCGCGTGGCCAGCGCCGCGGCTCCCGCTGAGTAGAGCGCCGCCGACTCCTCCGGCAGCAGCTTCGGATCGGGCAGGAAGAACGACTTGCGATCGATGCGGTATCCGCCCAGCTCCCGCTCGTCGAGCCGCTGCGGATCGACGTACTCGATCGGCACGCCCAACTCGAGCAGCTCGGCCTTGTCGCGCTCGAGCTTGCGCTCCGCCGCTCCGCGCGGACCGCCATATTCGTCGGGGAACAGATCGCGCAGCTCCGCGAAGGAGACGGGCTCCCGCGCGTCGAGCAGAAGCGCGACGAGGTCCAGAAGGCGCTCCGTCTTCTCCATCAGCTGGTCTTGATCGCAGGCTCGTCCAGCGCCCACTGGACGGCGGCGACGTTGTCGCCAGGGATCTCCACCTTCTTCCCCGCCAGCGGTCCGTCCTCGGTGCCGATCACGAAGTAGCTGTCCCCTTCCTTGTCGATCCGCTGGATGCCGGGGCCGATCTGGATGACGGTGATGTTCGGATGCACCGGGAAGCGCAGGTAGAGAATCTCGATCGACGCGGCCACGCGAGCACCCCCGGATGGAGCAGTGGGCGTTTCGTAACCCTTGCGGGAGCAGACGGTCAAGCGCCGGACCGCGAGGCCGGTCCCACTGGAAAACTTCGGCGCCCTATGCTTAATGCCGCTCCGACCAACGCTGGAGCGCACATGCAATTTGCCCGAATCGCACTCGCCGGCGCGACCATCTTCGCCACATCGGCGGCCGCGGCCCCGGTGAAGATCGGCGTCATCAACTCGCTCACCGGTCCGGAGGCGCCCATCGGCGAGGACCTGAGCAACGGCATCAAGCTCGCGATCGAGGACCTGAAGAAGAAGAACGTCGAAGTGCAGGCGGTCTGGGAGGACGACACCGGAAAGCCCCAGATCGGCATCAGCGCGATGGAGAAACTGGCCACTCGCGACAACGTCGCCGGCGTGGTCGGCGCGTACACCTCGGCCGTGACCAGCGTGGCGGCGAAGACCGCCGAGCGATACAAGGTGCCGCTGGTGAACCCGGTCGCCTCGAAAGAGGAGATCACCCGGCAGGGCTACAAGTACGTCTTCCGCGTCTCGGCCACGACCAACGATTACGCCCAGGTCCTGCTCGACATGGCCACCACCTTCGGGCAGCCGAAGACCATGGCCATCCTGAACGAGAACACGGACTTCGGCGTCTCCGGCGGCAGGAGCGCCAAGGAGTACGGCGAGAAGAAGGGCCTGAAGATCGTGTTCAACGAAGCGTATTCGAAGGGCTCACCCGACTACCGCTCGACGCTGGTCAACGTGAAGAACTCGAATCCGGACATCGTCTTCATGGTCTCCTACGTCGCCGACGCCATCCTGTTGATGCGGCAGTCGCGCGAGATCGGCCTCTCGCCGACGGCCTTCCTCGGCGCGGGCGCCGGATTCTCCAATGCGCAGTTCGCGAAGGAGACGGCCGTGTCGCACGGCATCTTCTCCAGCACGCAGTGGACGCCGGCGGTCTCCTGGCCGGGAGCAAAGGAGTTCGCCAAGGCCTATCAGGACAAGTACGGGAAGCAGGCCAGCTACCACGCGGCGACCGCGTACACGGCGATGTGGATTCTCGCCCAGGCCGTCGCACAAGCGAACGGCGACCGCGAGAAGACGCGCGAGGCGCTCGACAGCGGATCCTGGGAGACCATCGACGGCACGGTGAAGTTCGCCGACTACGAGGGCTACACGAACCAGAACAAGCACCAGATGCTGGTCGAGCAGATCCAGGACGGCAAGTTCGTCACCGTCTGGCCCAAGGAGCTGCAGACGGGGAAGCCGCTCTGGCCGTTCCCGGGCTGGAAGTGACGCCGGTGAGTTCAAGACATAGCGGCAGACCCGCGCCTCCGGCGCGGGAGCGGCTGGTCGCGGCCGCCGAAGGCGGCTTAGCGACCATGTCTTTAGCGTAGCCTAGCCGCGCGTCTGCCGCTCCAGCGCCTTCTGGGCAGCGCGACGGCTGCTGCAGGAGAAGATCCCCGGAGTCTTCGGCTCGTCCTTGAAACGGCCGTGCGCCAGCGTCTTCAGCGCTGCCTTGGCCTTCTTGCCGCGCAGCGTACCGAGCGCATCGGCGGCCTCGGAACGGGCCTCGCACTTCCTCGCGTGCGTCATGGCGACGAGCTTGCCCAGGGCGCGCTTGTTTCCCTGCCGCGCGGCAGCCGCGTAGCTCTCGGCAGCGGCCCGGTACGACCCGCTCGATTCCTCCGCCTTGCCCGTCGCGTAGCTGCGCGCAGCCTGCCGCGTTTCGGCAGGAGCAGGGCGGACGTCGGCGGTGCGCACCACCGGACGTTCCGGCGCGGGCGCGGCCGTCTTTCCGCGAACCGCCACGCCGCCGACGAACAGCGCGATCGCGGCCACCGACGCGCCCACCTTGATCTTGGTCGCCCGCGGCCACGCGCGAATGTTGCCGAGCGCCGGCAGGCCGTTCTGCACGGAAGCGAGACGCTCGCGCGCGCGGTCGGCAGTGTGGCGCACCATGTGCTTCAGATCATCCGAGAAACTCGTCTCCGGCATGTGCGAGCCTCCTTCCGTCGATCGATTTCGACCCGGAAGTCTCGCATTCGCGCAATGTGCGCCTACAAGGCGGGCGGGTAGGGCGTATGCCTTCAGAGGTGCGATGAAGTCCGCAGGATGGGGAAAGGCCCGTCCTCCGCAGAGAAGACGGGCCTCCCGACGGGGCTACACGGGCGAATGCAGTGAATCGTCCGTCCGGGACGACTCCATCGTCTCGGCGGGCCGGCCCGTCGCCTTCTGGTTCGTCCTGCTGAAGTGGAACTCTTCAGTCAACGCCCTTTTTCGACGAGCGCGCCGCCGCCATCGCACCGAACAGCGCCGCGATCGATGCGAGGAAGGCGCCTCCAGCGGCCGCGCCGCGAACTTGGTCGGCGCCCCACAAGGCGCGAGCGGGACGGGGATCGCCTCTCCGTACAGCGGCGATACCCTTCGGCAGCTCGATCGCCGAGCGCCTCAACGGGATCGCAAGTGCGCCGTGAGCAGCTGCGAGACTGTCCTCGGGTCCTCGAGGATCGGCAGGTGGCCGGCGCCAGGGATCACTTCCAGCCGCGCCCCCGGGACCGAGGCGGCGATCTTCTCCATCTCCGCGCGGGGCATGAGCTGATCCTGCTCGCCCGCGATCACCAGCGTCGGAGCGCTCCAGCGCGGCAGGTCCGGCGTCGAGTCCGGCCGCTGCGCCATGCCGCGGAGCGCATCCGCGATCCCCTGCGCCGTCGCCCGCGACGCCAGCTCTTCGACGCGGCGGCGCACGGCGGGTGCCGCGTTCGGAGCGAGGAGCTTCGGCGCGAACTCCGCGATCACCGCTTGCGCGCCTTTGTCCAGCGCCAGCGCCGCCTGTCGCTCGCGGTTCTTGCGCGCTTCGTCCGTGTCGGGGCTCGCCTTCGTCGCGATCAGCACGGCCTTCGTCATCCGGCTCGGGAACCTGCGCGCGAATGCCATCGTCGCGTAGCCGCCCATCGAGCACCCCACCAGGGCGGCTCGCTTCGCCCCGAGCGCGTCGAGCGCCACGGCGCCGAGCTCCGCCAGGTACTCCATCGTCAGCGGGCGTCCGAGCGGGGGCGTCCCCCCGAACCCCGGCGCGTCCAGCGCCGCCGCGCAGATTCCCGAACCGGCGCAGGCGGCGAGCATCTCCTCCCACGCGTCGGCGTGGAGCGGAAAAGGATGGAAGAAGAGCGCGGCCGGCGCCCCGATCGGTCCCTCCACGCGCAGAAGCGCCGGCCGGCCGTCGTGCAGCAGCGCGAGATGCATCCGGACCTCCTCTACTGCGCGACCACCACGATCGCGCCGCGGTACATGTTCATCGGGCAGGCAAAGGCGAGCTGGCCCGACTGCGGCGCAGTCACCTTCACGTCCACCGGCGCGTTCAGCGGGAGCATGTGGCGCACGGGATCGCCTTGGACTTCGACGGCGTCCGCGCAGGTCTGCGCCACTTTCCGGGTGAACCGCAGCGTCACTTGCTGCCCGGGCGCGGTCTCGATCCGATCGGGTTCGAACCCTTTCTCCGTCACCGCGATCTCAGTGACGTCGCCGGATTGCCGCGCCGGTTGCGCTTGTTGCTTGCAAGAGGCCGCGAGAAGCATGGCGATCAGAGTGACGCGCATGTGCGTACTTGTCATCCAAACCCACACCTGCCGCAATCCTTTCGGCAGGCGGGGTCCGGAGCGCCACGAATTCTTCAACGTCGATCTTCTGTGCCAGACTCGAGGAGTCCGGAGGGGGAGCGCCGCTTCATGAGCGATCTGGAGATCCGGCAGCGCGACCGGCGCGCCTCGCGCGCGGGGTACAGCCGCGCGGTGCGGAACTTCGAGATCGCCAGCATCGCCGGATTCGCAGTCGTGATGGCGTGGCTCCTGGTGACCATCGCGCCGCGCATCGCCGACAATCCGTTCCTCGCCCTGGCGGCCTTCATGGTCGGCTTCATCGCCGCCGATTTCGGCTCCGGATTCGTGCACTGGATGGCGGATACCTGGGGCACGGCGGAATGGCCGATCATCGGCAAGGCCCTGATCCGGCCCTTCCGCGAGCATCACGTCGACGAGAAAGAGATCACGCGCCACGACTTCATCGAGACGAACGGAAACAACTGCTTCATCTCGAGCCCGGTCGCGGCCATCGCCGCGCTCCTTCCGGACGGCACCTTCTGCTTCTTCCTCGCCGCGATGACCTTCGCGATGTGCCTGGCGATCTTCGGCACCAACCAGTTCCACAAGTGGGCGCACATGGACAGGCCGCCACGCTACGCGCGGGTCCTGCAGCTGGCGAACCTGATCCTGCCGCCCGAGCAACACGCCGTGCACCACACGTCGCCCTTTGCCAAGTACTACTGCATTACGGTCGGCTGGCTGAACGAAGCGTTGTTCCGGCTGCGCTTTTTCCAGACCCTGGAGAAGATCGTCACGCGCATCAGCGGCTTGATCCCGCGCGAAGACGATATCGGCAAGCGCGCCGCGCTGGTCGTAGCGCAGCGACCGCCGCCCCCGTTGCCGGAGCTGCCGAAGATCATGCTGCCCTCGATCGACCTGGCGCTCGACCTGCCGGAGGTTGCCGGTCGATCGATGGAGCCTGAATAACCCGTTTTCTGGACGGGATCGCCGGGCCGTGCAGGATGGCGCTCATGAGCGGTCCGAACTGGGGGTTTCTCACGAACCACTTCTACGTCCTGCGCTGCATCGCGCAGGAGCCCTCGCTGACGTTGCGCGAGGTCGCTGAGCGGATCGGGATCACCGAGCGCGCCGTGCAGCGGATCGTTTCCGAGCTGGAGGAGGGCGGCTACCTCCTGCGCCAACGTGACGGCCGGCGCAACCGGTACGTGCTTCGCGAGGGACGGCCGCGGCGCGAGCTCGACGCGACGCTTCCGCTCCGGGAGCTGCTCGGGTTTCCAGAGGAGGGGCCTGCAGAGCAAACACCGAGCACGCCGAGCACACCGGGCGCGCCCAGGGTCTTCCGGGTCTGACGGCAAACAAATCCGTGCGCGCTCTCGATCCGAGGACTTACCGCGTCTGTGCCTGGGTGCCGGTCGGAAGCGGCTTGGGGATCGACTCGGCCCAGGCCGCGAGCGCGGCCTTGCGCTGCCCGATCTCCGACACGATCCGCGCCGGATCGACCGAGACGACCACCAGATTGGCGGCGGAGCGGACGCCCGGGGGCACCGGGATGTCGTTTCGCAGGGGCAGATAGCCAGGCACGCGGGCGACGAGGAGCTGCTCGGTGTTGCGATCCGCGAGGCGCTCGGCGAGCTTGCGCGCCGCCTCGGGATTGCGCGTGGACTTCGCGATCGAAAGTGCAGTCGGCCAGACGAAGGTGCCGATGCTCTTCTGGTTCGGATAGACGGGCAGCACGTGCGCGGCGCTGGCCGCGGCCTTGGCCGCCTCGTCGCTCGCGACCATTCCGACGATGGCGCGGCCGCTGACCACCGCTTGCCGGACCTGGTCATCGTTGGGGTAGAGCTGCGGTTCGTTCGCCTTGAGCTGCTTGAGCCAGGCTTCCATTCGCTCCGGGCCCCAGGCGGCGTAGAGCGCGGCGAAGTGCGCCAGCGCCATGCCGCCGGTCGGCGAGGGGACGGCAACCCTTCCCTTCAGCCATGGCTCGGTGAGCGCGGTGAACCGCACCGGTGCGCCGTGCTCGCCGAGCTCGTCCGTGGCGACGAGCAGCACGACCGCACGGCCTCCCACCGCCACCCAGGTGCCGCCCGGATCCCTCCACAGGGGAGGGACGTCGCTGCCGGTCTGCGGCGCGGGGAGCAGCTCTCCTCTGGCGGCCGCGGCGATGGCGCCGAATGGCTCGCTGTCCCAGCGTACGTCGCCGCTCTCGGCGGGCTTCGGCGTCTGCTCCGCACCCGGGACCGGCGCGCCGGCGGCGCCCGGCAATGCGGAGACCCCAGCGTGCATGCCCGCAATCCGCTCCCCGCGCGGGCCGCCGCTGCGCGCGATCATCGTGAGCGCGGCATCGACCATGCCGGGATTCAGGTCCGTGGAGAGCTGCACTTCGGCCGGGCCCTGCGGCGCGGACGGCTGGCTGCACGCCGCGAGCAGCGCGGCGGCGACCGCGACGCTGCGGAGGGATTTCATGGCCGCGCAGTCTGGATCGCCCGGCGCACTTGTCAATGGCGAGCGGCCGAGCGCCGTGGGAAAGCGGCTTGACCGTCGCATCGCGGAGTTGTTAGAAGCAGCGTCCCTCGTTTCCGGGCCGACATAGCTCAGTCGGTAGAGCAACGGTTTCGTAAACCGTAGGTCGCCGGTTCAAGTCCGGCTGTCGGCTCCAAAATTCCCTCTCAGAAGACCAACCACGGGCCTCGCCACCGTAGGCGCGAACGCGAACGCTGAGCACCGACGCGAAGCATGCCCTTCATCGCGCGCCCCAGCCTCTCCGCATCGGGCGCCTCCACGATGCAGCGGATGTGGTTCCCCTGCACCGCGACCGGAGGGCGGCGGCATCAAATCTTGATTGGGCGCACATCGGATCGCGCCACTGGGCTGCCGCCGAGGTTCGGTTGGGCATAAGAAGCAGTAGGAGTGCGGGCCCCGCGAGCGCAGCTCCAGCGCCTCGGCCTGCATTCATGACGTCAGCTTTTGTGCCCTTCGGCCAAGGCAGGCGAAATCCCGCCGGGTCCGCTACGTACAGCTCTCATGTCGTCGGACCTGATCGGTCTCCTGATTCCGGCGGTCGCCATCATCATCAGCATCATGCTGATGTTCGGGCTCCCTGCTCTCGCAATCGTCGCGGTCAAGTTCTTCAAGTTCAGGGAGCGCGAGCTGACGCTCGAAATGGAATCTCGCCAGAAGTCGCAGCACCAGCTGGTCGCCATCGAGCAGCGGGTGCAGCGTCTCGAGGACGCGCTGACCAGCCTCGATCACGACGTGCGCGTTCGGCTGGGGATCCAGCCAGCCACGCCACTGCCGTCCCACCCGGAGCTCTTGGAGGAGCCCGCCGCGCCAGAAACTCCGCGCGGGAAGTCGTTGGACCCGTCCTGGACAAAGGCGCGGTAGCGGGCGGCACCCGCGCGGTCAAGCCGCGAAGGCGAGTTCCGTGCGCCGCTTAGCGCCGACGCAAAGCATCCACCAGTGCGCGTCG
>MNFJ01000092.1 GCA_001918155.1 Deltaproteobacteria bacterium 13_1_40CM_4_68_19
CCCTTCAGCTCCAGTTCCGCGAGCCTTCCGAGCGCTTCCCGGGCGGGGATCTGCGCGCGGTGGGCGAGGTCGTCTACATGAGCCGGGGTCCTCTCGTCCAGAAGTCTCCACAATTCGACGTCTTTGGCATCGAGGACCTCCCGATCGCCCCCGTCTGACGGGCCGTTGGATGCCGGAACCTGTGGATGCGGTGCGTCATCCACTGGAACGTTGGCTTCCGGGACAGGCCATCCCAGCCCGCAGAGGACGTCCGCCAGACCGGTCGCCAGCTTCGCCTCCCGGTCGCGCAGGAGGCCGTTCGGTCCCTCGGCCAGAGGGTTGCCGGGGTTGCCGGGAACCGCGAACACCGGAATTCCCAGCTTGCGCGCCTCCGATGCCGTGATCAGCGCTCCGGAGCCTGGCGCTGCCCGGACCACGACGACCGCGTGCGAGAGACCGGCGACGGTCCGGTTCCGGCGCGGAAAGTTCTTCGGCATCGGCAGCGTCCCAGGAGCGAACTCGCTCACGAGCGCGCCGCCGCCGTTCGCGAGGCGCGCGAACAGATCCCTGTTTTCGGAGGGATAGGTCACGTCGATACCGCATCCGAGCACGGCGAGGGACGTCCCTTGGCCCCAGAGAGCTCCGACGTGCGCCGCCGTATCGATTCCCCGTGCCCCTCCGGAAACCACCTCCACTCCCGCGCGGGCGAACGCATCGCCAAACGCTTGCGCGAGATCGAGGCCCGCCTCGTCGGCCGCGCGGGAGCCGACCACCGCTACCCGTCGCGCCTCGGGCACCAGATTCCCGCGCACGTACAAAAGACGTGGCGGCTTGGCGATGCGGCGGAGTTGCGGCGGATAGTCCTCGTCTCCTAGCAGCACCACCCGGGCCCCGACCTCCCGCGCGGCCTCCCAGGCCAGGACGCCCAGCTCGCGCAGGTCCGGACCCTGCGCGAGGTACTGGCGCGCCTCGGCGCACAGGCGGAGATCGTCGCCTTGTTCCAGGAGCCGGCCGGGCCCCTCGTCCACTGCCTGCCGCAGGGAGTGGAAACGGTCGGCAATCCGCGCCATCGTCGAGTTGCCCACGCCGGGCACCGACGAAAGGGCGCAGGCCGCCAGCACGTCGGGTCCCGCGTTCGCCACGGCGCCGGCGTTGCTCTGACTCGTAGGCTCCAAGCTATTGAAGGCCGCCGCCTGCTCCGGACGCGCGCATCTCGACGAGGTCGCCAGCCTGCAGCTCGCGAACGCTCTTGACGACCACCGCCGTGCTCAAGTGCTCGCGCGTATCGATGACCAGCAGCAGGCCGACGTTCTCCTCGGGAACATCGGCCCTCGCGGCCCGGGCCCCTTGGCTTCCCGCGGTGAATGACTTCGTCACCAGCGTGGCATTGAGCCCGTCGCCCTGGCGAACGACCGCGAACGTGTTCCCCTCCTGTACACCATCGTCGGAGCCGCGATCGATGAAGACCTCGTGCGCCTCGCCGTATGTGGTGAGAGTGGGGTTCACGGACTGGACGATCTTGCCGATGACGTCGGCGGTATTGGCGCGCGGCGCGATGCGCTTGTCTTGCGCGACCCACGGGCGAACGAAGTCGCCGCGCTCCACCTCTTCGAATGTCCGCTCGATCTGGACGGTGGCCTGCCTGCCCTGCAGGGAGAGCACCTTGGCGACGCCCACGGTCTTCGTCTGGCGCGCCAGCGTGCGGTGCGAGATCGGGTCCACGATGGGTCCCTCGGGCCGGAAGATCAGCAGTTTGTCGCCGGGACGGGCGGGCACCTCGTCCCTGAAGCGCGCGTACGCCGTGTCGTAGGTGGCGAGCATCTGCTTCTCTTCGAACGACGCCTCGAGGGTGCCCGCACCGCGCATCTCCTCGGGCGTGACGAGGCCGCTGGCGCGCACGCTGAGGACCGGAGGCGGCGAGAAGGCGAGCTTCCCGCTGGCGCTGACGGTGCTGAGCGCGGCGCGGCCCTCCCGGCTGTTCTTGCCGACCACCTCGAGATCCGCCGTGTCAGGCAGTGTCACCGACGTTTCCGGCGACGCTCCGGGCGGCGTCTCCTGCTCCTCGGGAGCATTCAGCGCCGTCGCGTCGATGCCGGGCTCCATCTCCGTCTGGACCTGCGCGGGGGCCTGCGATCCCCCCTCCCCGGGCACGATGCGCAGCTTGTTGCCCGGGTAGATCCAGTGCGGGTTCTCGATCGAGGGGTTGAGGCTCCAGATCTTCGGCCAGTACCACGGGTTGCTGAGGAACTTCTGGGAGAGGTCCCAGAGCGTGTCGCCCTTCTGGATGGTGTACTCCTCCGGCGCGCCGGCCACCGGCTTGATGCTGTCATCCGGCGGTGGGCGGGGGCTCTGCTCGGTGATGGGCGCGCTCTTCGCCCGCGGCCGGCGCGTGTCCTCCTGCGGCACCTCCAGGACCTGCGGCGACTGCCGACGTTGCGGCTGCTCAGCCTGCGGTTCCGTGGCCTGCGGCGGAGCGGGCGGCGGCGGCGCGTCCTGCTGCGCGCGCAAGGGTACCGCGAGAAGCAACGCCAGCGCCCCGCCCAATGCTGCCCTGCGCCACCGCGCGATCGTCCGCGTCCGCATCGCTCCCTCCCTCTACAGACCCTGCAGGAGCTGCCGCGAATGCGCCGACTCGGGCGCCTGCGGGTGCTCCTCGGAAAGCTGGTTCAGAACCGACTTGGCCTCGCCCTTGCGGCCGAGGATGCGCAGGCACCGACCCCGTTCCAGCTGGGCCTGTGGCACCGCGTCGCCCGCCGGATACTTCACCGGGACCGCCTCGAAGAGCTGCAGCGCGCCGCCGCAGTCGCCGCGGACCTCGCGCACGAGCCCGGCGAGGTAGAGCGCGTTGTCGGCCGCGCTGTGTTGGGGGTAGGCGGCGGCGAACGCCAGCAGATCGGCCTCGGCCTCGGCGTGGTGGCCCTCGTTGAGCTTTCGCACCGCCTCCGCCCAGGTGTGATCGGCTACGAATTCGCGTGCGACCGTCGAGTCCGTCTCCAGGCGCGCCAGCGCGTCGGGGTCGGGATCCCGAAGCTCCACGGTGCTGGGGAGCCGCGGCGCGTGCTCGACCGGATTGAGGCGGTCGCTGCGCCGCAGGCGCCCGCCCACCTTGACGGTCTTCAGCGGCGGCCGCGGTTCGACGCGCGCTGGCGCCGCGTGCGTTGGCGCGGCCTGCGTCCTCGCGGCCAGCGCGGCGAGCTTCACTTCCAACTCCTCGATGCGCCGCTGCTGCTGCGCGATCACCGCCGACTGCGCTTGCAGCTGGCTGCGAAGCTCTCTCAGATCGTCGGCTTCCAGCGCTGGCCGCGCGGGCGCGCCCGCGCAGGCGGCGAGCAAGGCGGCGGTGGCGAGCAAGCGGAAGCGCAAGGGGATTCCCCGTCGCGCGGCACACGCGCCGCGCCGATCGATGATCTACGTGGGGGGCCTGACAAGTCAAAGAAAGAGGTCAGAGGTCGCGGATTTCGATGAAGGCAAGATGCCGACCTGTGCGCCCTTTGTCGCGGCGGTGGCTGAAGAATGCGCCACTGTCGCAGGATGTGCACCCTTCGACCTGCTCGATGCGCTCCCGGGGCACGCCGGCGCGGAGCAGCGACTGCTCGACGCAGTAGCGCAGATCGAGATGCGGCTTCGGATTGCCGGCGGGATCGTCGGCCGCTTCCGGTCCGAACAGCGCGCGGAACGTCGCCGCGAGGTCCTGCGACACCTCGTAGCAGCACCGGCCGATGCAGGGCCCGATCGCCGCCAGCATCCGCGCGGGATCCGCTCCGGCCGCATGCTGCAGCGCGCGAATGGCGCGGCCGGCGATCTGCAGCCGGGTCCCGCGCCAGCCGGCATGGACCGCTGCCGCCGCCGCTCCTGCGCGGACGAGAATGGGGACGCAGTCCGCCACGCGCACTCCCACCGCGCCGTCCGCGAGCGCCAGCACGGCGTCGGCGCCCGGTTCCTGTGCCGCGGTGGGCGGAAAGATCTCCTGCATCCGCGCGTCCACCACGCGATCCCCGTGCACCTGGTGCGCGGTGGCGATCCGGCCGGTCAGACCGGCCGCCGCGCGGAGCAGCTCGTGGTTCTCCCGCACGGCCGCCTCGTCGTCTCCGACGGAGGCGCTCAGGTTCAGGGAGGAGAACGGCCCGGACGACACGCCGCCCGACCGCAGCGAAAAGCCGTGCGCGATTCCAGCCGCAGAGAGCAGCCTGGAGGTGAGGAAGAGCTTCACGCTCCGCAGTCTATGCTACAGATCGTGCAAGTACTCCTGGATCTCGCGCGCAGCCTGCTCCTCGGAAGTGCGGTCGACCGATCGGCCCGCGAGCTCCGGGGCGCGCTCCACGAGGACGATGCGCTCTCCGCGAGCGTTCCCGATCACCTTCCCCTGCGGGTCCACATCCGACATTCCCTCCAGCACGACCCGTCCTCCGCTCCGCTGGACCTGGTACACGGTGCGCGTCCCGGTACCGCTCGCATCCCCCAGCAGGAAGCGGTCGCCCTCGACGTTCCAGCGGCAGGTGCGGTCGGAGATCCCCGGCTCCTCGCCATCGACGGAGACGGCCAGGGCGAGGCGGCAGAGCCCGTCCTCCCCGAGCATCAGCGCTCCCCGCTCGGTCAGGACGTGCTCCGCGCCGTTCGCGTCCGTCAACTTCGTGCCGGTCTCGCTGATCTCGATCAGCTGGTCCACGCCATCGAGCTGCGCGCGGGACCGGATCGACTCCACTGCGTACTTTCCCGCCGCGAGCACGGGTTTGTCTGGACGCGACGCGCCGAGGTGCGCGCACCCGATGCCCGCCGCCAGCACCCACGCCATCCCGACCCGGCCCGACCCCATGTGCCGCCTCCCCGCCCGCGTCCGGCCGGCAGAAGTGCAAGCGGGCGGCCATCGTGGCGACCGGATCGGCAGGGGAGATGTGGGAACCGCCGTTCCCACCCGCGGAAGCGCTCCGGTTCAGGAGAGCGCGCGCCGCGCCTTGAGCTGTTTGCGGACGAACCAGGCGACCGCTACCAGTCCGGCTGCGACCAGCACCGCATCGAAGCGGTGGAACCAGGGCTTCAGCTCGTCGATGTGCTCGCCGAGCTTCATTCCCACCCAGGCAAGGCCCAGGCACCAGGGCAAGGATCCGGCGAAGGTGTAAGCGACGAACTTTCCCATGGGCATGCGCGCAACCCCGGCGGGAAAGGCGATGAACGTGCGCACGACGGGAAGGAGCCGCGCCACGAACACCGTCACGTCGCCGCGCCGGGCGAAGAAACGTTCGGCCTGGTCGAGGTGCTCCGCCGAGAGCAGGACGTAGCGTCCGTACTTCACGATCAGCGGCCGGCCGCCGTACGCCCCGAGGTAGTAGGCCGGGATGCTCCCGAGCACGCAGCCGATGGCGCCGGCCAGCCCGCAGCCGAAGAGGGTGAACCTGCCGGCAGGCACCAGGCTGCCCGCGAACGGCATGATCACCTCCGAGGGCAGCGGAATGCAGGCGCTCTCGATCGCCATCAGGCCGGCGATGCCTCCATAGCCCATGGCCGAGATCACGCCCTGGATCCAGGCGGCGACCGCTTCGAGGACCTGGGAGATCAGGGGAGCACCGGCAGCCTGGGACGGCGGTCCTCTTGCCTGGCCCCGTAGAAGACTTCGTCGTAGGGAACGTTGCAGTCCGTTTCGCGAGGCTCCGGATAGGAAAACCGCTCTCCGCGGTAGTTGCGAAAGACGGTCTCCCGGGCCCGCTTCTCCAGCACGTAGTCGGGCTGCATCGTCACCTTGCCTCCGCCGCCGGGCAGGTCGACGGCCAGGTGCGGAACCGCGAGCCCGCTGGTCCAGCCGCGCAGCTCGCGCAGGATCTCGACGCCGCGGGAGAGCGGCGTGCGCAGATGCTCGAGGCCTTCGGCGACGTCCATCTGGTGCAGGTAGTAGGGCCGCACGCGCATGGTCAGGCACTTCTGCATCAGGTCCTTGATCGCCCGGGCGCTCGAGTTCACCCGCCGCATCAGCACCGCCTGGTTCTCGACCGGGATGCCGTGGTCGACCAGGCGGGCGCAGGCCTCGCGCGCCTCTGGCGTGATCTCCTTCGCGTGGTTGAAGTGCGTCACCACGAAGAGCGGCGCGAAGGTGCGCAGCGCCCGCGCCAGCTCGTCGTCGACGCGCATCGGCAGGCAGACGGGAATGCGCGTTCCGATGCGCACGATCTCCACGTGCGGCACTCTCCGGATCCCCTCGAGCAGCTCGAGCAGGCGCGCCGTGGAGAGGAGCAGCGGATCGCCCCCGGAGACGAGCACGTCCCGCACCTCGGGATGGCCGCGCAGGTACGCGATCGCCTCTTGCAGCTCCTCGCGGGAGATGCCGCCTTCCTCGCCGGAGGTGATCCGGCGGCGGGTGCAGTGGCGGCAGTAGACGGAGCAATGGTCGACCGCGAGCAGCAGGACGCGATCGGGATACTTGTGCACGATGGCGCGGACGGGCCGGTGCCGATCTTCGCCCAGCGGATCGCGCAGCTCGCCCGGATGCGTGTGCGCTTCCTCCGCCACCGGGATCGATTGCATCCGCACCGGGCAGTACGGATGGTCCGGATCGATCAGGCTCAGGTAGTACGGCGAGATCCCCAGACGGAAGATGCCGCTCGTCTCCGCGCAGCCCCGGCGCTCGTCGTCGGTCAGCCGGATGTACCGTTCGAGCTCGGCGAGCGAGCGCACGCCATGGCGCAGCTGCCAGCGCCAGTCGCGCCATTCGGCGTCGGTGGCGTTCGGGAAGAACTGTTTCCGTCCGGACGACATGGGGCGCGCAAGATGCTTCGCCCGCAGGCGCCGGTCAAGGACGATGGCTCGCAACCGCCCACGCGCGAGGGCGAGCATCCGGAGTCGAACGCTCAGTACGCGTATGTTCCGTTGGTGTATGCGCTCGCGTCGTTGTGCGGACCCTTCGCCTGGACTTGGATGGTGAACGAGCCCAGGTTGGTCCCCGCGGTCGGCGCCCCGCCACACACATGCCCGGGGGCTGCCGCGGCGGGAGTCTTGTTCGTATCGTCGACCTGCAAGACGAGCCGATGGCCATCGTCAAATGGCCCGAACCGGGTCTGCATGACGCAGGCGCCGTTGGTGGTGGTGGCCACGGTGCAGGGCTGGTTCACGTTGGCTTCGGATACGCGTTGCCAGAACGGATCGCTCGAACCCACGTTCTCCAGCTCATCGAATCCGAACAGGGTGTTCAAGGTCAGGCCTGAAGGGGCTCCCACGAAGCTCGCGTCATACGTCGTTCCGGCGGCCGGCGCGTTCAGCGAGCCGTCGCGGAACGATACCCCCGTCGACGCGCTGGAGGGATTGGGGACGTTGTTGTCGACGTAATCGACGCAGCTCGATGGAGTCCACGGGTCCACTGTGACCTTCGGCGCATCCGTGAATGCGATCCAGGTGGGTACCCAGATGGTCCGATCGCTGTCCCACAGGCCATTCGGGCCGTGGTAGGTCGAGCAGTCCGTGCCGCCGCAGAAGCGCGGCTCGGTGGCCTCGTCGCCGGTGTAGGCATTGTTGTCGTTCGAGTCGATGAAGGGGTCGCCCTGATCGACGAAGAGCTCGCCGGCGTTGTACTGCCCATCGAGATTCGCATCCACGAATGCTTCTTCGCCGCGCACCATGGCGATGATGGTGACCAACTGGTCGCGCGGATTCGCGTTGCCGACGGACGGCTCCCCGGCGATCGGGGAGGTCTCCACCGGACCGAAACCCCTGCCCATGTCGCTGGAGAAGGTGACGGTGACGCTTCCCTCGTCGGGATCCGCCGGAGTGGCGAAGTCGAACGGCTTGGTGACGGCATTTGCGCTGATCGCTCCGGCTTCAGCGGCAAAGTTGACCGGGGTAGCGATTCCCACCCGGTTCCCGTACCGATCGGAGAGCCGCACCGTGCAGGTCGTCGTCTCGTACTCCAGCGTCGTGGTGTAGACGGGCAGGTTCGTCTTCGAACAGCGGAAATAGAAGCCCGACGCCGACGGCCTGGCGCCGCGGACGGCGATCGGTTGGGACCCGGCCGCTCCAGTAGCCGCGACGGTGGCGGTGATCGCGGTGATGCCGACCAGCGGACCCGCGTCGTAACCGACCGATACGGTGCCCGAGGCGGAGGTGACCGCGCTGGTCTGCGCCAACGTGACGAGCGCCGGCTGGTTCTGCCCGAAGGATACGGTAGCGCCCGACACCGCCCTGCCGCTCGAGTCGGTCACGAGGAAGGTCGTCAGACCCGTCTCCTGGATGCCGGATCCCTTCAGGCCGAGGACGCCGGGGGTCGCGGAGACCACGGTGATCGAAGCCGCGGGGCCGGCCGACCCGGAACCGCCTGTTCCTGCATCCGTGCCGCCCGAGGACCCTGCGTCGGGCGACCCTGCGTCGGTCGAGGAGGACAATCCCTGCAAGGTCAGTCGCATCCCGTTCGTGACTCCCGACCAGGTCGCGTTGACCGCGACGCTTCCGGGGCCGCAACGCGCGGGGTCGATGCTGACGTCGCACGCATAGGTCACCGTGGCCTGTCCTGCCGCGTTGAGCGCAACGCTGAGGGCGGTCGTCCCGCTGCCATTGAGGTTTCCGGCGGAGGCGGTGAAGGCGACGGATCCGCTCGCGGGTTGTCCCTGCGCATCGAGCACCGTGGCGGTGACATGGGCGAGCGAGCCGTCGTTCCTCAGCGCCGAGACGTCCGCCGCCATGCCGATGGTGCCGCTGGCGCTGGGTTGCGACGATCCGGAGCAGGCGCAGAGCGCGGCGGTGACACCTCCAAGGATCCTGCGAGCGAGCTTCACGATGTGTTCCCCTCCGCCGCGCGCGATCGCGCGACGCGATCGTTATCGGGGCGCGCGGAGACCCGCGCAATTTTTCCCGCGCTGCGGAATGTGGGCGTTTGGCGGTGCAGGTCAGGCGATCGATCCCAACTCGGGATCCGCTCGCACCGCCGCCGGCGGAGCGCCGGCCTCGAGCGCGCGGCGCAGCCAGTTGCGCGCCCGGTCCTCGGCGCCGGCGCGCAGATTGGCGCGGGCCGCCACCACCGCCGCATCGGCGCTCTGCCA